>JAFMIA010000001.1:33885-132560 GCA_017854255.1 Pseudomonadales bacterium
TGTGATGCACAAAATCATTTTTAAGCATTGGCAAACTGGTGAACAGTTAGAAGTCACTGGCAGCATCGACCCCCAACTAAACCACCCATCCTCTGACCGACTCGTGGTAACCAAGCCCGATGGCTCCTTTGAAGATATCATTAAGACCACCGTCATAGAGCAAGTCGAGTTCGGCCCAAATTAAGAAGAGCGGCGCCCGACGCTCGCGCAGTCGTGTGGAGCCTACCCATTGGTTATAGTGAATCAGTCATCTATGTTACTAAAGGGTAGGCGCTGACAGGCGGTACTGGGGGACTGCTGCCAGACCCTGGTTACTCGTCTTTGTAATCGTGCTCGAGGACCCCTTTTTCCTTCAACGTTTTAATCAGTTTTTCAAGTCGAACCAGTGCAACAACGCCAACCAGACCAAAACAAAATGCTGCAGCTGCCAAACCTTCCACACGCGGATCCTTTTTAATTAACTTTTATTGCTTAACGCACATTGTCTCGGTCTATCTTGTTCTGAAAAAAAGCATTCTTTAGTTGGTTTCAAAAGTTAGGTAGCACCTCAGGTGGATAATCGTTTCACTATTGTTGTCGAATGATATTGGGTCGTGTGGTTTGTTGATAGATTTAGTAACTTAGTTTTTCCACGGTGACTGCTTTGAATTGGTTGTACCTGTTCCCTTATTTTTTATTTGCAGAAACTTCCAACCAAGTTGCAATCCAGAGAACAAGGTAAAGAGGAAGGATATGTTCCGTTCCAATTCCAAAAAATATCTCTCCAGATAAACTCCCTATAACAAGAACCCCTTGCAGTAATACAAGTGTTTTTATTGATATGTTAAGTTTCATCTTTGTTCCTGAAAACGGTTACAAACAAAATCATTCGACCGTGGTCGAAATATTTTGGGTAGCGTGGTTTGTTAATAAATCAAGTAACTTGGTTCCCGGTTGGAATTGTAGGAGTAGAAAAAACACTCCGAGAATGACCAATACTTTCTTGACTCTTACCTTCTTGGAAAACTGATTCATCATAAACCCCACTACTCAAAATCATTCCACGGTAACGGAGTATCCATAACCAAATTATATTTACCCATAATTATCTGAATAATGTTTTTCTCTCTCTTCTTTCTTCATGCCAACTGTATCATTCATAAAGTTATTTCTATCTTCTCTAGATTTGAAAACCCAAATACAAACGGTGTCATGCGAATGATAAATTGCTTTTAACTCATCATCTATTTCACAAATTTCTTTTGGTATTTCTGTTTTAATACAAATCATGGTTCAAATCTTAATATGGTTTGCGACCAACCAGGAAATTTTTCTTTATTCAACAGTAACGGATTTCGCGAGATTCCTCGGTTGGTCGACATCCGTGCCTCGAAGCACTGCTACGTGATAACTCAAAAGCTGTAGAGGCAACACAAACGCAATCGGCGCAAGCATCGGGTGCACCGTCGGCAGAATAATGACTTGAGTTTCACTTAAATCTGAAAAATCGGCTTGATGGTCGGTAAAAACATACAGCGAGCCACCTCGAGCCGCGACTTCTTGCAAATTAGACTTCACTTTTTCGAGTAACTCATCGGTAGGCGCCACACAAACCACCGGCATCTGCTCGTCCACCAAGGCCAGCGGCCCGTGCTTGAGCTCCCCCGCTGGATAGCCTTCAGCATGAATATAAGAGATCTCTTTAAGTTTCAGCGCGCCTTCCATCGCGATCGGATAATGCAGGCCTCGACCTAAAAATAACGCGTGATCTTTAGCGATGAATTGTTCCGCCCAAGCCTTAACCTGTTGATCAACCTCAAGCGTTTCTTCCAGTCGAGTTGGCAAGTCGTGCAGCGCCTGAACCAGCTCGCTTTCCGTCTCGGGCGTTAACCCATGATATTTTCCAAGGGCCATCGCAAACATCAATAGATCTGCTAGCTGAGTGGTGAAGGCTTTGGTGGAGGCCACGCCGATTTCCGTGCCGGCTTCGGTCATCAAACACAGATCCGACTCACGGACCAACGAACTGTTGGGCACATTACAAATGCACAGGCTGCCTAAATACCCTATAGACTTTGACTGCCGCAAGGCGGCCAAGGTGTCGGCGGTCTCACCTGATTGAGATATGGTTAAGAAAAGGGTGTTCGGGGCAACTGCCACCGTTCGATATCGCCATTCACTCGCGATCTCAACTTGGCAAATCAGGCCTGTTAACGCCTCAACCCAATATTTCGCGACCAACGCGCTGTAATAACTGGTGCCGCAAGCCACGATCTGCACCGCTTGGGTTTGTTCGAACAAGAGACCGGCTTCAACCCCGAAGGCTTGACTTAAAATACTGTTTTTACCGATTCGGCCTTGGAGCGTGTTACGAATGGCGTTGGGTTGCTCGTATATTTCCTTCAGCATAAAGTGCCGGAAAGTGCCTTTATCTGCCGCATCATCTCGGGAATCGAGCGTCACGGCTCGGCTTGCAACCGAACCTTCTCGACCGCCAAAGATCGACACTTCGCTTTGCGTCAACTCAACCAGCTCACCTTCTTCTAAATAAATGAACCGATCCGTCACCGGGCGCAGGGCTTGGGGGTCTGAGGCAATAAAATTCTCACCGATCCCAAGACCCACCACCAGCGGACTGCCCTGCCGGGCGCCAATCAGGCGGTCTGGAAAGTCACGATGCTGGACCGCGATGGCGTAGGCGCCTTCTAAACGGGTTAACGCTTCAGTCACCCCTTGCCGAAAATCACCACAGCCGGCAACCAAGTGATGGATTAAATGCGCCATAACTTCGGTGTCGGTTTCAGACTCAAAGCGATAGCCTTGCGCGGTTAATTCTTGACGAAGCGCTTCATGGTTTTCGATGATGCCGTTATGAACAAGCGACACCGTATCGCTCGACACGTGTGGATGGGCATTGGTTTGCGTTGGCTTACCATGGGTAGCCCAGCGGGTATGGGCAATTCCAATAGATCCGTTAGGCGACTCAGCTCGGCAGGTGTCTTTTAAGGCCTGGACCTTGCCGACCGCCCGATAGCGCTTGAGATCCTGCTCGGCATTTAGAACCGTTAATCCGGCCGAATCATAACCACGATATTCCAATCGTTGCAGACCTTCTAACAGAATCCCAACAACATTTCGTTCGGCTGCTGCGCCTACGATTCCACACATCGCTTAATCTCCAACCTTTGTCTTAGCCGATTTTTTAACAAGACCCGGTGCATCCAGCACCTTTTCAGGACGCGGCCAAGCGTCAATGTTACGCTGACGGCCCCGCGCGACGCCGAGCGCAGCATCTGGAATCACGCCAGTAATGGTCGACCCTGCGCCAATGGTCGCGCCTTGACCCACGGTCACGGGTGCAACAAGGGCGGTGTTGGAGCCGACAAACACCTCATCTTCTAAAATGGTCTGCCACTTATTCACGCCATCATAATTACAGGTGATGGTGCCCGCGCCAATGTTGACCCGGGCGCCAATGGTGGCGTCGCCCAAGTAACTTAAATGACTGGCCTTGCTGCCCGGCCCCATTGTGGTTTGCTTCACTTCGACAAAATTGCCAATCGCCACGCCAGCACCTAATACCGCGCCCGGTCGTAATCTGGCATAGGGTCCAACCTGACAGTCTTGGGCAAGACTTGCACCTTCCAGCGATGAATGCGATTTTATCAGGCTGTTATCCCCAACCACGCTATTTTTAATCACACTCCCAGCTTCGATCACAACGCCATGACCAATCTGACACGGACCTTCAAGGACAGTATTCACATCCAGCACCACGTCACGACCAAAGCTCACAGCACCCCGAATATCAACCCTCGCCGGATCCAACATCCGAACGCCCGCACGCATCAATTGCTGCGCTTGTCGGCGTTGGAAAAACCGCTCCGCTGCGGCGAGCTGAACCAGGTCATTCACGCCACTGACCGCCTCAGCCTGATCGGTCGTTACAGAAGCAACCGTCAGGCCTTGGTGCACCGCAATCGAGATGATATCCGTCAGGTAATACTCCCCTTGCCCATTATCATTCGATAACGGTGCCAAGAGGCCCGGCAGTAAGCCTGGGTTAATTCTGAAAATGCCCGTATTGATCTCAGTTATGCTGCGCTCGGCTGCCGTTGCATCTTTATCCTCAACAATCCCGAGGACCTGCCCTTCCGCATTACGTTGAATCCGGCCATAGCCTGCGGGGTTTTGTAAATTAACGGTGAGCACCGCAACGTCCGCTGGATCCTCAAATAAAGGCTGAAGCGTTTCTCGCGCCAGGAGCGGTACATCACCCAACAACACCAGCACCGCAGCATCGCCGTTGATGAATGGCGCCGCTTGTTGCACGGCGTGACCGGTGCCGAGCTGTTCTGTTTGAACCACCCAATTCAAATCACCCTGATCTTCGATAGCGGCTTTCAGGCCAGCATGGTCTTCTGAAACCACCAAATGGGTTTTGGTCGCCTTCAGGGCCCGCGCAGTTGAAACCACGTGGGCAATCATCGGCGCGCCAGCAATCGGCTGAAGCATTTTAGGGACCAAAGTCTTCATGCGAGTGCCTTTGCCGGCAGCTAAGATACAAATTTCGAGGGGCGTATTCATCATGAGAGTTTACCGCGCCAGCAGCGAGGGAACCACCGCGGACTGAGCGCTAGATTGAGGTTTTATCGGTGGGTTACAAACAAGACGCTACAAAAAAACCGCTAAGCGCTTGATGTCTGGCATTACGACACATTGCCGTTTTCAATCTGGGTTCTGCCGATATCAAACTCTGTTTTTCTGGTCTCGCATTTTTCGGACGGTGCGCAACATGGCTGCTTGCTCTTGAAGATCAGCTGTCACCCGCGCGAAATCAACTTCCGCACGTTGATCCAAAAGCTCGGCCTGCGCTTTGCGCTCAGCTTCGGCCGCTGCCGCTTCATCAATGTTGTCCGCTCGGATCGCCGTATCGGCCAAAACCGTGATCGACGTTGGCTGGACTTCGATAAAGCCGCCGGAGGCGAAAAAGATTTCATCTACGCCCCCTTCCAAAACCAATTTAATCGGCCCCGGTTTGATGCCGCTCAACAAAGGCGCGTGACCAGGCAGTATCCCGAGCTCGCCCATCGTCCCAGTCGCCACGACCATCTCAACCAAACCAGAAAAAATTTCCTGCTCTGCGCTAACAATACTGCAATGTACGGAGGCGGCCATATCTTATCCTTGCTAATCCGATTTCCGGCTTAGAGTGTTTTTGCTTTCTCGATCGCTTGCTCGATACTACCCACCATGCTGAAAGCCGACTCTGGCAAATCATCATAATCGCCTTCGAGAATGCCTTTAAAGCTGCGAATCGTGTCTGACAAAGGCACGTAAACCCCGGGGGTACCGGTAAAGACTTCAGCCACGTGCATGGGCTGGGAGAAGAATTGACTGATCTTTCGAGCCCGATAGACCGTCAACTTATCTTCTTCAGAGAGTTCGTCCATGCCCAAAATCGCGATGATGTCTTTCAACTCTTTATATTTCTGCAAAACGCTTTGTACGCCCTGCGCCACATCGTAATGCTCTTGACCCACAACCAAGGGATCGAGCTGCCTGGAGGTTGAATCCAGCGGATCCACCGCGGGATAAATACCAAGCGAGGCAATATCACGAGACAAGGTGACCGTTGAGTCCAAATGCGCGAAGGTGGTGGCAGGAGAGGGATCGGTCAAGTCATCCGCTGGCACATAGACCGCTTGGATCGAGGTAATCGAGCCGGATTTTGTGGTCGTGATTCGTTCCTGCAAGACCCCCATCTCTTCAGCCAGTGTTGGCTGATAACCCACCGCTGATGGCATTCGGCCCAGCAGCGCCGATACTTCGGTTCCCGCTAAGGTATACCGATAGATATTGTCGACAAAGAACAAAACGTCTTTGCCATCATCGCGGAATTTCTCCGCCATGGTGAGGCCAGACAAGGCAACGCGGAGCCGGTTTCCGGGGGGCTCATTCATCTGGCCAAAGACCATCGAAATCTTGTCCAAAACGCCAGCGTCGCCCATTTCGTGATAGAAGTCGTTGCCTTCTCGGGTTCGTTCGCCAACACCTGCAAACACAGACAGCCCGCTGTGTTCTTTCGCGATATTGTTAATCAGCTCAAGCATGGTGACGGTCTTACCCACGCCGGCACCGCCGAAGAGGCCAACTTTACCGCCTTTTGCAAACGGGCAGATCAGGTCGATGACCTTAACGCCGGTTTCTAGAAGATCACGACCACCTGCTTGCTCTTCATAAGAGGGCGGATCTCGATGGATCGCCATGCGCTGCTGCTCGCCAATCGGGCCCTTTTCATCAATGGGGTTCCCCAAAACATCCATGATTCTACCGAGGGTTTCTTGACCCACCGGCACCATAATGGGCTCATTGGTATTGGTGACTTCAAGTCCTCGGCTAATGCCGTCTGAGCTCCCCATGGCAATGGTTCGAACAACGCCATCACCCAACTGCTGCTGAACCTCAAGCGTCAGATTACTGCTGGGAACAATCAGTGCGTCATACACACCCGGCACGTCTTCCCTTGGGAACTCAACATCGATTACCGCACCAATGACTTGAACAATTCGTCCACTACCCATGATCTATCCTCTCTTTTTTTCCTGCGGTGCTGTCTTAAACTGCTGCAGCACCACTTACAATTTCAGAAATTTCCTGCGTGATCGCAGATTGTCGTGCATTGTTCATAATCAGCTCGAGCTCATCGATCAAATCGCCGGCGTTGTCGGTCGCACTTTTCATGGCGACCATTTTTGCAGCCTGCTCGCAGGCCACGTTTTCAACGACCGCTTGATAAACCTGCGCTTCCAAATAACGCTTCAATAGCCCATCGATTAACTCGCGTGCATCGGGTTCATACAGATAGTCCCAACGATGTTGAAGGCCTGTGTCTTCGGTTGGATCCAGCGGCACCAACTGCGCGACCGTTGGTTGTTGCACCATTGTATTCACAAACACGTTATTCGATAAAAAGATCTTATCGACCTTGCCGTCTTCAAAGGCATCCAACATGACTTTGATCGAACCAATCAAATCATCAACCGCCGGGGTTTCGCTTAAATGTTGGCTCGCGGCCAACACTCGCCCGCCGTAGGTTCGAAAAAACTGGATCCCTTTGTTACCAATCAAACACAAATCCGCTTCTACGCCCTGTTCAGCCCACTGCCTCATATGCGCAATCGTGGCTTTCAAAAGGTTGACGTTCAAACCACCGCAAAGGCCTTTATCTGTGGTGACGACAATGTAGCCCACCCTTGCAACAGCCCGCTCGCGCATGAACTGATGGGGATACTCGCTCGAGGCGTTCGCCATATGGCTGATCACCGATCGAATCTGATCAGAGTAGGGCCGACCCCGCGCCATGCGTTCTTGGGCTTTGCGCATTTTACTCGCAGCAACCATTTGCATCGCACGGGTAATCTTCTGCGTGTTTTTAACACTGCCGATTTGTTTTCTTAGCTCTTTTGCATTCGCCATAGCATTCTCTGCTGTGCTAATCGAGAACGATTAGTAGGTTTGAGTCTTTTTAAACGCTTCAACTGCTGACCGCATGGTCGCAACGACCTCATCGTTGTAGGCGCCTTCGCGATCAACTTGGGCCATAAAATCGCCGTGCTCTGCGTGCATATAGCTCAGCAGAGCCGCTTCGAAATCTAAGACTTTATCGACTGGCACGTCTTGCAAGAATCGTTCGTTTGCTGCAAACAACACCACACCCATCTCGGACACGGTCATTGGCGCATACTGTTTTTGCTTCATCAGCTCATTAATGCGCTCGCCGTGCTCTAGCTGCCGGCGGGTTGCTTCATCCAAATCGGATGCAAACTGTGAAAACGCAGCCAGTTCTCGATACTGTGCCAAAGCCAACTTAATGCCACCAGAAATCTTCGACATAAATTTCATCTGGGCGTCACCACCCACACGAGAGACCGAAATGCCCGGATTCATCGCAGGCCGTTCGCCCGAATTGAACTTGTCACTTTCCAAAAAGATTTGACCATCGGTAATCGAGATCACATTGGTCGGAACGAACGCCGAAACATCACCGGCCTGGGTTTCAATAATCGGCAGCGCCGTTAAAGACCCTGTTTTGCCCTTTACCGCGCCGCCGGTAAATTGTTCGACGTAATCCGCATTGACCCGTGCGGCACGCTCGAGTAACCGCGAGTGCAAGTAGAATACATCGCCGGGATACGCTTCTCGACCAGGTGGTCGACGCAGCAACAAAGAGATTTGACGATACGCCCAGGCTTGCTTGGTTAAATCGTCATAAATAATCAGGGCATCTTCACCGATATCTCTGAAGTACTCACCCATCGTGCAACCGGAGTAGGGCGCGATATACTGCATGGTTGCAGGATCCGACGCGCCAGCAGCAACGACAATCGTATTTTCCATCGCGCCGTGCTCTTCTAACGTACGCACAACGTTTGCGATGGAGGATACTTTCTGGCCGATGGCGACATAAACGCACTTAATACCAGACTTTTGCTGATTAATGATCGCGTCAATGGCAATTGCGGTTTTACCCGTTTGCCGGTCACCAATAATCAATTCGCGCTGACCCCGTCCAACAGGAATCATTGAATCGATACATTTCAGTCCGGTTTGAACTGGCTGATCAACGTGCTGACGGGCAATCACGCCTGGCGCAACTTTTTCAACCGGCGCGGTTTGCTTGGTATTAATCGGCCCCTTGCCATCGATCGGATTACCGAGTGCATCCACAACGCGGCCCAAAAGCTCCGGCCCGGTTGGCACTTCCAGAATTCGACCTGTGCAGCGTGCTGTTTGGCCTTCTTTAAGCACTTTATAGTCGCCTAAAACAACGGCGCCCACAGAATCACGCTCAAGGTTCAAAGCAAACCCAAAGAGGTTGCCCGGAAATTCAATCATCTCGCCATTCTGGACATCGGCTAAGCCATGAATTCGAACGATCCCATCAGACACACTAACGATCGTGCCTTCGTTTCGGGCTTCAGAGGTCACGTCGAGCCGCGCAATTCTCTGTTTTATAATGTCGCTAATTTCTGAAGGATTCAGTTGTTGCATGTTTCGCACCTCAAGAGTGTTAATTTACTGTAGCGTTCCCGCCAGTTTTTGCAGTTTTCCGCGGACCGAGTCATCAATGACGGTATCCTCGGTTCGGATGACCACACCACCCAGCAATGAGCTGTCAGTTTCAGTTTCTAATTCAACGGTTCTTTGCAGCCGACGATTTAAGGCATCTTTGAGCGCGTCCTGTTCAGGGCCCGACAATTCATAAGCACTGACAATCGCGACCTCAACCGTTTTTTCATGGTTTGCTTTGAGCACTTCATATTGCTCAGCAATCGTTGCGATCAACGCCAAACGATCGAAATCAGCCAGTACTTTAACGAAGTTCGCCCCCGAGGCGGTTAGATCATCACCCATAAGGTCGGTCAACCATTGGGCTGCGACCAATCCAGAATTGGCAGGATTATCGAGCATACGCTCAACGGCAGGTTCAACGACGGCCGCGCCAAGGAGCGCCAACATTCTTGACCAGCTGACTAGGCCATCGGCTTCCTCTAATGCGGTTGCAAACGCGGCGCGAGCATAGGGCCTGGCGACGGTTGCTAATTCTGCTTCAGCCATCGGGTCTCCTAAAGCTCTTGTGAAAGCTTCGTTAACATCGCCTCGTGCGCCGCGCGATCAATCGATTGCGACAAGATCTTCTCAGCACCTTCAACCGCCAAATCACTCACGCGCGCGCGCAAGGATTCTCGAGCCCGACTGATCTCTTGATCAATTGACTCCTGAGCGCCATCGATGATGCGCTTGGCTTCTTCTTTTGCTTGATCCTTCGCTTCATCAACGATCTGATTCGCTCGGCTTCTCGCCTGCGTAATCAATTCGCCCGCTTCTCGCTTTGCGGCTTCAAGCTCATTGGCTGCGGACTCGTTCGCTTGCAGGAGTTGCTGCTCCGCTCTCGAGGCATTTTCCAAGCCATCTGCAATCAATTTCTGGCGCGTTCGCATCATTTCTGTGAGCGGCGGCCAGACATAGCGCATGCAAAAGACCACAAACATCACAAAAGCAATGAGCTGACCCAACATGGTAAGATTAATATTCACGCGTCACCTCTTCGATGATCAGTTCTTCGGATAAAACCTAAAGGGCAAAAATCATATAAAGCGAAATACCTACGCCAATAATCGGTACCGCATCGACCAATGCCAACACGATGAACAATTGGGTCAACAACATAGGCTGTAATTCTGGCTGACGTGCAACGCCTTCCAAATATTTACCGCCCAACATCCCGATACCCACACCACTGCCGATTGCAGCCAAACCCATTAAGATACCGCCCGCTATAAAAATTAGCGCCTGTGCTTCATTCATCGTTCGCTCCTCGTTTACTTTTAACCGTTCGTTTAGTGTTCACCCGTGTCATGCGCTTGCGTCAAATAGACGATGGTCAAGATCATGAAAACGAATGCCTGTAATCCTATAATTAGAATATGAAAGATCGCCCAGGGCAGCGATAAAGCCCACTGCGCGTAAAACGGCAGCAGTGCAATTAGGATAAAAATCATCTCGCCAGCATACAAATTACCGAACAAACGTAAGCCGTGAGACAAGGGTTTTGCGATCATGTCGACGGTTTCGAGAATCAAATTAAACCAATACATTGACCAGTGTGGGATCGGGTGGGTGACAAGACCCGCGCCAAACTTTTTGGCCCCTTTGATCTTGAAATTATAGTACAGCACCAAAATGAAGACCCCAATGGACATGCCGAGGGTCGCATTTGGATCGGTCGTTGCAACGACCTTGAAATAGGGCACGCCGGCCAGCGCCGCAGCATGCGGGATAAAATCAACTGGGATCAAGTCCATCAAGTTCATTAAGAAGACCCAAACCAAAATTGTCAGCGACAAGGGCCCAATTAACGCGTTCGGGCGATTACCAAACACCTGCGCAATATTGGTTTCAACGAACTCAACCGTCATTTCACAAAGGTTTTGAAGGGTGCCCGGCACGCCGGCGGTTGCATGACGCGCTGCCGTAATGAAGAGCGCTAAGAAAACAAACCCTAAGCCCACAGACCAAATCATTGTGTCTAGGTTAATCGCATAAAAACCCATTTGTTTGATTTCTTCGGGGCTATGGGCGATACCCCATGAGCCGTCGGGCAGTTGACCATAGGTCAAATTAGTCAAATGGTGTTGAATATACTCTTGTGATGTTGGCGCGTTGCTTGCCATTGCGTCCCTAACCCCTAATTCGTTCTTCAACCGCCAACCGTATGGTGGTCAAACCTTCTACTGGTTCTGCTTTAGCAGAACGATTCTCACGGGTTACCGTCCCGTCCTAAGCGCCTTCGCACGCTGTATCCCCACTCGAGCCCAAATCAATTGGCTTACAACCGCTCCAATTAAAAAACCGGGTAGCATCAGCTGGGGCCAAGTATTCAAAACCCCTATGGTGCCCAGTCCGAGCAGCAGCCACTTTACCCCCTGCGACCACCAAAGCGCGCTAAAACCGTTAGCGTCTAGCAAGAACCCCTGAGCAGTTGCCGCAATACCGGCGATCACCAGACCCAAAATCCCAGACCATGTTGCGCTCCACCCAGTGATTAAGGCAATGCAAACTGCCACAACCACCAAAACAAAATGTATCCTCAGCGCCGACTTCAACAGTCCCTGCCACTTAAACATGTCGCCCCTTCAGGGCCATCTTCCGTCTTACAACACCCACTTCGGACCCAGTTTTCGGCGGGCAGAGTATAGAGATATTAGGATCGACCTTCAACTTTATCCTTGAAGAAATTCGGTTTTCACTCGGATTGGTTAATTACGGTCTTGCTGAGAAAAACCAGCTCGGTTTAAAACCCCTTCGAGCTCGTCAAAAGAATTATAGTCGATGATCAACTGGCCTTTACGCGCCCCTTTCTTTTTAAGTTTAACCGCCTGCCCAAAATACTCAGACAATCGATGTTCTAAACGAGCAACATCTGCATCTTGCCGAACAACGGACGTTTCGACGGCCGGCGCCAGTCGCCGCTTCACCAAGTTTTCAGTCTGCCTAACGGTGAGTTGCTTGGCCACAATTTGGCGGGCAATTTGGCCCTGGGCTTCTGGCTCTAAGGTCAGTAGCGCCCTCGCGTGACCCATCTCTAATTGACCGGCCAACAGCATCTCAGCGGCAATGCCGCCCAACTTCGATAACCGAATTGCATTGCTTACGGCGGTTCGACTTTTACCCACCGCGTCACCCACTTCCTGGTGGGTTAGTGAAAACTCTTCTACCAAGCGGCTCAGAGCGCGCGCTTCTTCAAGGGGATTCAGGTTTTCTCGCTGAATATTCTCAATCAACCCCAGAGCCAACTGATTCTTCGGCTCAACTGATTTAATCAAACAGGGCAGCTGGTCTAAGCCTGCGAGCTGGCTTGCTCGCCAGCGTCGCTCACCAGCAATTAATTCAAAGCGGCTCGCTTCAATCTGGCGAACTAAAATGGGTTGCATAATGCCATGCAGCCGAATGGAGGCCGCGAGTTCTTCAAGTTTCTCGACATCGAATTGGTGTCTTGGTTGAAAACGACCCGGCTGAATCCACTCGACTGGAATGAGGCGCAGGGTCTCCTGATCAAGTGGAACGTCGTTTACACCCGCATTTTTAGCCGCATCATCAACCGTTGCCACCACTGGCGTTGGACCGAGCAGTGCATCTAATCCGCGCCCCAACCCCCTCTTTTTACCCGCCATGTTATTGCTCCCTAGAACACCCGACTTACGAATGTCCTAATATTGATTAATCGGTTTGGGTCACTGCGTCTTGCGCGCCAAGAACCATTAAGGATGCCGCATCCTGTTCGCGCCGGACCAACTCTCCCGCAAGCGCAAGGTAGGCCTTGGCACCAGAAGACGTGGGGTCATAAGCCACGATCGGCAGCCCATGACTGGGCGCCTCGGCTAAACGCACGTTTCTAGGAATCACTGTTCGATACAATTTATCACCAAAATGTTGTTGTAATTGCTCAGAAACATCTTTCGTTAAGCTGTTGCGCGGATCAAACATCGTCCTAACAATGCCCTCAATCTGTAAGCTTGGGTTGAGGTGCGCAACAACGCGTTTGATGGTTTCAACCAGGGCGGACAACCCTTCAAGTGCATAGTACTCGCATTGCATCGGGATAATCAGGCTCGTTGCCGCCGTAAGCGCATTAATGGTGAGCAGGTTCAACGCGGGTGGACAATCAATGACCACATAATCAAATTCATCCCTTGCACGGCCTAAAGCCGATTTTAGTCGGTACTCCCGGTCTTCAAGGTCCAATAGGTCGATTTCGGCACCGGTAGATCCAGTAGGTCGATTTCGGCACCGGTCAAGTCCGCGTTCGCGCCAACAACCTTTAAGCCCCCAGCCCCATCAACCATCACGTCCTGTAAATCATGATTTAGGATCAGTACGTCGTACACTGATTCTGTCAGCGCAGCCTTATTCACCCCGCAACCCATCGTTGCGTTGCCTTGGGCATCTAGATCGATGAGTAAAACGCGACGCCGCATGGCCGCAAGACAAGCTGCTAAATTAACCGAGGTTGTGGTTTTTCCAACCCCGCCTTTTTGATTGACCACTGCAAAGACTTTCAACTGTGGCTCCTTGATCGATTCACGTGGTAATTCATAGACGTTCTGATCGCGGCCTGATTTCAATCAGGAACCGGTCCTCCTGCAGACCAGGCACCGACAAGGGCCACAGCTTGGTTGTGGCTTGCAAGTCCAACTGGTGCAAGACCTCAGCTTCGGGCGATTTGCCCAACATTGCGAGTATAACGCCATCTTCCTTCAGCAAGTGTTTTATTGCGGGGACCAGACGCTGCAATGGTTTGAAGGCTCGGCAGAGCACTTGATCAAAGCCGCCCACTGGGATTGCTTCAACCCGGTTATGGATCACCGTCAGGTTTTGAAGGCCCAGCGCGACCTTAGCCTGCGTTAAGAATCTTGTTTTTTTACTGTTTGAATCGACCAGTACAAAGTCTTGGTTCGGTAAACAAATCGCCAGCGGAATGCCCGGCAGACCCGCACCCGTGCCAACATCAATGATTTGATCCCCGGAAACGAAGGGCAGAATAGCGAGCGAGTCCAGCAGATGGCGGATGACCTGGCCGCGATCATCTCGTATCGCCGTCAAGTTGAACGCCTTGTTCCAATGCTGCAGCAATCGAAGATAATTTAAGAAGGCATCTTCTACCGCAAACACATCCAGCGAGAAACTCGGTCGCATTTGTTGTTGTGCCGCAAAGGCCTGCAACCCATCCGCTAATTCAGTTTCTAAGCTCAAATGGCCGCTGCCCGCTTGGTTAGGCCGCCCTTACGTTTTAAATGAACCAAGAGCAATGAAACCGCAGCGGGCGTCACGCCAGAAATTCGACCCGCCTGACCGATATTCTCAGGCTTTACCTGCGCCAGTTTTTGCCTGACTTCATTCGAAAGACCCGAAATCGACGAATAATCGAGGTCCAAGGGAATCGCGAGCCCTTGCTGCGCTTTGAGCCTAGAGATTTCTTGGGTTTGCCGGTCGATATAACCTTGATACTTAAACTCAATTTCAACCTGCTCAATAACCTCTGACTCGGGGAGCGGCCGTCCAGCGGCCTTCAGTAAATCGGGTAGATTCACTTCTGGACGCTTGATCAACTCCGATAAACGATACTCCTTATGCATCGGCTCACTCAAAACAGCGTCCACTGCGGCATTACCTGCAAACACCAAGGCGGATTTCATCTCACCTTTTAACGATTCTATCGCTTCTTGTTTTTGCTCGAAGGCCTCAAACTGTTCATCCGACAACAACCCGAATGTCCGAGCGGCGGCGCACAGCCTTTGATCGGCATTGTCTTGCCGAAGGATGAGCCGATATTCTGCTCGGCTGGTAAACATTCTATAAGGCTCTAAGGTGCCAAGGGTGATCAGATCATCAACCAGGACGCCAATGTAGGCCTCCGATCGTGCAGGCGACCAGGCTGGATCACCCCGAGCTTGTAAGACGGCATTAATGCCAGCCAAGATACCCTGAGCGCCGGCTTCTTCGTAACCGGTTGTGCCATTGATCTGGCCTGCAAAAAACAAACCGTTTAAATGCTTGGTTTCTAAAGACGATTTGAGCTCTTTTGGCTCAAAATAATCGTACTCAATCGCATAACCCGGTCGCGTGATGTGCGCGGATTCAAACCCCGGGATGCTCCGTAACAGCTCAACCTGAACATCATAAGGTAGGCTGGTGGAGATCCCATTTGGGTAAAGCTCGTGGGTATTAAGACCTTCAGGTTCGATGAAAATTTGGTGAGCGGTTTTATCCGCAAAGCGTACGATCTTATCTTCAATGGAGGGACAATAACGTGGCCCGATGCCGTCAATCACACCAGAGTACAAGGGTGAACGATCGAGCCCTGCTCGGATAATATCGTGGGTTTTCTCTGTAGTATGCGTAATGTAACAAGGCACTTGCTCAGGGTGGCACCCATCGGCAGACCAAAATGACATCTTGGGGGTCGGCTGATCTCCCGGTTGCGGCGTAAGCGTACTGAAATCGACGCTGCGCGCATCAACCCGAGGCGGCGTACCTGTTTTTAAACGACCAACCGCAAAGGGCAGCTCTCTTAAACGATCCGCCAAACGGTTTGAAGCAGAATCCCCAGCGCGGCCACCACTTTGCTGGTTTAAGCCAACATGAATGATCCCACCTAAAAAAGTGCCCACCGTCAAAATGACCGAGCGGGCCATAAAGCGCTGTTGCATTTGGGTGACGACCCCCACGACTCGATCCCCCTCAACGACCAGGTCATCAACCGATTGTTGAAAAATTCTAAGCCTGGGCTGGTTTTCCAGTCGAGCCCGAATAAATTGTTTGTACAATTGCCGATCTGTTTGGGCTCTTGTCGCTCGCACCGCAGGGCCTTTTCGGGCATTCAACACCCTGAAGTGAATGCCAGCAGCATCTGCAGCTTCCGCCATCACCCCGCCCAAAGCATCAATTTCTCGAACCAAATGACTTTTGCCAATCCCGCCGATGGCCGGATTACAGGACATTTGACCCAAGGTCTCGATATTCTGGGTCACCAGTAGTGTTTCAGCGCCCATGCGCGCAGCCGCCAAGGCCGCTTCGCTACCAGCATGGCCTCCACCCACAACAATCACATCAAATGTCTCTTGCAATGCACTACCCTCGAATTAATGGTTACCCCTATCGGGCCCAATGCGTGTGACGGCGCTCGAGCCGTTATTCAGCGACAACACACTATTAGAATGACGACCGCGTTCCTAATAACAACGGGTTGCAGCACGACTGCGAATCGCCAAGCCACATCGCAATGTTAGGACGCTTTGGCTCGGATCCCAAGCCTTACAATGGATCCTTACTTACCGATACAAAAACTGCTGAAGATTTTCCCGAGCAGATCATCACTCGTGACTTGCCCAGTAATTTCACCCAGCGCAATTTGGACCTGCTTCAGGTCTTCCGCCATCAACTCTCCCGGCAAACCTGCCAACAAACTCTTTTTCGCCTGAGTCAAATACTGGGCAGCTTCGGTTAAGGCAACGATATGGCGGGTCCTGGCCGAAAATAACGACTCCGAATCATCGCCAACACCCACCATCTGCTTAATGCCCGACGCTAAATGGTCCCAGCCGAGACCGGTCTTAGCGGACACGAGAAAGGTATGGGAATCCCCTGCCAACAAATCCGATAGCGCGCGCTGCATCGTTTCAGGCAATAAATCCATTTTATTCAACACAACCAATCGCTTAACTGTCGCATCATCCTCAAACAAACCCGCCTGGGCGGCGATCAAGTTCTGCTCAAGTACACTGCGGCAAAGATTCAAGGGCGTTAGATCCAGTGCCGTTACATCGATTATCCATAAACACAGATCGGCCATTAAAGCCGTTTGGCGCGAACGTGCTATGCCTTCTTGCTCGATCGCATCCATGGCTTCACGAATACCTGCTGTGTCAGCAATTTGGATCGGGTAGCCATCCAACAGTAGCTGCTCACGAATCACATCCCGTGTCGTGCCGGGAATCGCCGTCACAATTGCACTGTCTTGGCCTGAAAACCGGTTTAAAACACTGGATTTACCTGCGTTCGGTGACCCAACGAGCGCAATTGAAAACCCCGCCTGCAGCCTTCGACCTTGCTCAGCCTGCTTTAAAATTTGCTGCAATTGCGCATCGATCCTTGTTATTCGCTCTAGCACAAAGGGCTCGGCTAGAAAATCGATCTCCTCTTCCGGGAAATCGATCGACGCCTCGATGTAAATCCGAAGTTCAATCACGGAGGTAACCAGCGCATTGACTGCTTTTGAAAAAACGCCCGTTAAAGATCCTAGAGCACTTTTTGCAGCTTGCTCGGACGCGCTCGCGATCAGGTCGGCCACACCCTCAAGTTGCACTAAGTCCATCTTGTCATTCAAGAAAGCCCGCTCACTAAATTCGCCGGGCCGCGCCATTTTAGCGCCCATTTCAACGCAAGTTTGAATCAGTGTGCTGACCACGATGGGGCCGCCATGGCCCTGAAATTCAACGACGTCCTCGCCCGTAAAAGAATTTGGTGCCTGGAAATACAAGACCACGCCCTGATCAAACACCCGACCGCTCGCGGTCTTAAGCGATCGAAAATAAGCGTGCCTGGGTTTACTGATTCGTCCTGCGACACCCTGCGCGATGGTGAGGGCGCTTGCCCCCGAGAGCCGCACTACCGAGATACCAGCGTGGCCCGAAGGTGTTGCTTCAGCAACAATCGTCGCTAGCGCATCGGAGGTACTAGGCTCTGGGTGCGTTTTCAAGCTGGCGCGTAACATAAAGTTGCTGCAACACAGAAAGGATGTTGTTAATCAGCCAGTACAAAACCAAGCCGGACGGGAACCAGAGGAAAAAAACGGTGAAAATAATCGGCATAAACTTGAACACTTTAGCCTGAACCGGATCTGGTGGTTCCGGCTGCATCATTTGGGTCAAATACATCGATATGCCCATTAGAATCGGCAGGACGAAGAAAGGATCCATAACCGACAAGTCGTCAATCCAGAGAATAAAAGGCGCATGACGCAGCTCAACACTCTCCATAAGGGTCCAATACAGCGCTAAAAATACGGGCATTTGAAGCAGAATCGGTAGGCAACCGCCGAGGGGGTTCGCGCCTTCTTTTTTGTACAACTCCATCATCGCTTGACTGAATTTTTGCCGGTCTTCGCCATACCGCTCTTTCAATCGAACCATTTCTGGCTGCAACTTACGCATCTTTGCCATTGATTTAAAGCTTGCTGCTGACAGCGGATACAGCAGGGTTTTAACGCAAACCGTAAGTAAAATAATGGCAAAACCCCAGTTATTCACCAAAGAGTGAATCCACGTCAGCGCCGAGAATAGCGGTTGCGCAATAAACCAAAGAAAACCGTAATCGACCGTTAAATCAAGGCCTTTAGAAATTTCGGCCAAGGTTGCTTGGTTTTTAGGACCGGCGTAGAAGGATCCGCCCAGTTGTCCACGCCCGCCTTGTGCGACGGTTAAAACGCCCGATGTGAACCCTAAGGTATATAGGTTTTGTTCTGGCTCAGCCGTAACATTCAAAGCACGCGCATAATAACGAACCGAGTCGGATTGGGTGGGGACCCAGGCACTTAAGAAATAGTGTTGAAGAAACGCAATATAACCACCTGTAAAATCTTGCTGGTAAGCCCCATCTTCTAAATCGGATAGGTCAATTTTGTCATACAGGTCTTCTTGTGTGCGCGTTGCAATACCG
The DNA here is from genome assembly GCA_017854255.1 of Pseudomonadales bacterium. Lineage (GTDB taxonomy): Bacteria > Pseudomonadota > Gammaproteobacteria > Pseudomonadales > Azotimanducaceae > UBA9926. Next base: position 52,645 of record JAFMIA010000001.1, read on the forward strand.
AGATAGGGCTGTAGTCCCATAGCATTATCAACTTGAAATAAAGGCGGTCTACCATCGCGTTTAATTTGTCCGAAAAACGCCATATTCACCGGGCTGTTTGAGCCGTTCGTGATTTCATAACGCACATCGATCAAGTAGTTTTGCGGCTTAAAGGTGAATATTTTAGAAATTCGTACGCCGTTCTCGTCAGGGTATCTCGGCGTGAGGACAACCTCGAGCTCGGATTGGCCTGTTTTGAGCTCGAAGTTCCCAGCACTCGTTTCATAATTCGGGCGGGCACCATTCTTATCCGTGCCATCGGGTCCAATTAAGCCGCTTTGGGCAACATACTGGTTACCGGAATCCATTAGTTTTAAGGGTCGATCTGGCTCAACCAGCGCCGCGGGATATTTTGGCAGCGCCAAAGAAACGATATCGCCGCCCAGCAAATCAATGTCGATGCTGAAGACATCGGTTTGAACGTGCACGATATTGGCGCTCAAAGTGCTCGGCACGGATGTCGGCGCGGCCTCTACATTTGGAATAAAAGTATCAGACGAAAGCGTTTGGGCGGGAGACTCTCCACCAGCGGCTGCAGGCGCTGATGGAAAAGCATCAACCGTTGCCGTGGTGCTGGACTCAACTTGTGTTCGAGTGGCTTGATGACCGTAATCTTCCTGCCAAGCCAGCATGAGCAAGTAACCGGTGACCGCCAAACCCATAAAAATTAAAATTCTCTGATAATCCATTACCGTTACCTTTCGCTTATCTCGGGTACTTCATCAACGCCGCCGGCATGAAAAGGGTGGCATTTACCAATGCGTTTCAAACTTAAAACAAGACCTCGAAAAAAGCCGTGCTTTTCAAAACTCTCCAGTGCGTATTGAGAACAAGTGGGTGCAAAACGACAGCGGGGCCCAATGATAGGACTGATAAAGAATTGATAGCCCTTGATCACGATCATCATCAATTTACTGATCATCGGGCGCCCCTGCAGCGGCGATTTTCAAAAACGCATCATCCAGCGCGCGTCTGAGGGTTTTCTTGGTTTCCGTTTTTGGTGGTCGCTTCGCTAACACAACGTAGTCAATATTGCGTGTTTTAAGGTGCCGAAAAGATTCCCTAACAATTCGTTTGAACCGATTGCGGGCGACTGCTTTTGGAATATTCTTTTTACCAACGACCAATCCAAGTGTGCCAGGTGTACCGCTGAGATGTTTCGCTAATACCAAGAAGCTTGTACTGTGGACTTTTTCACTCGGTGTTTTGAACACCGAATCAAATTCGGCGCTGCTGCGCATGCGATGGTGGGAAGAAAGAGACTTCGTGGGACTTGCCATCGGTTCGTCAACTCAAAGTGAGGTCAATAGATGCCTCAGCTTAAGCAGACAATACCTTTCGGCCTTTCGCACGGCGACGCTTTATGACAAGGCGACCGCCTTTTGTTGCCATGCGCGCTCGAAATCCGTGGGTGCGCTTTCTCTTGATAACACTTGGTTGAAAGGTACGCTTCATCGTTTTAATCCCACATGACTTTGGACGCGCGATTCTAAAGACTCTGGTGGACTCCGTCAACGCGTTTGTATTACTGGATGATCAAATCTAGGGGCTTTGATAAGCCTTAATATAAGAGATTAGTTATATATATAATTTATTATTGTTGTTTTTATTAAGGCGCGTTTTCCTGTGGATAGGTCGCTTTTTAATTGCGATAACAGTTGGTTACGCAAAGCATGACTAGGTGGATAAGGTGTGCGCTATTGCTGCATAGCGTGTGCGTAAAGATGGTATGAAAGCATAGGTTATCCACATAGAGATGCTGGGGATTTCATAAGATTCGTTTCACTGACAGGCTACCCACAAGTTATCCACAGGTTTTGCAATAAACCTTTGAATTAATATCAGTTTTTTAACGCAAATAAGGCTTTGCCTCTGGCCATGGTTCTCGGTTTAGGGTTAGTATCGAGGTTCGGATTTTAGTAAGCAATCTCGGATGTCTCAGCGCGCAGGATTGGCTAACTTACTAAAAAACCTAAATTGGGACGCATAGGTTCAGTCCTATCTTGATGAGCGATAAGAGTAGTAAAGTTGTGGTGTCCTCGATTTGGCAAAATTGTTTATCTCGCTTAGAAACTGAGCTCACTGCTCAGCAATACAATACCTGGATTAAACCGTTACAACTTGTCGGTACCACTGACGACGGCGTGGTTTATGCGCCGAATAAGTATATTCTTGATACGGTTGAGCGCCAATTCTTAGTCCGGATCAAGGCAGTGCTCCTTGAATCCGGTATGCAAACCGTTGCGCTTAAGATAGGAAGCCAACGAGGCGAAAACCGCTCTGATCCCAGACCCAGTACGCCTAAAACGGCTCGGCAGAACAGTTTTTCTGAACGAGAAGCCTTTTATCCACTCCTTGAGCTCAATAAATCATTTACGTTTGATTCCTTTGTCGGTGGGCGCTCGAACGAGATGGCCAGAGCGGCGGCGATCCAGGTCTCAGAAAACGTGGGCGGATCCTCATACAACCCGTTGTTGTTGTATGGTGGGGTCGGTCTTGGCAAAACCCACTTAATGCATGCTGTTGGCAACGCGATTGCGGAGCGGCATCCTGAATTGAAAGTGGCGTACATGTATTCCCAGCGCTTCATGGAAGATATGGTCCGGGCAATTGAGCACGGCGCAATGTCTGAGTTCACGCAATATTATCGCTCAGTCGATGTGTTACTGATGGATGACATCCAATTTCTAGCAAAAGGTTCTAAAAGCCAAGAAGAATTCTTTCATGTTTTCAATCGGTTACAAGAAGATGGGCGTCAAATCGTGTTGACGTGTGATCGGTATCCTAAAGAAATCCAAGGCCTTGAAGAGCGGTTGGAAAGCCGGTTCGTTTGGGGCATGACGGCCGCGGTTGAGCCGCCAGAGCTGGAAACGAGAGTGGCTATATTATTGAAAAAAGCTGAGCGTGAGGCGGTCTATATCCCCTCTGATGCCGCTTTTTTTATCGCCGAGCGCGTTCGATCGAATGTCCGTGAGTTAGAAGGTGCGTTAAGGCGAGTTATTGCCAATGCTCGATTTGCTGGGCGACCGATATCGATTGACCAAGTGAAGTCTGCGCTGCGGGATTTGATTGCGATCCAGGCCCGTCAGGTTGGCATCGATAATATCCAGAAGACCGTGGCTGACTATTACAAACTTCGAATGAGTGATCTGCTCTCGAAAAAGCGGAATCGATCCTTAGCAAGGCCGCGACAAGTCGCAATGGCGCTTTCAAAGGAACTGACAAACCACAGTTTGCCAGAAATTGGGGACGCGTTTGGCGGTAGAGACCACACAACCGTTTTGCATGCCTGTCGAAAAGTCGAAGAATTGAGGGAAATGAATCCGGAAATTAAAGATGACTATCGAAACTTGCGACGGATTTTAACCAGTTAAAATTTTTATCCTTAGCGGTATCGGTAAGGGCAGCAAGCGACGGTTTTAGGTTAAAAGTGGGTTCTTCAAGACTGAATATCGATGGTAAACTGAAATCCCGGGTCGCGTATTGTGCTTCAGAGGTCTTGAAAAAGATTAAAAGAGAAATCCGTCCGTACAACTGTGAACGCTTAACGGTGTCACCTTAAGAGTAGTGTTATGAAATTCTCCCTCAATCGATCAGATTTGCTAGAACCATTGTCGAAAGTGGTGAGCGTGCTTGAAAAACGACAAACGCTACCGATTTTGTCGCATGTTTTGGTTGTGGTGAATCAGCAAGGGATTACCCTCACGGCAACCGATCAAGAAGTGGAGCTGCAGACTCAGATTGGGTTTGACGGTGGTAGCCTCAATATTGAGGCAGAAGGTGGCTGCGCCTTGCCTGGTCGAAAGCTCTTGGAGATTTGTAAGCATTTACCTGCAGACGCCCGGCTAGATTTTAGGCGGCGCGATAAACATGTGGTCTTGAGCAGCGGTGCCTTCGAGTCCCAGTTTTCAACGCTCCCCGCCGAAGACTTTCCAAATATTGATGGGCAAGGCCAAGCGATACAGTCTTTTCGTATTGAAACGCAGCCGTTTCGACAAATGTTGGCTAAGACGGTTTTTGCCATGGCGCAACAAGATGTCCGTTATTTTTTTAATGGCATGCTGTTTGAACTAAGCGAAGGCGCGGTGCGTTTGGTGGCAACGAATGGCCAAAGGTTGGCTGTTGTAAGCAGACAGGTTCAGCATGAAGGCGCGTTACAGGGTAGGCCGATCGTTCCGAGAAAAGGTGTTTTGGAATTGGTTAAATTGTTGGACGAGGTGGATACCGAGGTGACCTTGTCATTTACGGAGAACTGCCTGTTGGTTGAGATGACCGGCTGCCGATTCCTTTCAAAGTTGATCGATGGCGAGTATCCGGATTACGAGAAGGCGATTCCAACTGGGTCTGACAAGCACTTTTCTTGTGATCGCCAGGCGTTTCGGGAAGCGTTAATTCGGACGGCGGTCATGTCGAATGAGGTGTATAAAAACGTTAAATTATCGCTTGAGACAGGTCGGTTGTCTTTGTTTACCAATAACCCGCTACAAGAACAGGCGGAAGAAACGCTGGCGGTTATGTATGAGGGCGACGACTTAGAGATTGGGTTCAATGTACACTTCTTGATTGAGGCTTTGAATGCGGTGGGAAGTGACGTCGTGCAGGTCGCGCTGTCAGGACAAACAAGTCCTTGTTTGATAACGGACCCCGAAGAAGAGCAGGCTCAGTTTGTCATTAGCCCAATGGTTATATAGGTATTTTTAGTAGTAAGCGCTAACATACAAAATAATCCAAAGGAAATTTTAAACTTTTTAAAATCGACCTTTTTAAATATTAGCCCCCAAGTTAAGGATTGAGCTATGAAGTTTTCAATCAGTCGCGAAACGTTATTGCGGCCGCTGCAGCAGGTAGCTGGGGTGGTTGAGCGTCGTCAAACGTTACCTATTTTATCCAATATTTTATTGCGCGTTGAAGGTTCTCGACTTTCGATGACGGGAACAGACCTTGAAGTTGAAATGGTTGGACAACTTAATGCCTCGGTAGATTTAGAAGGTGAAGTGACGGTTCCTGCACGCAAGTTTGTTGATATTTGCCGTGAGCTACCGGATAACGCCGAAATCGATATTACGTTAAAAGAGGATCGGTTAGAGATTCGGTCTGGGCGCTTTCGGTCGAATCTGTCAACCTTGCCGGCGAGTGATTTTCCGGCTGTCGAGACGTCCAGTGCGGATAGTCAAGTATCAATCCAAGCTGAGGTTATGAAGCAGTTGTTAGATCTAACCGCTTTCGCTATGGCTCAGCAAGATGTGCGGTACTTCTTAAACGGTATGTTGGTTGAGCAGGGTTTTGGCGCCATAAGATGTGTTGCCACTGACGGCCATCGTCTGGCGTCAAATTATCATCAACTGGGCGAGCGAACGGATGAACCGGCGTCGCAAGTGATTGTGCCGCGCAAAGGGGTTTTAGAACTGCAGCGGTTGCTCAATGATTGTGATGAGGATGTGTCGCTTGCTTTTGGCGCGAATCACTTGCGGTTATCAACTGGACCTTTTCAGTTAACGACCAAATTAGTCGATGGTCGGTTCCCAGATTATGAGCGAGTCATTCCAAGAAATGGTGACAAACAGATTATTGCGAATAAGCAAGATTTGCGGCGGGCATTGAATCGAACGGCGATTTTATCGAATGAGAAATTCCGAGGTATTCGGGTTAATTTCAGCGAAGGCTTGATTACCCTGAGCACCAACAATCCCGAACAAGAAGATGCGGAGGAAACCTTGCCGGTCGACTATACCGGTACGCCGTTAGAAATTGGGTTTAATGTTGGCTATTTATTGGATGTGCTAAACGTGATCCGTGGGGAAACCGTTAAAATCACGGTGTTTGATGGCAACAGTAGTGCCTTGATCGAGGATCCTGCGGTAGAAAACGCCCTTTACGTGATCATGCCGATGAAGCTATGAGTCTAAGCCAGCTGGAAGTTCTCAGTTTTAGGAACATACAGCAGGCAACGTTAACGCCGAGTACGGGGGTTAACGGGTTTTATGGGGACAACGGCAGTGGTAAAACCAGCTTGCTCGAGACCATTTATTTTCTGGGACATTTTAGATCGTTTCGTGCTCAGCACGCAGCCTCGGTGATTGGAGATGACTCGGAGTTTGCATTGGTTCGAGGACGAACCACCGGCGGGGACCAGTTGGCGGTTCAGCGAGGTCGCAGCAAACGGCATCAATTACGACTGAACCAAGAACCAATCGTACGAAGTAGCGCCTTGGCCGCGGTATTACCGACCATGGTGTTCGACCCGAACACCATTCAGTTGGTGCTGGGTGAGCCAGAACGGCGCCGACGGTTTTTAAATTGGGGACTGTTTCACGTGAAACCCCAATTCTCCGAAGAGTGGCGGGCGTGTGCGCGGGCGTTGCATCAGCGAAATCAGCTGTTAAAGCTTGGCCGATCAAATGATGCGCTGAGTGACTGGACGCGCGTTTTGGCAGCCCATAGCGAGGTGATCGACAGTTATCGCGAGGCTTATTATCAGCAGTTGCGCCTTGAGTTCCTCCGATTAACGCAGTTACTTGGGCGTTTCGATGGGTTAAAGCTTGAATACCGGCGTGGCTGGCCGTCAGAGATGTCGTTGGCGGAAGCCTTGCAGGCAGATCTGGCAACGGATCTTAGGAGGGGGTTTTCGCAAAAAGGCTTGCACCGATCAGATTTACGATTGTCGGTGGGAGGCCGCTCCGTGATTGAGCACTACAGCCGGGGCGAGGCGAAAATGTTGGCTTGGGCGCTGAGTTTGGCGCAGTTGAGTTGCTTGCCGGATGTCGTGCGCCAAAAGACGATTTTATTGGTTGATGACCCGGTTGCAGAAATAGATGGCGATCACGGTCAGCTCATCTCAGGTTGTTTAACTGAAAATAACCCGCAAATTTTTACGACCTGTACCGATCCAGAAGCATTAACGCAATTTTGGGGGCACAAATTAAACCGGCTGTTTCACGTGAAACAGGGTATAATTCGGGACACTGGAGGGGACCACTATGAGTGACGAACGGACTTACGATTCAAGCAGCATTAAGGTTTTAAAAGGCCTTGAAGCGGTCCGCAAGCGGCCTGGGATGTATATCGGTGACACGGATGATGGCACTGGTTTACACCATATGGTTCAGGAGTTGGTCGATAACTCGATTGATGAAGCTTTAGAAGGACATTGTTCCAGTATTGACGTCATTATCCACCCAGACCAGTCTGTAACGGTTTCAGATGATGGTCGCGGAATCCCAACGGATTATCATGAAGGGGAAGGGAAATCTGCTGCCGAAGTGATTATGACGGTACTTCATGCTGGTGGTAAGTTTGATGAAAGTAGTTATAAGGTATCTGGCGGCTTACATGGCGTTGGTGTCTCCGTGGTCAATGCTTTGTCTTCCGAGTTAACGCTCACTATTTGGCGAGGTGGGGAGGTTTGGGAGCAGGTTTATCACCATGGTGAGCCTCAAACACCCTTGAGAGTTGTTGGAAAAACCGAGCGCACAGGTACCCGCTGCCGATTTAGACCTTCAGAAGACACCTTTTCAAATATCGAATTTCACTACGATATCCTCGCGAAACGGTTGCGAGAGCTTTCTTTTTTAAATTCAGGCGTTGCGATTCAGTTAACCGATGAGCGGACGGGACGAACAGAAGCCTTTAAGTATGAAGGTGGCGTTCGGTCATTTGTTGAGTATTTAAACCATAATAAGACGGTACTCAGCCAAATTTTTCATTTTAAAGCCGAACGCGAAGATGGTATCGGGGTTGAAGTGGCTTTGCAGTGGAATGATTCCTACCAAGAAACCTTGCTGGCTTATACGAATAATATCCCTCAGACCGATGGCGGGACGCATTTACAGGGTTTTCGAACTGCGCTGACCCGATCGTTGAATACCTATATTGAAAAGGAAGGCTTGGGGAAGAAGGCGCAGGTTAATACAACGGGTGACGACGCTCGAGAAGGCCTCACGGCAATTATTTCGGTCAAAGTACCGGATCCTAAATTTTCATCCCAAACCAAAGAGAAATTGGTCTCCTCCGAAGTCAAAACCGCTGTTGAGCAGGAAATGAGTCAGTCTTTTACGGATTTTCTACTTGAAAACCCACAAGAGGCTAAATCAATTGTTCAAAAGATGATTGATGCGGCAAGAGCCCGAGAGGCGGCGCGGAAAGCACGCGAGATGACGCGTCGAAAAGGGGCGCTTGATATTGCAGGATTGCCCGGCAAGCTGACCGATTGTCAGGAAAAAGATCCTGCTAAGTCTGAGATTTTCCTGGTGGAGGGTGACTCTGCTGGTGGCTCAGCGAAACAAGGGCGAGACCGAAAATATCAAGCCATTTTGCCTTTAAAGGGCAAAATTTTGAATGTTGAAAAAGCTCGATTCGATAAAATGCTATCCTCCGCTGAGGTCGGTACGCTGATTACAGCACTAGGCTGTGGTATTGGCCGACAGGAGTTTGATCCGGATAAGCTCCGCTATCATAAAATAATCATAATGACAGATGCTGATGTCGATGGTGCGCACATTAAGACCTTGCTACTGACCTTCTTTTTCAGGCATATGCCTGAGTTAATCGAGCGTGGCCATGTTTTGATTGCGCAGCCACCTTTATATAAAGTCAAGCGCGGTCGGCAGGAGCGTTATATCAAAGACGATGCTGAGCTCAATCAGTTTGTGCTGGAACTCGCGCTCGATGACGCCAGCTTGGTGCCGTCATCACTTGATACCCCCATGGCAGCAGAAGATTTTAGTGCTTTGGCCCATGAATACTTTGCAGTCCAAGAAAAATTGCGACGCCTAGAGCGACTCTATCCGTTGACGGTGCTCGGCAGCATGCAGTATGTCGACCGGCTCGACGTAGCAGATTTGAAAACCGAAGCCTTGGTGCAAGCTTACACCGTTGCGCTAGCGGCTGAGTTGGCGCGCCTGCAAAATGCCCAGACGCAGTATGAAACCGATCTGTTAGAAGATCGTGAACGCGGAATCTTTTACCCTGTGGTGAATGTCATTAGCCATGGCTTTAAGCGGACCTATGAGTTCACCCATGACTTTTTCGCCTCGGCAGACTATCGTGACCTGGCCTTGTTTGGCGAACGCATGAAGGTTTTAGTCCCCACAGGCAGCTTGGTTCAAAAAGGCGAGCGTTCTCAGACCGTTGATCGATTGAGCCAGGCATTGGATTGGCTTCAGAAAGAGGCAACGCGCGGTCAATCTCGCCAACGCTTTAAAGGTCTAGGTGAGATGAATGCGGATCAGCTGTGGGAAACCACGATGGATCCTAATTTCCGAACCATGTTGCGGGTTAGTATCGAAGATGCGATTTCAGCTGATCAGATCTTTAATACGCTGATGGGTGATCAGGTCGAGCCCCGCCGGGAATTTATTGAGGCCAACGCAATGGCCGTTGCAAACCTGGATGTCTAAATAAAGTCGAATGGTTTGAGTCTGCTTTCTGAGCGCTCATGTTTGAGAGGACTCACGCCGATCATTGCAGTAAATTGAAGGCCGCAATATCGGTTAACACTTGATTTAAGTGGCTCAGCGTATTCAGGCGGTTCTCGCGGATTGCTAGATTCTCATCCATGACCATCACTTCTTTGAAATACGAATCAATGGTCTCCGCGCTGTCAGCAACGTTTGCGAGGCGGATGTCGATCGATTCGGTGCGAACGGCTTCAATTGATGTAATGCAATTGATCAGCTGCGCTTCTACGGGAACGTTGAAGTGTGCTGGATTGATGGTACCTGTGGCACTAGGTTCGGCCTTATCAATGATATTTTGCACCCGTTTTTGTGCTGTGATCACCAAGGCGCTTGCGTCGGTTTCTCGAAAACGATCAAGACTTTTGATGTCTTGCAAAGCGGTCCATAAGTTATGGATGCCGCTCGGTCGCGCTCGGATTGCTCGAATACTGTCCCATTTAGCGCCACGTTCGGTTAATAAATTTTCAAATCTATCGAGGATATAGGCCATGACCGGCGCCGTTTCACATTCTGCCGTGTGAAGTCGGGCAGATGCCTGAAGCAAGGCCATCAGATCTAGGTCGATCGGTGCCTCGATACAGATTCGAACCACTGCCAATGATTGCCGTCTTAAAGCAAAAGGGTCTTTGCTACCGGTAGGCGGCTGCCCAATGCCAAATAAACCGACGAGGGTATCAATGCGATCTGCAATCGCAACCGCACAAGCGGTCATACTGCTCGGCAATTCATCGCCAGAGAATCGGGGTAAGTAATGCCCTAAAATACTGTCCGCGATGACAGAAGACTCTCCTTGCGCTTTGGCATAGTAGCTGCCCATGATGCCTTGTAATTCTGGAAACTCACCGACCATAAGCGATACAAGGTCTGTTTTCGCAAGTAATCCAGCGCGTGCGGCTTCGGCTTCGTTGGTGCCTAGGCTTTTGGCGATAATGCCTGCCAAAGCGCTGATCCGACGGGCTTTATCGCCAAAGGAACCAAGCTCATTTTGAAAAACCACCTGATTGAGTTGCCCAAGAGCGTCCTCGAGCGGTTTCTGAAGGTCCTTGTTGTAAAAGAATTGCGCATCCGCAAGCCTTGGCCGGATGACGCGCTCATTGCCAGCGATCACTTGCTCAGGTTGTAGACTGTCTAAATTGGCAACGGTTAAAAAACTAGGCTGAAGCTCGCCCGCTGCATCCCGCAAGTGAAAATAGCGCTGATGTTCTCGCATGGCGGAAATGAGGGCCTCCTCTGGAACCGCTAAGAACTTCGGGTCGAAATCACCACTTAAAACGTGGGGCCACTCTGTCAATGCAGTGACTTCTTCGAGTAATCCAGGGTCATCAGCGGCAATCGCGCTCCTTGCTGAGGCGGCGGCATTCAGCTGTTCATTGATCAAGGCTTGTCGTTTTTCAAAGTCTGCAATGACGAATCCAGCCTCAAGCTTTGCTTCATACTGATCGGCATGGCTGAGTGTAATCGGGTCGCCGCCGGACATGGCGCGATGACCATAGGTGATTGCGCCAGCTGTTCTGCCATGGAACTGACAATCGAGAATGTCTTTGCCATAAAGCGCAACCAACCAACGCACAGGGCGTACAAATTCTGTGCGATAACGCTGCCAGCGCATCCGCTTTGCAATCGGTAAGGTTGCGGTGGCTTCAATCAGCATCCCTTGAATTTCGGAGCTCAGCGTTGCGCCGGCCTGAGTAGAACGGTATAGCACCCAGGCGCCTTTCTCGGTCTCTTCTTGTTCCAGCAAATTAGGATCGGTTATACCGCAGGATTTTAAAAAACCGTTTAACGCCTTGGTCGGCTGTCCATCGCTATCGAAAGCAGCGCTCAGCTTGGGTCCTTTTCGTTGGATTAATTGCTCAGGTTGAACGTCTTCGCAGGCCGTTACGATCACCGCAAGTCGACGAGGTGTTGCGAATGCCGCAACGTCGCTATAGTTGAATTGACGAGCATCCAATGCCTTCTTAAGATTCTCAGCAAAGGCCGTTTTTAAGGCCAATAGGCTTTTGGGCGGTAGCTCTTCGGTCCCAATTTCAAGTAGTAAGGTTTCATGACGCATCAATTAGTCCTTTTAAAACAAAGGCGCGATCGCTGTCAGCAGCAAGTGGGAACCCGGCTGCTCGTCGTGTTTCGAAGTAGGATGCGCCGACTCCCCGTGCCAAGGTGCGAACTCTTAAAATAAAGCGTTGCCGCTCTGTGACTGAAATTGCGGACCGAGCATCTAACAGGTTGAAACAATGCGAAGCTTTCATGACGTATTCATAAGCGGGTAGCGGTAAGCCGGCGCTTAAAAACCGGTTGGCCTCGGCTTCAAAATAGTCGAATTGTTGGAACAGACCATCGATATCAGCAAGGTCAAAATTAAAGGCCGACATCTCGACTTCGTATTGATGGAATATATCAGCGTAGCTGACGGGTTGGCCCTGGCCATTATCGGACCAAACCAGCTGTTGAAAGTCCTCAACACCTTGCAGATACAACGATAATCGCTCTAGACCGTACGTGATCTCGCCCATGACGGGGAAGCATTCCAAACCAGCAACTTGTTGGAAGTACGTAAATTGGCTGATTTCCATGCCATCCATCCACACTTCCCACCCGAGGCCCCAAGCACCCAGGGTCGGTGACTCCCAGTTGTCTTCAACGAATCGAATGTCATGAACAGCCGGATCTATTCCGAGATGAATCAATGATTCGAGGTACAACTCTTGGAAATTTTCTGGATTGGGCTTCATGACGACTTGGAATTGATAATAGTACTGATAGCGATTGGGATTTTCGCCATAGCGCCCATCGGTAGGGCGTCTGCAGGGTTGAACATAAGCCGCAGACCAGCGTTCTGGCCCGATTGCTCTCAAAAAGGTTGCGGGATGGAAGGTCCCTGCGCCAACTTCCATGTCATACGGCTGCATAAGTACGCAGCCCTTAGCCGCCCAGAATTGTTGCAGGGTCAGAATAAGATCTTGGAAGGTATCAACTTTGGGCATGGTCTTTATTAACTGGGAAAAAACGAAATTATACAGGAAGTCTCAGCAGACCGTCTGCTTCTGTTACGGCCGGGCTTTGATGTTTTCGGGCGGGTCCTATGATTCGCTGAGGGGTTTTTGATTGCGGGATTCTTGGCTCGAGTACTGTAAACTTGGCTTAAGGCCTTTTAGGGATGGGGTGCTTCGTGTACTTGTTGATACGGATGATTGGATTACTGCCTCGACCATTGCTGCAAGTGCTAGGAAGGCTGTTTGGCCTGTGGCTGTTTTACGCTCGGTCAAAGAGCCGGCGCATTACCGAGATCAATCTTGCGCGGTGTTTTCCGAAAAACACCGCGCGCATTAATCATCGCCTAACGCGGGAAAGTCTGATTGCGACTTGTCAGACTGCGTTAGAAACGCCGGCTGTCTGGTGCAAGGATGGTAAGCGCTTGCTAACCTGGATCGATAATCGTTTCGGTGAAGCCCACCTGAAGTCAGCCATAGCCGATGATAAAGGGGTGCTACTGCTTATTCCCCATATTGGTAATTGGGAGCTCTACAACGCGTTTTACGCTCAAACGGTTGGTCAATTGACAGCACTGTTTAAGCCGCCAAAACAAAAAGCAATGGCGCGTATTATTGAGCGCGTGCGAATGCGTTATGGTAATCAAATGGTTCCCACCACGCCTCGGGGATTGGCACGTCTGTTTAAGGTTTTAAAGCAAGGGGGAACGGTGGCCGTGCTGCCAGACCAAGTGCCTGAGGTTGGCTTATTTGTCCCGTTCTTTGGTCAGGCCGCATTCACAGATCGATTAGCTCACCGCTTAGCGCTTAAATCCGGTGCGACGCCTGTGTTGGTTGCCTTGATCCGAAATGCTCGTGGTCGTTTTGATGTTCACTATCACCGGGTTCCTGATCTGGGCCAGGAAGATGAAGTAATGGCGTTAACTGCGTTAAATGCCGCGGTCGAAGCGTTAGTGCGGCAATACCCGACTCAGTACCAGTGGGAGTATAAGCGCTTCAAGAAACAACCGACCGGTTTGCAAGATCCCTACCAAGGATTACGAGAGATCTGATCGTGTCCCAACAATGAGGGACTGGGCGCGAGGCTTTAGTCGAGTCGCCTGGGTGTCCGGTGAGAATCCCTCAATGAACAGCTTGATCGTGAGTCTGCTGCATAACCTCAGCAGTTCATTGGTTGCCAGTCGATAGGCCTTGTTGGTTGGGCCCGTTGCAGGCAAGTTCTCATCCGTCGTCTGCGTGAAGGTTTGGTAGAACAAGACGCCGCCGGGCGTAAGGCTTTGGATAATGGCCGGGATGATGTCTCGATCGAGGTACCGGTGAACGTAGATCAGGTCAAATCGCGCTTTACCGAAGGCCTCAGGCGTTATTTCAAGGCACTTCGTCGCTAAAGAAAGCGCTCGAGCCTTGGCCTCTTTTTGTAAGCGGTTGATCGCAACGCTTGATGCGTCCCATGCGGTCACGTCAAATCCTTGGTCAGCAAGATAGAGTGCGTCCGCGCCCAGTCCGCAGGCAACATCCAGTGCTAGGCCTCGTTCTGGCAACCAGTCTCGGTAGCGAATGAGATCGCTGTTGGGTGCGGGATAGTCCTGTACGGCCGCATAGGTGTTGTCCCAACGCTGTATTTTTTCGTTCAAAGGTTACTTCCGCCAATACATACCGGTGAACAGAACGAGGATGGTGAAAATTTCTAGCCGTCCCAGGACCATACCGACAACCATTGCGCTTTTTGCGGGATCCGTGAGGCTTGCGTAGTTTTCGGCAACGCTGCCAAGTCCAGGCCCTAAGTTGTTTAACGCCGCGGCAACGGATGAAAAAGCGGTTAAAAAGTCGGCGCCAGTACCCAACAAGACCAATAAGAGCAAAACAAACACAAAGACGTAAATCGAGCAAAAGCCCCAAACCGCCTCCATCACGTTATCTGTCATCACCCGATGACTGATTTTAATCGGGAAAATAGCATTTGGATGAATGAGCCGATGAATTTCTCGTAAGCCTTGTTTATACAGCAGAAGGACGCGAATCACTTTTAAGCCGCCTCCGGTTGAGCCAGCACACGCGCCAACGAAGGCCCCTAGGATCAACAAGTAAGGCACGATGTTGGGCCATTCCGCAAAGTTGTCCGTGACAAACCCGGTCGTTGTGAGCATTGAAACCACGTGAAAAGCGGCTAGCCGGAAGCTCTGCCAACCATCATCGCTGGATCCAGCAAGGATTGCCGTGGCGATCAAAATGGCGATCAGGATAAAGATAAAGAAACTGCGCACCTCTTCATCTCGCCAGTAGGATCGCAGCGAACGGTCGCGATAACAAAAGAAATGCAACGCGAAATTTAAAGAGGACAACAGCATAAAAATGATGGCAACGATTTCAATTGCTGGTGAATCAAAGTGACCCAAGCTGGCATCGAAGGTCGAAAACCCGCCGATCGCGACGGTTGAAAAACTGTGGCAAAGCGCTTGGAAAAAGCTCATTCCCGCGACCCAATACGCAAGACAACAGGCGATGGTTAAAGACAGATAAATTGACCATAACGCCATGGCGGTCTGTTTGATTCGTGGGGTGAGTTTACTGTCTTTTACCGGGCCAGGCGTTTCCGTTCGATACAACTGCATGCCTCCAATGCCCAGCATGGGCAGAACGGCGACCGCCAAAACAATGATGCCCATGCCGCCCAGCCATTGCAGTTGTTGTCGATAATACAAAAGCGATTGGGGAAGTGATTCCAAGCCAATCATGACGGTGGCGCCGGTTGTGGTTAGCCCAGAAAAGGACTCGAACAAGGCGTCGACCAACGACAAGGCAGTATTGGGCGAGTCAGTAAAAGGCAGCGCGCTAAAGCAGCCGAGGGTGATGTAACAGAGCACGGTCACTAAAAAGCCGTCTTTCGTGCGAAGGGCCTCGGTGAATCGTCGAAACAGTAACCACAGACTAAAGCCGCTGGCAAAAATGACGGCGGCCGCTTTGATGAAAATTGCGTGGGCGCCGTCTTGATAAAAAACCGAGACGAACAACGGCGGTAACATGGTTGCGCTGAAAAACATGAGCAGCCCGCCGACAATGCGAAAGGTGACGCCCAGGCGCATGACTAAAAGAAACTCACGGGAGCTTGGAAAAGCGCTTCCACTTCCCTCAGTCGGGTTTTGTCGACCAGGAAAAGAATAAAATGATCATCCGCTTCAACGACGACGTTGTCGTGGGCAATGATGACCTGATCCCCTCTGACGAGCGCGCCGACGCTGGTTCCTCGCGGCAGCTTTAATTCTCCCAACGTTCTTCCGATGACTTTAGAAGTTTGTTTATCACCGTGTGCAATGGCCTCAATGGCTTCGGCAGCGCCCCGGCGTAGCGGATGGACTCGCACAACATCGCCGCGCCGAACGTGGGTTAATATGGCGCCAAGGGTTGCTAATTGGGGCGATATTGCGATGTCGATGTCTTGGCCTTCAATGAGGTCGACATACGCTGGGTTGTTAATTAGCGTTAACACTTTACGTGCACCCAAGCTCTTCGCCAGCATCGACGACATGATATTGGCCTCATCGTCGTTGGTGATCGCGCAGAAAACGTCGGTATCTTCAATGTTCTCTTCAAGCAATAGTTCCCGGTCCGAAGCATTACCGTTGAGGACAATGCTGCGCTCAAGAGATTCTGATAGTGCAAAACAACGGTTGCGGTTTTGCTCAATAATTCGAACACCGTACCGGCTTTCGAGCTGTATCGCTAAGTTTTCTCCGATATGTCCGCCGCCAGCGATAATGATGCGCCGATTAGGGCGCTCATGTTGTCGAAGCTCATTCATAATGCTCTGGATATTCTCAGCCGCTGCAATGAAAAACACTTCGTCGTTTGCCGCTATAACGGTTTCGCCCTCAGGCACAATGGGTCGGTCGCCTCGAAAGATGGCCGCGACTCGCGTATCGGCCTGGGGCAACAGCGTGCGGATGGTTTTTAGGGCTTGATTCACGAGCGGACTGTCCGCCTCGATTCTGAGACCCACCAATTTCACCTGACCGCTCGCAAAGTCCATGACCTGCAACGCACCAGGGTTGTCAATCAGACGCTTGATATCGTGGGTAATAATTTCTTCTGGGTTGACGATATGATCGACCGGCATGGCGTCGTCCCGAAAAATACCACCACCGGTAAGGTATGCTCGGCTGCGAATTCGAGCGATTTTGGTGGGGGTATGAAACGCGGTATAGGCCACTTGGCACGCGACCATATTGATTTCATCAGAGTTTGTAACGGCGATTAACATATCGGCGTCTTCGGCGCCGGCTTGCTTAAGCACGGGTGGATGCGAGGCTTGACCACAGATCGTTTGAATATCGTATCGATCCTGAAGCTCCCGGAGCTTTTCGGGGTCGGTATCGACAACGGTGATATCACTCGCCTCTTTGACCAGGTTTTGAGCCAAGCTTGCGCCGACTTGACCTGCGCCCAAGATGATAATTTTCATAATCCGGGACTCATTTTTCTGACGTGCGCGTAGTAAAAGCCGTCATGCACACCCTTCGTTGGCAGCAACTGTACGCCGATTGATCTTGGAACGCCAACAGCCGGTAATGCAAGCGTTTCAACATCATGATGGTTGGCTAAAAACCACACAAGATTATCCTCATTTTCATCGCTAAAGATTGAGCACGTAACGTATAAAAGGCTGCCGCCCGGACGAAGTAGGGACCAGCACTGGGTTAGTAACTGTCTTTGGGTTTCAATGAGTGTCGCCAAATCCTCTGGCCGTCGTAGGAGCTTAATATCGGGGTGTCGGCGAATAACGCCGCTCGCTGAACAGGGGGTGTCGAGTAGAATCCGGTCAAAGGTGCCAAGCTCAGGCTGAGGCTTTGCCAGGTCTAAACAGCGAAGATCGCCGGTCGCCCCCAATCGCGTAAAGTTTTCTGAAACGCGGGTGAGTCGGTCTGCATCAATATCAACGGAAACCAAATCAAGGGTCGGCGCAAGCTCTAATAAATGGCAGCTTTTACTGCCGGGCGCACTGCAGGCATCTAAAACGCGTTCAAAAGGTTTAGGTTGTAATAGTTGTGCTGCGAGTTGGGCGCCAGAATCTTGCACGCTCACCCAGCCCTCACCAAAACCCGGCAAGTCGCCGACTGCGACGGCCTGATCCAGAATCAGTCCGTTCGGGCTGAGGTCGCAGGGTGTCGCCATGAGGTCCTTGGCAGCCAGCAGGATTTGGTACGCGGCGCGGGTCTGTTTGCCCGCATTGACTCTCAAAATCATCGGCGCGGGGTCATTGTTTGCGGCGATGATGGCAGCTTTTTGGTCTGGCCAATCCGCCTGAATGCGATCGAGTATCCACAACGGATGGTTTGTCAGCGCAACCTCTGCGTGTATCTCATTGATCACTGCCTGCCGGGTTCTTTGAAAGGTTCTAAGAGAGGCGTTGACCAGTCCTTTAGCCCAGGGTTTTTTCAGCCTTTTGGTGGTCTCAACGGCGGCGTTGACACTGGTATAGATCGGCTGGTTCAGGAACTCTGTGGCGCTAATGCCCAAGATCAGTAAAAGTTTGAGGTCTTGATGTTTTTTTTGCAGGGGCTTGTCTAAGATCGTTTGCACAATGCTGTCGAGCCAGAAATAGTGCCGTAACGTTGTTTGAACCAAAAAACGGCCTAGGGGGTCCAGTGCTTGTCCATTGTAAGCATGCCCATGAAGGATTGTTTGCGAAAGCACCGTTACTTCATTAATAAAATCCCTCATTTATTCGAACCGCTCGCCGGGGTCGAGCAGTTTTGTTTGTAGGTTTTTTAAGTTCGAGCCCTGGACGATCGTGCCCTTTCCGGTCGGTGATTGCAGTTGGGTAATGTAAAGCTGACCCTCGCCGCATTGAACGCGTATCCCTGTCTTCGACCTCTCGACAATGGTGCCGGGCGCCGGGGTTGGTGTTGCGTTGTCTGGTTGGCTTGGCGCAACCTCTGCGCCGTAACATCGAAATCGTGTTTCGCCTTGGTTTGTAAATGCAACCGGGTCTGGCACGAAGGCCCTGATGTGTTGGCAGATTAGCGTGCTGTTCATGGACCAATCGATTTTTGCTTCGGCTTTCAAAATTTTATGCGCATACGTCACGCCCGATTCCGGTTGTGGTTTAGCAACCAAGCCCGTCTCGGCAATGGTTTCGACAGCATGCAGCAGGGCTTCTCGACCTAAGCTCGCGAGTTTTTTGAACAAGCTGTCACTGGTTTCATTCGAGCTGATGTTGCATGGCTGGACGCTGATAATCGGCCCAGTATCCAAACCCTCTGCCATCTTCATGATGGTCACACCGGTCGTTTGGTCTCCGGCCAGAATAGCGCGCTGCACGGGTGCTGCCCCGCGCCAACGTGGGAGCAGTGACGCGTGAACATTGATCGGGCCAATACGCGGAAGGGCCAGAACCTCTGGCTTTAGAATCTGACCATAGGCGACGACGATCAATAGGTCGAAAGAGAACCCGGCCAAGTGTTTGGCTTGAAGGCGCGTGGGCTGCAGCACGGTGAGCCCTGCTTCAAGCGCACAGTGTTTAACCGGGGAGGCGATTAGTTTTTTGCCGCGCTTGCCCGGCCGATCGGGCTGGGTCACAACGGCCACGACGCTAATATCTGGATGCGCAATCAAGCCGTTAAGGTGCTCGACTGCAAATTCTGGCGTCCCAGCAAACAGTACTCGCATCATTGTCGTTGCAGCTTTTGTTGCTTCAACAGTTTTTTCCTGAGTAATTGCCGTTTGGCGGGAGACAAGTAATCGACAAAGAGCTTGCCATCGAGATGATCCATTTCATGCTGAATGCAAATGGCCAATAGGCCGTCGGCCCCAAGTTGAAAGACGTCGCCGTTTTGATCGAGCGCCTCAACTAAAATTTTTTCGTGTCGAAAGACGCGCTCATAGAACCCTGGTACGGACAAGCAGCCTTCCTGCGTTTCAACGCGCCCCTCTCCTTCAACTAGCCTTGGGTTGATAAAGATATGAGGTGATTGTTGGTCTTCTGAGGTGTCACAAACGATTAGCCTGAGATGCACGTTGACTTGAGTGGCTGCTAAGCCGATTCCCGGCGCTTGGTACATGGTGGCGAGCATCTGGTCGGCGAGCGCCGCTATGTCGCGCGTCACCGTTTGGATGGTTGCGGCCTTCGTTCGAAGCCGTACATCTGGGAATTCCAAAATGGTTAAAAGCGGTGTTGTCATAGATCGATCAATGCTATTTTGTTGGTATTTCTAATATCGAGCGGGTTAATTGCACGTTATGATATCGTAATCCCACGATTCATCAGCTCGATTCGCGTTCGTTGTAAATTGTACCGCGAATTGCAAAAGGAAATCGCATATGTTCACAGCACGCATGGTCTCTGGCGCTTCGTTGCTCCTTTTTTGTCTGACAATGTTCGCACCCCTCGCCCCGCTTCAGGCGATGCAGATGAAAGGAGATGCGCCCGAGCGATATGTCGTTAAGCGGGGTGACACGCTTTGGGATATTGCCTCGATCTATTTAGAGGAGGCTTGGCAGTGGCCACAAATCTGGGCACTCAATACCGATATTGCCAACCCACACCTGATCTACCCGGGTGACGAGATTTTTCTGGTGATGATCGATGGGCAGCCTCGGTTAAGACTCCAGCGAGGGGAACGGGTTGATCCTGGCGTGGTCAAGCGAGTTCCTAGCATTCGAAGAACCAATGCTGGCGTTGCGATTCCAGCTTTGGGGCTTGATCAAATCGAGGCCTGGTTGGCAAAAGTCAAAATCGTCAACGCAGCAGACTTTGACCGGCTGCCGTACATTCTTGCGGGTATTGATGGTAATACCTTGTTAAAAACCGGCGATCAATTTTATGTCAAGGGCGCGCTTGCAGCGGGGATGTCCTCTTTTAAGATTTATCAACCAGGTCAACGATATGTGGACCCGATAACGGGCGCATTGATCGGACTTGAAGCCCAAGAAGTGGGTCGGGCCAGGCTGTTGTCAGAGCAAGAAGGCCTTGCGATCCTTAAAATTACAAACGTTACAGAAGAAGTCACGCCCGGCGACCGCCTCATGATTGCTGAGGGCCTCGATCTGGATGCAACCTTGTTTCCCCAGCCGCCAAAAAACGCCATGTCAGGACAAATTATTGGTCTGAGATCCGATGGCACGATTGCCGCTGCGCATTCCGTCGTGACCATCGATCTTGGGTTGACCGATGGTTTGGCAGTAGGCGACCTGCTTGCGGTTGCCCGTCCCGGCGATGTTGTGAAGGATCCTGTGACGGGCAAGGCTGTGACGTTGCCGGATCAAACAGTTGGACAACTATTGGTTTATCAAACGTTGGATCAAATGGCTTATGCGCTGGTTCTAAAAGCAACCGCTGCCGTGAAAATCGGATTTCTCGCACAAAGCCCTTAGTTCTTGCTTGTCAAAGCGGTTGGCGATCTGCCATAAACTGGCGGCTGATGGATCGTTAACATTCTGGGCATCGTAGATACGTGACCCGCCGATGATGCCTTTGACGTCTTTTTTAAAACCACCCACACAACAGCTAAACCGCAATAGATTTCCGCGTGGTCTCAAGGAGATTCCCAGCCCGCCATCGCAATTGTATTGTGTGGGGCAATTGGATATTTGTCTTGGTCCAAAGATCGCAATGGTGGGTAGTCGAGCGGCTTCTTGGCATGGGTTGCAGTTTGCGGAGGCATTAGCCGGTCAATTAGCGGCGCTTGGGTTTGTTGTTGTCAGCGGCCTCGCTCGGGGCATTGATGCGGCGAGCCATCGCGGGGCCTTAGCTGTGGGCGGTAAGACCATTGCCGTCTTGGGTCAGGGTTGCGATCTGGTCTATCCCAAGCAAAACCAAGCGCTGTATCAAGAGGTTGTGCGGGAGGGCTTGCTGGTCTCGGAATATCCGGATGGCACGGGACCGAAGCCCTATCACTTTCCAGCCCGTAATCGAATTATAACCGGCCTGTGCGACGCCCTGATCGTAGTTGAAGCTCGAACGCGTAGTGGCTCTTTGATTTCGGCCAAATCGGCCCTTGCCCAAGGCCGGGAGGTCTTTGCGGTGCCGGGCCCAGTGGTCGCCGGTGCGGCATCAGGTTGCCATGAGTTAATCCGCGAGGGCGCTCACCTCCTGGATTCGATTACAGATCTATTCCGCGAAATGCCCCAACTCTTTCAACACGTTCAGCCAATACAAGCGGCTCTGCCCACGACTGACCCGCCTGCTGGGCAGGTTGCAACGAACAACCATCAAGATTTACTGGCTCTGCTGACGGCGGGCCCTATGGTCTTTTCGGATTTGCTCGCCAATTTCGATGGAACAATCGAGTGCTTGGTGGCGGCACTGGCACATCTCGAGGTTTCCGGCCAGATTGAGCACCTTGGGACGCTGTACCAACTCAGAATGCAGGCAAGATAAGCATTGCGGGACCCAAACCCTCTGGCGATACCCCTGATTTCAGCGTTTTGATGTGGCCCGATTCGTTTTTGGCGCGTCTTGCGTGCCGATTGATAAAGGAATGCTTATAATCATCGGCTCGAAAGGTGGAGATAACGCATGGAAATGAAATTTGTAGCGATCTTAATGGGTTCGGACTCAGATCTACCGGTAATGGATGCGGCGGTCGAGATACTCAAGCGGTTTGGTGTCGCCCTTGAGGTCAAGGTGACCTCTGCACATCGCACACCGGCTGAAACCCAGGCTTATGTTCAAAGCGCTGAGGCGCGCGGTTGCCAAGCTTTTATTGCAGGCGCCGGTATGGCGGCACATTTGGCAGGCGCGATTGCGGCGCAAACCACTCGGCCTGTTATTGGCGTGCCGATTGATGCAGGTCCCTTGCAGGGCTTTGATGCGTTATTGTCAACGGTGCAAATGCCGGGCGGCATTCCGGTAGCAACCGTCGCGATTGGTAAAGCCGGTGCAAAAAATGCCGGTTATTTGGCGGTTCAAATGATGGCATTATCGGATCCCGGTCTCGCCGAGGCCTTGCAGCGTGAGCGACTAGAAAACGCTAAGGCAATCCTAGAAAAATCCGAAGCAATTGGACAACGCTACCTTTGAGCCGCGCTCAGATCGGGGGATGCGACCGGGAAGCGCTTTTATCCGGCGCGGTGATTGCCTACCCGACCGAAGGTGTCTGGGGATTAGGCTGTTCGCCGGCCTCTGAGGAAGCGGTAATGCGCGTTTTGCAAATTAAGGAGCGGTCGGTAAAACAGGGCCTCATTCTTGTGGCAGGATCGATTAATCAGTTTGCGCCGTTCTTAGAGAATCTGAAAGAGGATCAAATTCAGCGATTAAACCTGTCTTGGCCGGGCCCCGTGACCTTCTTAGTGCCGGATCATGGGGTGAGTCCGGATTTTATTCGGGGAGAACACGCAACGGTTGCGTTGCGCGTCTCCGCTCACCCAGTTGTGCAGTCTCTGTGTCAAATGCTCGGGGGGCCAATTGTTTCGACCTCAGCCAATCGATCTGGGGAGCCGGCAGCGTTATCTGAGTCAGAGGTTGTTGAGCAGTTCTCCGGCGAAGTGGACTTTATTATCCCTGGCCCATTAGGCGGTCAGGCCGGCCCTAGTGAAATTATTGACCTGGCAACTGGCCAAGTGCTTCGGCCCAAGGTGGCGAGATGATCAACCTTGCCGTTTTCGGCAACCCAATAGCGCACAGCCGATCGCCTGAGATCCATGGTTTGTTTGCGCAGCAATTCGGGATCGCGCTGACGTATCAGAAAGTCTTGGTGCCGGAGGATGGTTTGGCGCAGGCGGTTGCCGAATTGATCCGCCAGGGCGCACGCGGCTGTAATATTACGGTCCCGTTTAAGTCTCAAGCACTGGCACTTTGTGATGAGGTGAAAGGAGACGCGATCGGTCTGGGTGTGATTAACACGCTGGATTTCGCGCCAAATGGCAGGGTTTATGGCTATAACACCGATGCCCAAGGGCTGATTACGGATCTCAAAGACCATCTTAAGCAATCGATTCAAGGCCGAAAGGTGCTCTTGATTGGCGCTGGCGGCGCAGCGCAGGGGGTGGTGCCGGCGTTGCTCCGAGAAGCGCCCGAGACGTTGCATGTTTGGAATCGCACGCCTGAGCGGGCTGAGCACCTTGTTCATTTGGTGCCCAGCTCGCAGCTCTTGGCGAGAACCCATGAGCAGCTAGATGCGCAATACGATCTTGTTATTAACGCGAGTGCGGCGGGGCTAAAAGGCAGTACGCCGGATTTGCCCAGCCGAATCATTGGGCCCAATTCATTTTGTTATGATTTAAGCTATAGCGATTCTGAAACCCCTTTTTTGCGATGGGCTTCCGGCTTGGGAGCCCCGCATCAGGCAGACGGATTCGGGATGTTAATTGAACAAGCCGCTGCGGCCTTTCATATTTGGTTTGGGTTGTCGCCGGATACACAAGTGGTTCGCACAAAAATGCTAGGTAAATCAGACCTTTAAGGAGTTGTCCGTTGAACGCGTTACTTTTAGAAAGCCCGTTTCCTGATTTTGATTCAATTTCAGCTGAGCACGTGGTGCCCGCGATTGAGGCTATTTTAAACGCCAATCGGTCTGAATTAGCGTCAATTAAGGATGGGGTTGAGGGCGCTGATCTGGTTCAGGTTTTTCATGCACTTGAACGGCTTAGTGCCCGTCTCAATGAAGCATGGGCGCCCATCGAGCATTTAAATGCGGTTATGAGCCATGATGCGTTAAGAACAGCTTATAACACCTGCTTGCCCTTGCTGAGCGCATATGAAACTGAGCTTGGTCAAGACCGGGACCTGCTGGCAATTTATGAGGCGATTGCGGCCCAACAAACGGCGCTGCAGTTAACCCCCCCCGAATGTAAAGCCGTTGCCAATGCGTTACGTGATTTCCGATTGTCCGGCGTGGCCTTAAGCGACGACAAACGAAAGCGTTATGGCGAACTCAAACAACGCCTCAGTGAGCAGACCAGCCTATTCTCCGAGCACATCTTGGATGCCACGGATGCTTGGGAGAAGGTGATCAAAGACGAAGCGGGGTTGGATGGTCTTCCAGAGACCGCCATCGCGCTGGCGAGACAAGCAGCACAAGCAAAAGGCTATGATGGCTATCTCCTGGATCTAAGCAGTCCAAGCTATTCATCGGTTATGACCCATGCAACTGATCGAGGTTTGCGGCAAGCGGTTTATGAGGCCTACACGACGCGGGCGTCTGAGCTGGGTCCCCAGGCGGGTCAATTTGACAACACCGCTTTGATACAAAAAATTTTAGAGGATCGGCTTGAGCTCGCAAATCTGCTGGGATTCGAGCAATTTTCTGAACTGAGTCTTGCGACCAAAATGGCGGAGAACCCAGCTGCCGTGATGAGTTTTTTATTGGATCTCAGCAAACATTCTAAAGTGGTGGCAGAGCAGGATTTTGACGACATTGCGTGCTTCGGGTCGGAGTCGTTAGGGTTATCCTCGATTTACCCTTGGGATGTCGCCTTTTGCGCCGATCGATTGAAACGGCATCGATTTGATTTGTCGGATGAGGATCTAAGACCGTATTTCCCAGCTCAAAAAGTCATTGATGGCTTGTTCGAGATCGTTCAAAGAATCTTCGGCGTCGAAGTTACCCTGGTGACCGATATGTCGGTCTGGCATCCCGATGTCACCACCTACTTGATTCATCGACAAGGTGTGCCGCTTGCACGCTTTTACTTTGATTTATACGCTCGAAGCAAAAAGCGCGGTGGGGCTTGGATGGCGGACTGTCGATGTCGACGGCAGGATCCGGCGAATGGGCTAACCCTGCCGGTGGCCTTTTTGACGTGTAATTTTCCGCCACCGGTTAATGATCAACCTGCCCTGCTGCGCCACGATGATGTCGTGACTTTGTTTCATGAATTTGGTCATGGGCTTCATCACATGCTGACGCAAGTTGATTGCGCATCGGTCTCGGGTATCAACGGGGTAGCTTGGGATGCGGTAGAGCTTCCCAGTCAATTTCTTGAAAATTGGTGCTGGGATCCAGACGCGCTCAACCTTATTTCGAGCCACGTCGAGACCGGTGAGCCACTTCCCTTGGTACTGTTAGATAAAATGCAGCAAGCGCGGAACTATCAGTCGGGCATGCAGATGGTGCGACAGCTCGAGTTCGCCCTGTTTGACTTCAGGCTTCATAATGAGTTCGACGGCGAGCCTGGGACGCTGCAGGCGATCTTGGATGACGTGAGAGCGGCCGTTTCGGTCATACCCATCTCCGAGACGAATCGGTTTCAAAACGGGTTCAGCCATATCTTCGGTGATGTGATGGGCTATGCCGCTGGCTACTACAGCTACAAATGGGCTGAAGTGCTCAGTGCGGATGCTTTCTCCAAATTTAAAGAAGATGGCATTTTCAATCGGCAGACGGGCGAACGGTTTTTGACCACCGTTTTAGAGCAAGGCGGCGCGCGAGATGCTTTGGACTTGTTTATCGAATTTCGCGGACGCGCGCCAACCGTTTCGGCACTGCTTCAGCAGGAAGGTATTGTCTAATGAGCCGACGATTTATTGCCGGTGCTCGCTGCCAGGGCTGCGCGGCCGAAGATACCTTATTTTTCGAGACAGACAGCGCAAGTGATGTTGTTAGGTGTGTCGATTGTGGCTTCACCGAGGCACGACCCATAACGGTAGCTGTGGCGACGCCCTCCGAGGCGGTCGAAATCGTGCCGTTAAAGTTCCCAATGACTTGAGGGTCGGCATTCTCACAGCTATACTTGCCGCCGCGGGATTTCGATGACGCTCAATTGGGATGAGCGGCTTGCGAGTTAGGCGCTGAGCGGGGGCTTAAGCCTCCTAGTAATTGAGCCCGATAAACTGCATCAATAACCCGAGCAGACATAAGCCGATTGATGCAATTCGGTCGTAAAACATTGATAATCCGGCAGTCATTCTCCAAAGAGCCGTCCGCTTTCTAGATGAGAGTCGGTTCAAGGAAAAGGTCCTGCATTTAAAGGCAGGGGCAATAATTGAAAAGCGTGGTTGCGAAGCAGCCTCGAAGATCACAAAGAGTTTAATCGTCAATTAGGTTGGAGTTGCGAGACATGGCAAGAAAAGAAAGCAAAGTGGGAGAGGGTCAGCGATTGAAAACCTCTCTTCAGTGGTTGATCGCACTGGCTGCCTTGAGTTCAAGTTGGC
This sequence comes from Pseudomonadales bacterium, assembly GCA_017854255.1. Lineage (GTDB taxonomy): Bacteria > Pseudomonadota > Gammaproteobacteria > Pseudomonadales > Azotimanducaceae > UBA9926. The sequence continues at coordinate 79,215 of JAFMIA010000001.1, forward strand.
AGGCCCTAGCGGATTGGTCTGCTTTGAATATGACCAAAGGGGTAACGGCAATCTCACGCGAGGTCTACGACCTGCACATGCTTATTTTTACCATTTGTGTGGTGATTGGTGTTCTCGTTTTTGGGGTGATGATTTGGTCGATGCTCGTGCATCGAAAGTCCCTTGGGCATGAACCGGCTACCTTCTCCCACAGCACTAAATTAGAATATGCCTGGACGATCATTCCAATATTCATCCTGATTGGGATGGCGGTTCCTGCAACCAGTACTTTACGTGACATGTATGATGCGTCAGGCGCGGACATTGATATTGAAGTACGGGGTTACCAATGGAAGTGGCAGTACACCTACTTAAGCGATGATCCAACCCAAGAGGTTAAATTCATCAGTAGCCTACTGACGCCCCCTGATGAATATTACAACCGTACACCAAAGCGGGAGCATTACCTGTCGGATGTCGACAATCCTTTGGTCATTCCGATTAATAAACGGGTTCGGTTCCTGATCACTTCGAACGACGTGATTCATTCTTGGTGGGTACCTGATTTCGCGGTGAAGAAGGATGCGATACCCGGATTTGTCCACGAAGCTTGGGCGATTGTAGAAGAACCCGGTATTTACCGCGGTAAATGCACGGAGTTGTGTGGCAAAGATCATGGCTTTATGCCGATCGTGGTCAAAGCGGTTGAGCAAGCCGAGTATGAAAGTTGGCTTGCGATGAAGCAGCAAGAAGCACTGCAGGTTTATGAGACGGTTGGAAAGACTTGGACGATGGCAGAACTAATGGAAACGGGCGAGCAAGTTTATGCTCAGGCCTGCCAATCCTGTCACCAGGCCAATGGTCAAGGGATTCCACCCGCGTTTCCGTCATTGGTTGGGCAGGGTCTGGCAATTGGTCCGGTCGATGCGCATATCGATATCGTTGTAAACGGTAAAGCAGGGTCCGCGATGCAAGCCTTTGCTGCGCAACTAAATCCGGCTGAGATCGCAGCGGTTGTAACCTATGAAAGAAATGCATGGGGTAATAATGTGGGCGATCTAGTGCAGCCCCGAGCCGTTAATGCACTGATTAGTAGCGAAGAATAGGAGAAAGGGATGAGCGCAGTTATTGAAAATCATCATGACGATCATCATCACGGCCCCGACAAGGGATTGATGCGTTGGGTTTTAACGACCAATCATAAAGATATAGGCACCCTTTACCTTTGGTTCAGCTTTGCCATGTTTTTAACGGGCGGTTGTATGGCATTGGTGATCCGTGCCGAACTGTTCCAACCGGGCTTGCAGCTGGTTGTGCCAGAGTTTTTTAATCAAATGACGACCATGCACGGTCTGATTATGGTGTTTGGTGCGGTCATGCCGGCGTTTGTCGGTCTTGCGAATTGGCTGGTACCAATGATGATTGGCGCGCCGGATATGGCGTTACCAAGAATGAATAATTATAGCTTTTGGATCTTGCCATTTGCCTTCAGCATGTTGTTAAGCACCCTGTTTATGGAAGGCGGGGCTCCGAACTTTGGTTGGACGTTTTATGCGCCCTTGTCGACAGAATATGCGCCGCCCAGCGTGACCTTCTTTATTTTCGCGGTGCACTTAATGGGTATATCTTCGATCATGGGTTCAATCAATGTCGTGGTCACGATTTTGAATCTGCGTGCGCCGGGTATGCGTTTGATGGATATGCCTTTATTCGTCTGGACGTGGCTCATTACAGCGTATCTATTGATCGCAGTGATGCCGGTTCTGGCGGGCGTGGTGACCATGATGCTCATGGATATTCACTTCGGCACGGCCTTCTTTAGTGCGGGCGGCGGCGGTGACCCGGTTTTGTTCCAGCACGTGTTCTGGTTTTTTGGGCATCCTGAAGTCTATATTATGATTCTGCCGGCGTTCGGGATTGTCTCCGCGATTATTCCGACCTTCGCACGCAAGAAGTTGTTTGGCTATGACTCAATGGTGTATGCGACCGCGTCGATTGCGTTCTTGTCCTTCATCGTTTGGGCTCACCACATGTTCACGGTTGGAATGCCGATTGCAGGCGAGCTGTACTTTATGTACGCAACGATGTTGATCGCGGTGCCGACCGGTGTGAAAGTGTTCAATTGGGCGGCGACCATGTGGCAGGGTTCGATGACGTTTGAAACCCCCATGTTGTTTGCGGTTGCGTTTGTGATTTTGTTCACCATCGGCGGACTGTCTGGACTGATGCTGTCGATTGTGCCGGCAGATTTCCAGTACCACGACACCTACTTCGTGGTCGCACATTTCCATTATGTTTTGGTGCCAGGTTCAATCTTTAGCATTATGGCGGCTGCTTATTACTGGCTGCCGAAGTGGACAGGCAACATGTACGACGAAACCCTTGGTAAGACCCATTTCTGGTTGTCGTTTGTTGGCGTGAATGTCACGTTCTTCCCGCAACACTTCATCGGTTTAGCCGGTATGCCACGGCGCTATCCGGACTACGCGCTGCAATTTGCAGATTGGAATATGGTCTCTAGCGTTGGTGCCTTTATTTTCGGTTTCAGTCAGCTGCTATTTTTGTTCATCGTGATCAAATGCATCATGGGTGGCAAAAAAGCAACCGATGAAGTTTGGGAAGGTGCTGAGGGGCTTGAGTGGACCATTGCGTCACCGGCGCCCTACCATACCTTTTCAACGCCGCCTGAACTGCCCGAACGCTCAATGGCATAATCGAGTAATCACGGATGGCAATGCCCAATCAGAAGCTGCAGACTCGAACCACGCTAAAATTGGTTGGCGTGGTCCTAGGTATGTTCGCGTTTGGCTTTGCGTTGGTGCCCTTGTATGACATTTATTGTCAGGTGACAGGTGCCAATGGCAAGACTGCGAGTGCCTATGTCGTCCCCGAAGACGGCATTGCGGTGGACGCGGATCGTTGGGTAACGGTGCAGTTTTTAACCAATAATAATGCCAGCATGCCCTGGTCGTTTAGGCCTGAGGTTCGGAGCATGAAAGTCCGACCTGGTGAGATGAACCAAACCACGTTTTACGCGAGCAATCCCGCCGGCTATACGATGACTGCTCAAGCAATTCCAAGCGTTGCGCCGTTTCACGCGGCGGAATACATGCATAAAACCGAGTGTTTTTGTTTTGAACAGCAGGTCCTAGCAACTGGTGAAGCCATTGATATGCCACTTCGGTTTATCATTGATCCTTACCTGCCAGAGTCTGTACAGACGCTCACCTTGTCGTATACGTTGTTTGATATTACGGATATGACAGCATCAGCTGCTGCTGAATAATCAGTGATTTAATGGAGAATCCAGATGTCCTCTGACTCAACTTATGAAAGCTATTATGTGCCCCATAACAGTCCCCTTCCGATCTTTGCATCCTTAGGGCTGTTCCTGACGGTTTACGGGGGCGGCAGCCTGCTGAATGAGATCCAGTCTGGATCGGGCGGTAACTTTGGCACGACCGTGTTTGCGCTGGGTGGCCTGGTTATGGCGGTCACGCTGTTTTTCTGGTTCTCCAAAGTGATCGAAGAAAACAACGCTAAAATGTACAGTCAGCAAATGAATAAGTCTTTTGTTTGGGGAATGAGCTGGTTTATCTTCTCCGAAGTGATGTTTTTTGCTGCCTTCTTTGGCGCCTTATTCTATGTTCGATTCTGGGTTGTTGATTGGATCGGCGAAACGGACGATGTTACGGGTGGGCGGGGGCCCAGTAGCATGATATGGCCAGACTATGTGCCAGAGTGGCCGCTTTTAAATAACCCTAACCCTGAGCAGTTTCCTGCCCCAGCGGGTGTGATTGGCGCCTGGGGATTACCACTGGTTAATACTTTGCTGCTTGTTGCTTCAAGTTTTACGGTCACGTTGGCACACCACGCAATTAACAATGGCGAGCGGAAAAAAATTGTTGGCTGGTTGATGGTAACCATTGCCTTGGGTTTGGCCTTCTTAGTCTGTCAGGGCGTCGAATATTATGAAGCCTATACGCACTATGGGCTGACCTTAAGTTCTGGGATTTTCGGATCAACCTTTTTCATGCTGACCGGCTTCCACGGCGCCCACGTTACAATTGGTACGATCATGCTGATTGTTATGTTGGGGCGGGCGATGAAGGGCCATTTTACCAAGACAGACTGTTTCGGCTTTGAAGCAGCGGCGTGGTACTGGCACTTTGTCGACGTGGTTTGGTTGCTGTTGTTTATCCTGGTTTACATCCTCGGCACCTAACGCGGGGATTGGAACAAAGACGAGGTTCTAAAAAAGTCTAGGGCTTGAGTCAAGCTTAAGAGAAGGGCCCCTACGACAAGGTAGGGTGCCAAGGGGCCGCAAGGCCCAGCTGCCCGGTAACGAGTCCGTAAACGACGACAACTAACAGCAGTCCCGCGAGCGACACGCGAATGGTTAAGAATTTAGCCGTTCGGCTCACTTTCTCTTCACCCATATCGTGCATCATTGCGTAGAAAGCGGTACCCAAAGCAATTATATTTGCGATCAGTAGTAATACGACGATTGTTTTAAGCAGCATCTTATAGCCCCTGGTCAATATGGTGATACGTCTCTCTGACGAAAGAGGTCGACTTGATGGCGATTAGAGCACAAATTAATCTTCGGCTCCTGATGTTTACGGTGGCCTTCACGGCTTTGTTTATCACACTGGGTTTCTGGCAGCTGGAGCGGGCGGTAGAGAAAACCGTGCAGATCGCGCAGCATGCCCGGCTTTTAAATCTCCCAGCCGAGAAACTCGAGGGGGTCCCAGGCGATGAGAGGTTGGATGGGCGCCTCGTTCAGCTGGTTGGTAAAATCGAAGTCGAGCAGGTGTTTTTGCTAGACAATGTGGTGCTTGACGGCCGCGTTGGCTTCGAGGTTGTGCATTCGATGCAGCTTGACCAAGGGGGCACGGTGTTGATTAATCGAGGTTTTGTTGCAGCCGGGGCATCGCGCGCCGTGTTGCCGAGCGTGCCAGCGTTGGCAGATAGAGGCACCGCATCGGGCCGTATATACCGCTCTGATTGGATGAACAGTGATCAGGCACTTGCCTATGATGGTTGGCCGCGAATCGTCCCGACCCAGGACCCTGGGGTCTTATCGGGTTTGCTTGCGCGCCAATTGTTGCCCTTTGTCGTTCGCTTGGAGGCATCGGACCCTAATGGCTTGCCTAGAAATTGGGTGACATCCGTAATGTTGCCTGAAAAACATCAGGGTTACGCGGTGCAGTGGTTTGCCATGGCGGTGGTTCTGATCTGCATGTTTTTATATTTTACGTTCGGTCGTCAAACACAAGGAGCGCCGTCATGACGGATAAGGACCTTACTCAAAGTCGTCGGAAATTGTTGCTCGTCGCAGCCACGGCTTTCGTTCCGATGATGATTGCCTATGGCTTGTTTTTTTTCGCGCCAGATATGATTCCCAAAACGACCACGAATCGTGGCGAGTTGGTTCAACCGAGCATTGATATTTCCGACCGCCTAGCCACGGAAGGGCGTTGGCAGCTACTGATGCCAATGACGGAGCCTTGTTTAACAGCCTGTGCCGAAATCCTGCAGGGCGTTTTACATCAGACGCGTCAAATCAATATCGCCCTAGGTAAGAATGCTGACCGCCTGGGTCGCGGTCTGGTTCGCGCAACCCCATTCCCGCCGGCGGAGGGTGAGGCGATGAAAGTCGATTATCCAAATTTGAAATTAATTGTAGACGCCGCCCTGCTCAATGAGCTCACAGCCGTGTCTTCGATGAGTCAGGCGGCAGCCGGCTATCACGTCTTCTTGGTTGACCCCATGGGGCAACTCATTCTGGCCTACCCTGCTGCGAAAGTAGATAAGCCATTACTGCTTGATTTAAAGCACTTAATGAAAGTCTCGAATATAGGCTAAGCGCCTCTTGTCAATGAATTCAGAGACCGCATCCGTTACAATCCCAAAATCCAAACGTCTGAAACCCTGAATATGAGTGATGTTCTTCAAGCCAAGGCCTTCTCTGGATGGCGCGACTACTACGAGATGTGCAAGCCGCGCGTCGTGTTGTTAATGCTGTTGTGCACCTTGGTCGGCATGTTTTTAGCCACCAATGAGTCGGTCCCTTTTGATCTAATTGTGTACTGCCTGGTGGGGGTTGCATTGGTCGCAGGCTCGGCGGCGGCGTTAAACCACCTCGTGGATGCATCGGTTGATCAAAAGATGGCGCGAACGGAGCAGCGGCCTGTGGCGCAAGGTCGGGTTTCGATGGCCCAGGGCCTTGTCTTTGTTGCGGTGACCGGTGGGCTTGGACTGATTATCTTGGCATTCTGGGTCAACCCGCTGACCGCCGGTCTGAACTTCCTAGCCTGGCTGGGGTATGGCGTGATTTATACCTTGTATTTGAAACGGGCAACGTCTCAAAATATTGTGATTGGCGGCTTGTTTGGTGCGGCGCCGCCGCTGTTTGGTTGGACCGCAGTCACCAACAGTGTTGATGGCGGCGGCTTGCTTTTGGTCCTGATTATCTTTGCCTGGACGCCGCCGCATTTTTGGGCGTTGGCGATTGACCGTCTAAGCGACTACGAAAAGGTCGATATTCCGATGTTGCCGATTACCCACGGCGTTGCGTATACCAAATTACACATCTTGCTTTACACGATTATATTGCTGGTCGTGTCCGTTTTGCCCTTTGTCATTGGTATGAGCAACCTTTTGTACTTGGCCTCAGCTTTGGCACTTGGGGCTGGGTTCTTGTATTGGGCATTGGTCATGATGTTTGATCGTAATCCGAATGCGCCGATGGAGACGTTTAAGTATTCAATCGTATACCTTGCGGTACTATTTTCTGCCTTATTATTGGACCACTATTTGATGCCGACATCTTATGTATAGCGATACGCAAAAAACGGGGATCCGGAAAACCCTTGGGATTCTGCTCGGGATCATTATGGTGATGTTGAGCCTTATCTTCTTAAACTATGTCACGCGAGACGTTGCCTTGAGCGCAGAGCAGGCGGCAAAGTTAGGTTACATTCGATTTGAACAGCCTCGTAATGTAACGGTACCGCGTCTTGTGACGGCACAAGATGAGCGGGTTTTGCCGACGCATTTCCAAGGCCAATGGGACTTGCTCTACTTTGGTTTTACAGCGTGCCCGGATATTTGTCCGACGACCCTCGCGGTGTTGAATCAAGCACTGAGCACCGTTGAAATACCGCCTCGCGTACATTTGGTGAGTGTCGATCCAGAGCAAGATACACCGGCGCAGCTAGCCCGATATCTTGGGGGATTCAATCCGGACTTTTTAGGTGTGACCGGCTCGCACGATCAGGTCACCCAATTGGCAACCCAGCTGAATGTCGCTTTTGGCAAAGTGCCAGGCGCTGAGCCGGGCTCATACACGGTTGACCATACGGGCTCGATTGTCGTTTTGGATGAGACCGGGCGTTATGCCGGTTTTATTAAAGCGCCCCATCAGCCTGGGCAGTTGCAACAAATCATAGTGGGTCTGTAGTCATTGGCACTGCATGGTGCAACACCTTAAGGCGCGTCAATTGCGCGTAGGGGTCTTTTCGAAATTGCCCGCCCGCCTCCGTCCCAAATCGGGTTAGCGCAAACCGGGCGGCTGCAATTTGCCGAAGATCATTGAGCGCTTGCTGTTCTTCCAGCTCTAGCGGGCGTTGAGCATGATAGCCCTCGAGCATCGCGGTTGCGTGCGCCGGCATGGCTTGGAACTGCTGATCCATACACCAATCGTTGAGCGCAATTGCAAGATCCATAAGCCAAAGATCCTGTCCGATGTGGAAAAAATCTAAGACGCCAACCAATACGTTATCTTTAAACAGGATATTGTCTTTAAAAAGATCGCCGTGAATGAGCCCCTGAGGCAGATTGCTACTCTCAAGCACTTGGTAGCGATCAATGGTGGTATGCAGCAGCGCAATTTCAGTCTCGGATAAGTGCGGGCTGACATCCCTTAAGGCTTGATCCATCCAAGCGCTATCGAACGCATTTTTGATTGGCTCTGGGTAAGCGGTCGAAATGGTATGTAATCGAGCAAGCATGGCGCCCAATTGTCGACAATGCTCAGGACTGACCGTGTTGAGGTGCTCACCGGGCAGTTTAACCATGAGTAAAGTTGGCTTGCCTTGGAGATCGGGATGTCCTTGATCATCCTGCGATAGTCTGGGGTTTGGAATCGGCAGGCCATAATGCGCTAAGTGTTTCATGACCGCTGAGACCTGTGAAACTTTTGCGGCGTTGTCGCCTTCGACCAGCGTCAGGATTGACAGAAACTGATGGTCATGACGATGGGTTGCGATCAAATAATTACTGTTTTCGATACCCTCGGTGATGGCTTCAAAGTAATCTAGCTCACCTAGGTCATAACCCTTTAAATGGGTTTTAATTTCTTCAGCGGTGAGGGAAGTAAAGACGCCCATGGGTTACCACTCAATGAGAGTCCATTGTGGGTAGAGATGTTTTTGATCAGTCAAGTCGGTGAAATGCGCTTGTCCCGCGGCTGGGACGAGGTAGTAAGGACGGCCGGATTTAGGGATGACCTTAATCATCATTAAAATGCCGTTCTGTCTAAACTCGAAAATACGCTGATCCGCATCATTTTCGACCAGGGTAATGGTCTCATCGGTTGCTCGTAGATCTGCTTCAGAGAGCGCCGACAAGGCAGGACTTGTTATCAGCATCAGCAGCATGAGGATTGATAATGAGCGAATATTCAAAGTATGGTTGTCACAGATTTAAGGGGTGAGCGATTCATGTCGAGCAAGTTTAACGTAATCCTAGTAGACGGTTCATCTTACCTGTTTCGGGCTTTTCACGCTCTGCCGCCATTGGTTACATCGCTTGGGCAGCCCACGGGCGCCATCAAAGGTGTGATTAGCATGATACGGCGACTGCAATCTGATTTCCCAATGTCGAATATTGTGGTGGTCTTTGATGCGAAGGGCAAAACCTTTCGCAACGATCTCTATCCTGACTATAAAGCCAACAGACCGCCGATGCCGGATGAGCTTCGGACACAGATTGAACCCATCCACCGGATCATCGAACAGATGGGGCTACCACTCATTGTCGAGCCAGGGGTCGAGGCCGATGATGTTATTGGCACCCTTGCTTGGCGCGCGGCGGCGGAAGGTCAGCAGGTACTGATTTCAACTGGCGACAAAGATATGGCGCAACTCGTCAACGCGAATGTGACGTTGATGAACACGATGACGGATCAGTATCTGGACGAAGCGGGGGTTGTAAGTAAGTTTGGGGTTCGACCCGACCAGATCATTGATTACCTTGCCCTGGTTGGGGATACCGTTGACAACATTCCGGGTGTTCATAAGTGTGGACCCAAGACGGCGGTTAAATGGCTTGCGACCTACGAAAGCCTTGACGGCGTGATCGCCCATGCAGACCAAATTACCGGAAAGGTCGGCGACTATTTGCGCGAAGCATTACCTCATTTACCGTTGTCTTATGATCTCGCCACGATTCGAACGGCGCTTGCGTTACCCAATGCCGGAGACTTATTGGCGACTGCGCCGGATCTAGAAGCGCTCAGTGCGTCCTTTGAAGCCTATGAGTTGCGCGCTTGGCGTGAGGCTTTGGGCGGTGCTGCCAACGCGGAAGCCGAGGCCCTGCCTGAAGCAGTGCCAACCGATTACGATCTGGTATTAACCCAGGAGCAACTCAATATTTGGCTGGATCGCCTTGCGGCGGTTGAACGCTTTGCCTTCGATACCGAAACCACTGGGTTGAATTATATGGACGCCGAAATTGTCGGTGTTTCGATTTGCACAACGCCCGGGCAGGCAGCCTACATTCCTTTCGGGCATGATTATCCTGAGGCGCCGCAGCAATTAGAGCAATCGGATGTGCTCGATCAGCTGTCGGTGTTTCTCAACGACCCGAAGAAGCTCGTGATTGGTCAAAATTTGAAATTTGATCTGAGCATCTTGGCCCGCTACGGCCGAACGATCAATGCCCCGATCGCAGACACCATGCTTGAGTCCTACGTTTATAACAGCGTTGCGACCCGACACAATATGGATGATTTGGCTCAGAAATATTTAGGGCGCAAGACGGTGAAGTTTGATGAGATCGCGGGTAAGGGGGTTAAACAGCGCACTTTTAATCAGATCGAGCTTGAGGCCGCCGGGCATTACGCGGCTGAAGATGCGGACATTACGTTTCAGTTGCATGAGGCGCTCTGGCCGAAAATTTCGGGAGATAACCGGTTGCTGCCGGTTTACCAAAACCTTGAAGTGCCTTTGATTCGAGTGTTGTCCCAAATTGAACGCAATGGCGTTTTGATTGATTGCAAAATGTTAGAGACGCAGTCTGAAGAAATCACCCGGGAATTGGCTGATTTAACCGTGACGGCGTTCGATCTAGCTGGAGAGACCTTTAATCTGAGTTCGCCGAAGCAACTGCAAGCTATTTTGTTTGAAAAATTGCAATTACCGGTCCTAAAGAAAACCCCAAAGGGTCAACCTTCAACCAATGAGAGCGTTCTGCAGGAATTGGCGCTAGATTATCCCTTGCCCAAAGTGGTGATTACGCACCGGGGGTTAAGCAAGTTAAAGTCTACCTATACAGATCAGTTGCCCAAGCTTGTCAGATCTCAAAGTGGCAGATTACATACGTCCTATCAGCAAGCCGTCGCAGCAACCGGGCGGCTTTCCAGTACTGATCCGAACTTACAAAATATACCGATTCGCACGGAGGCCGGCCGCCGGGTCCGGAAGGCTTTTATTGCGCCGCCCGAGCGGTCTTTACTGGCGGCGGATTATTCCCAGATTGAGCTCAGGATCATGGCGCATTTGTCGGGCGATGAAGGCCTGACCACGGCCTTTCAGCAGGGCTTGGACATTCATCGCGCAACGGCCGCTGAAGTATTTGGCGTTGGGCTTGATGCGGTTACCCAGGATCAGCGGCGCAGTGCTAAAGCCATTAATTTCGGGCTCATTTATGGCATGTCGGCTTTTGGGTTGTCGAAGCAGTTAGGCATTCCTCGAGTTGATGCGCAGACCTACATGGATTTGTATTTTCAGCGCTACCCGGGAGTTCAGCGTTATATGCAAGATATTCGAGCCCAAGCCGCAGACCAAGGGTATGTTGAAACCTGGTTCGGTCGTCGCCTGTATCTGCCTGAAATTAAATCGTCTAATTTCCAAATGCGTCAAGCCGCGGAACGCACCGCGATCAATGCGCCAATGCAGGGGACGGCGGCCGATATCATCAAACGCGCCATGATTGATGTTCAGGATTGGTTGAATACCTCGAATGCGCCTGCATCGATCATTATGCAGGTTCACGATGAATTGGTTTTAGAAGTCGATGATGCGGCACTCGAAGAAACTCAGGCTGCCATCATTCGGTTAATGTGCGGTGCGGCAGAACTGAGTATTCCCCTCGAGGTTGAGGTTGGCGTTGCGAAAGATTGGGAAGGTGCGCATTAACGTCTGTTAAGGCCGTGCGCTCTGCGCAAGGTAATGGCGCGTCTTGGGGGTACTGCTGATAACGTCGACTTAAGGTCGCACGCCGGTTTGTCGGCCCCCGCATGATTTGTCGCCCTGAGGTCCCCAAACTTTGCCTCTTTTCCTAAACGTGAACTTTTGCGGAACTATTATGGATTTGCCCGGTCATATTATCTGTGTTTCATAGTTTCGGCAGAAACTTCGGTTTACCCCATTTTCCGAAGTCTCGGACCCCACTCGTAATCCCCGTTACGGGTGGGGTTTTTTTTCGCGAATGCGTTAACCCAGCCCAACGCCCGTCCTCACGTTAGGCCACGATATTGTTCTGTGAAGAAGCCCTTAGCGGAAAAAAGCCCTTAGCGAAAAAAAAGCCTTTAGCGTTTCGACGCGGCTGATGTTGGCATTTGGGCATCTTTTTTTCATCAATCGATCGAGAGCAGATTGCGCGGCAAAGGGCACCTAACCCGCAGTTCACTGCACAATTTTGAAGCAATGCCTTCAATAAGTTGTGCGAGCAGCACTTAAAATTATATTAATTGGTCAAATCTAAGCGATTAGCGGAACTATTGGGTTTTTGGTGAGTCTTAATATTTGTGTTTCAGAGTTTCGACAGAAGCTTCGGTTTTCCCCATTTTCCGAAGTCTCGGACCCCGTTCGTAATCCCCATTACGAATGGGGTTTTTTTATGGGTCAATCGATAGCCAGCTGTCTAAAACGCTTTTTAAGGTCTCTAGCCCTTGACCGTTCGGCGCAGAAAACGTTTGCGCTTTGGCATGTTTCGGCAGGTTCGCGTTCACTTTCAGCAGCGCATTCTGTTGCGCGCCTCTCGCGAGCTTATCCGCTTTGGTCAGCAGCACATGAATGGGTAGCCCGGCGGTATGTGACCATTCCAACATCATCTCATCAAAGGGTTTGAGCGCGTGTCGGATATCGGTGAGCAGAATGACCCCCTTGAGGCTCTGCCTGGATCGAAAATAAGTGTCTAAGTGCGTTTGCCAATATTGTTTAAGCGTCAACGGGACTTTTGCATAGCCATATCCTGGTAAGTCAACAAGCCTGGCGGTGTCTGTGATCCCAAAAAAGTTAATCAACTGGGTCCGGCCCGGTGTCTTACTGGTTCGCGCCAGTTTTTTCTGTCGGGTCAGGGTGTTGATCGCGCTTGATTTACCCGCATTAGAGCGTCCACAGAATGCGACCTCTGCCCCCTCATCAATTGGGCACTGACTCATTTGAGCGGCACTGGTTATAAACTGAGCCGATTGATAATTGAACTGCTGCATAGTGATTACTTCGTGACCTGATGTGTCACTCTAGACGGTTTCAGATATAATAGCGCATCCGCTGGGGGGGGCGCCCTACTCTGAACGGATTTAAAAGATTTCTCCGAGTTGACTCGGTAACGTTAAACGAAGGTATGCCATGTATAAATTAATGATAACGCTCGGTTTTTTTCTTGCGAGTGCCGGCGTGCTTGCCGCGGGCGACGCAAAGCAAGGAGAGGCGCTTACAGCAACCTGTTTGGCCTGTCATGGCTCGGACGGCAACAGTCTGGCTGGAAGCTTTCCCAATATCGCAGGTCAAAATGAGGCTTATCTGTATAAGCAACTGGTTGACATTCAAACAGGCGCGCGTAGCGCTATGTTGATGACGGGTATTTTGGATGGTTTAACGCCTCAGAACCTTGAAGATTTAGCGGCTTATTATGCCGCGCAAACACCCGCACAAGGCGCAGCAGACCCGGCCTTAGTCGCGTTGGGTGAGTCTATTTACAAAGCAGGCATCGCTCGCAAGCAAGTGGCTGCGTGCACGGGTTGTCACTCACCGACGGGTCAGGGTAATGGTTTAGCGAAGTTTCCAATGTTGGCCGGTCAGTGGCCTGAATATACCGAAGCGCAATTAAAAGCTTTTCGGTCAGGCGCACGTGGTAATGATGGCGATAGCAGAATGATGCGCATTTCTGCGATGGACCTGAGCGATCCAGAAATTAAAGCGGTCGCATCCTATATTGCGGGCTTAAGACCCTAGTCGCTTAGGGCTGTTTCGGAAGTCAGATCACTAGGAGCGTAAAATGAGTCAATCAATCCTTTTTCGAATGAAGCGGTTCGCTGTTGCGCCCGCGTTGATGTTTGCGCTTTTGAGTTTCGCAGCGCAGGCCGAGTACGAAGCCGGGGTCCACTACTTTGAATTGCCGACGCCGATCGCGGTGAGTGGGGATGGGATCGAAGTCACAGAGTACTTTTCCTACGGTTGTAATCACTGTTATCAATTCGAGCCAATACTGGCAGCTTGGGTTAAGACGTTGCCAGAAGACGTGACATTTAATCGAACGCCCGCAATGTGGAATCAAGGGTACACCCTGCTGGCGCAGACTTATTACACACTGCTCGCGATGGATCTGTTGGAAACAATGCATCTTGAAGTCTTTAATGCCATTCACTTAAAACGGCAGAATATCCGCAGCCCACAAGCAATGGCTGATTACTTGGCCAAGGTGGGCGTCGACCCATTAGCCTTCGTTAAGGTTTTTAACAGTTTCGGCGTTCAATCGAGCCTCCGCCAGGCGGACGCTCGCGGGCGTGCCTACCGGGCCACCGGCGTACCAACGATCATCGTCCATGGGAAGTATCGGATTGAAACGGCTTCTGCCGGGAGCACCCAAGGGATGTTGAAAGTCGCCGAATATCTCATCGATTTAGAACGCCAATAACGCAGCGAGCAACGAATGCCGGTTTGGCAGTCTGAAGACGTCCGAGAGGCTGATGAGGCGGTTCTCGGTGTCGCAACGACCGAGATTAGCACGCACCTGTTTTTAACGCCGATCGCGGCGATAGACCATTGGGCTGGGCGTAATCCTCAGGCGAGCTGCCTCATCGCTGAGGCGGTAGAACTCTCTTATGAGCAGGTTGCTCAACTGACGCGTGCGCTGGCAGCGGAGTTTAAAGCGCGCGGGGCTCGCTCCGGTGACCGCGTCGTCCTCGAGTTAGAAAACGGTTTGGGGGTTGTCTTAAGTTTTCTGGCGCTCAACCGGTTGGGCGCCGCGGCCGTCATCGTGAGCCCCAGACTATCCGAGTTTGAGCGGCAAAAAATTGTGAGTCATGCCCTACCAATTGCGGTTATCACGGCGATCTCACCGCCGAATTGTGACCTGTTGCAATCTGCATTAACGACGAAGGTGCTGACCACTCTAGGGCTTGTCTGGTCTGATGACGGCGCCGCTGGGCCGCTTGATCGAGCGCAGTACCCGCTTGCGGCGAATGTCGCCGCGATGATTTATACAACGGGCACGACGGGTGAGCCTAAAGGCGTCATGCTTACCCACCAAAATCTGATGTTTACTGGGTTCGTATCGGGGAAGTTGCGCGGTCTTGGCGAAGCCGACCGGGTGTTAACAGCCCTGCCCTTATCCCATGCGTTTGGATTATCAGCCGTGCTGTGTTCTGTCCTGACGCAAGGCGCAAGCCTCGAGTTAATGGCGACATTTTCGGCAACCGGGGTCTTGGCGCGTCTGGGTGATGGCGCCGTAACGGGGTTTCTGGGTGTGCCTGCGATGTATACCCAGCTGATCAGTGCTGATAGGGACAACGCTTTGAACTACCCTTTTCTGCGCTTCTTGTTTTCAGGTGGCGCGCCGCTTGACCCAACGTTAAAAAAAACAGTCGAGACGCGGTTCGGTTTGCCGTTGCATAACGGCTATGGTTTGACAGAGTCAGGGCCCACCATAGCCCAGACCCGACTCTATGCCCCGTTGGACGACACCTCGGTTGGTTTCGTGATCCCAGGCGTGGACTATCAGATTGTTGGCGCTTCAACCTCAGAAGAGGGTATTGGCGAACTCAAAGTTCGAGGCCCCAATATCATGGCGGGCTACTATCGAAATCAGGCGCAGACGGATCAGGTGTTAATCGACGGTTGGCTAGCAACCGGAGACCTCGCTCGGATCAATGTATCTGGCGCGCTTGAGATTGTAGGACGCATTAAAGAACTCATTATTAAAAACGGTTTCAACGTTTATCCTCCTGAAGTGGAAGCAGCTTTGCTCAGGTTGCCAGAGATTATTCAGGCGGCGGTTATTGGGCAGGCGGTGCCGGGCAATGAAAGAATTATTGCCTTTGTACAAACGAGCGCATCCAAGGTTGACCTTGGTTGGATCAATCAACAACTAAGGTCCACTTTGGCAGGTTATAAGTTACTGGATGAAATCCGAGTGGTGGATCAGTTACCAGCCGCGCCCTCGGGAAAAATTCTAAAGCATCGACTTGCTGATTTGTTGTAACCATGGACGTACCAAAGGGTTCATGAATTTTCGCGTCAAAGGTCACGCTGCATTGAATTGCGCAGGACCATAGAATAAAATTCGTCATGGCGCCCAAGAAACTAGTTTTAAAATTGCATCGTTTGTCTCTGAGGGGCCTCCCTCGCCCAGTTTCTGCGCACCCCCCAACTCAACCCGTCACCTTGATCGGAAGCCCGGCTTCCGGTCAAGGCACTGTTTAGGAGCGCCCGATGGCTAAGATTCTGGATGATATTTCACGAACGTTTGGTGAGTACTTATTGCTGCCGAGGCTGACGCGTCGTGATCAGCATATCGATCGGATCGATTTATCAGCGCCCTTATCGCGGTCTCTTGACGGCGCACCGGGGTCTCTTTCGATCAACATTCCCATTGTTTCAGCCTGTATGCAGGCGGTATCTGGTGTCGATCTAGCGGTCGCACTCGCCCGTCAGGGGGGAATGAGTATGATTTTCTGCTCGCAAAGCATCGAAAGTCAGGTTGAGATGGTTCAAAAGGTGAAGGCTCACAAAGCGGGTTTTGTTGTGAGTGGCGCCAACATCCAGCCTGACGCAAGTTTGCAAGCGGTGCTCGAGTTGATGACGCGTAGCGGACACTCGACCATTCCAGTTACCCTTGATGGGTCGTCCGAAGGCGAATTTCTGGGTTTGATTACTGATCAAGATTTCTGGGAATTTGAAGACGATCTTCAGAACCTGGTAAAAGACCACATGACGCCGAAAGCAGAGGTTATTTTTGGCGTTGAAGGGATCTCTCTTAGAGAGGCCAATCGGCTTCTGCATCGTCACAAGAAGGATTGCTTACCAATTTTAACGGCCACAGGTCATTTGTCGGCTTTGGTTTTCAAGAAAGATTATGTTGATCACCAGAAGCACCCCCTTGAGTTATTGGACGAGGGTAAGCGTTTACGAGTCGGCGCGGCGATTAATACCCACGACTACCAGCAGCGCGTGCCGGCACTGGTGGCCGCAGGCGCGGACGCTTTGTGCTTTGACTCCTCCGATGGCTTCACGGAGTTTCAGATGGATGGCTTGGCTTGGATCAGAGCGCAGTATGGATCTGAGGTCGTTATTGGCGGCGGCAACGTTGTTTCCGCAGAGGGTTTTGATTATCTCGCGTTGTCAGGGCTGGTGGATTTCATCAAGGTTGGTATTGGCGGTGGTTCAATCTGCATTACGCGGGAACAAAAGGGGATTGGCCGAGGTCAGGCCTCGGCTCTGCTCGAGGTCGTTGCCCGTCGCGATGCGTATTTTGAAGAAACCGGGGTCTATATTCCCATTTGTTCAGATGGTGGTCTGGCGAACGACACGCAAGTCGTTATGGCTTTGGCGATGGGCGCGGACTTCGTCATGATGGGGCGCTATTTTGCGATGACGGAGGAAAGCCCAACCTCAAAAATATCGATCAACGGGCAGATGTATAAACCCTACTGGGGTGAAGGGACTGTCAGGGCCCAAAATTGGCAGCGTTACAGCGAAGGCATGAGTAGTCGAAAGATGATGTTCGAAGAAGGTGTTGATGCGTTCGTGCCCTTGATCGGCTCAACGTCAGAAGTCTTAGAGACCACGTTGCACAAGCTTAAAAGCACCATGATTAATCTCGGGGCAGACTCGGTAAAGACGTTTACAGATCAAGCAATCATTACTTTGGTGTCTGAACAATCGATTGTTGAGTCTGGAACATCGAATGTTTTCAAGTTCTCTGGGAATCGCGATCTCGATGAATCTGACTGGGGCAACTAGGCGTATTTTCGGATATACTCCTCGCGCCAATTTTCCAAAGGACCGGCTTCGATGAAAAAACTGCTAATGCTGCCATTTGCTTTCATTTCCTTCCTCGTTTTTGCGGGGCCGATAGAAGATGAAATTATTGCTCGTATCCACCAACCGGGCGCGGTTTGTCTTCAAGGTGAGGCATGCGCATCGGCACAAGTGATGTCGGTCGCAAGTACTGGTTCTGAAAGCCCGGATGCGATTTACAAGCGAAGCTGCGCAACTTGTCATGATTTAGGTATCGCTGGGGCGCCTGCCTTGGCCAATGTCGAGCAATGGGCGCCTCGACTTGAAAAAGGCATGGAGACACTCTACGCCAGTGGTATCAATGGGCTTGCGCCAGCCATGCCGGCACGCGGTATGTGCTTTGATTGCTCAGATGACGATATCCGAGCCGTTGTTGATTATATGACGGCGTCTGTTCAGTAAGCTCAAACTGAGCGGGTTAGTTTTGCCGAAGCATTAAGGCTTCTTCTAGGTGCCTGCGCGAGATGGTTTCGGCGCAGTCAAGGTCAGCAATGGTTCGGCCAACCCGAATTAACTTTTGAATGGCTCGGGCTGAAAAATGCAAGGTTTGAGCGGCTTTCATTAAAAGCAGTTTTGCATCGGGGTCCAGCGCGTTTTTGTCGGTCTGCTGAGGGCTGGTCTGCAATCTTTTCAGTCTGAAAGCGCGTGCTTGTTTGATCTGATCGATCGCGGCGTCATGCTCATGGCGATGGCGGGTTGGGGCTTCCTGAAAAAATTTTTTTGGATCCAGTGCTGGGACTTCAACCTGAAGGTCAATTCGGTCCAGAATAGGTCCTGAAACCCGATTTCGATATCGCGTAATGTGCTCAACCGAACATCGACACGGCCTGCGACTGCCTAGCCATCCACAAGGACAGGGGTTCATGGCAGCGATCAATTGGAAATTTGCAGGAAATCGCACTTTGTAATGTGCCCGGCTCAGATCGATACTGCCACTTTCAAGGGGTTGCCTGAGCTGGTTGAGCACCGCGTGGGTAAATTCTGGTAACTCGTCCAACAGCAAGACGCCAAGATGAGCCAACGTAATTTCGCCGGGCCTCGGCGGGCTGCCGCCGCCGATGAGTGCCGCAGCAGAGGTTGAATGGTGCACCTCGCGGAAGGGCCGCTCGAGCGTTGGCCCCGGTAAAGATCCCGCAGTGACCGATTGAATACACGCAATCTCCACCGCTTCTTGCTCGGTTAATGGGGCCATGAGTCCGAGCATTCGTTTAGCCAGCATGGTTTTACCGGAGCCTGGTGGGCCGAACAACAAGAGATGATGGCCACCTGTGGCGGCGATAATCAGCGCGCGCTTAGCGGTTTGTTGACCCTTGATATCATCGAGCGTAGCGTCTGATGCAGCAGGTACATCGTTGGCGCCAAGGTTGCTGGTCGTCATCGGACTTAACGGTCGTTTTAGATCTGACAGGTGATGGATCCCGAGGCAGGGCGAGAGACTTGCTTGCCTGCCAACCTGCGCTTGATTCGATTGCAATAGCGTAAGGCCGCTTTGCCCGCAAGCTAAAGCCGCTATCAACAATCCTGGCACGGTTCTCACCTCGCCGGTCAGACTCAGTTCGCCCATTGCGCAAAGGCCTTGGAATCGAGACGCCTCGACTTGCTGACTGGCAATGAGGATCGATAGCGCGATCGGCAGGTCAAACCCAGCATGTTCCTTGGGCACATCACTGGGTGCCAGGTTGATGACAATGCGTCGATCGGGCAACTTGAATCCAGCGTGTTCGATTGCGGAACGGATACGTTCTCGGCTGTGCTTTGCACGATGTTCACTCATGCCAACAATATTGAGTTGCGGCAGCCCGTTGCTGATGGTGGCCTCTATTTGGATAGTATGAGCCGATAAACCAATAACAGCTTGACCCAGCACGTGAGCAGACGACATGGCGTGGTTTTCTCCTCGGGTTTAGAATGCGTCAGGACATTTAATCTGGCGTTGGCATTGGTTGATAGCCGTTATTCGCCGCACAACAATTGCGCATTACCAGAATATTTTGGTGCGCGATTGGGTGAAAAAAGGTGCGGGATAGCCTAAATGGTGCAGGAGCCCCGATAATTCGGCCGTATTGAAGGCAATTAATTTTGGCATGGCCTGTGCTTTACTTAACGTTAGGTTCTTTAGTTAAAGCGGTTTCGAATGGCCTGAAGTTCAGTCGGTATCGTTGGGCTAGGGTAAAGTGACCTTTTAAACGAGGATCTAAACGGCGACGGCTGGGAAAGTCGGTGGTTTAAGGCTACTATTTCCAAGTTAAGCTCAATTAGAATGATGCTGCTTTAAATGCAAGCGAAGAATCGTGACGTCAAAGGGTATGGTACCCCGCGATGTTGAAATTAACGTAGCGCCATTCAATAATCGCACGAAGTGCCATCCTACAGGATGGCGAAGTCAAGGAGAGACGATGAAATTAGTAACCGCCATTATCAAGCCTTTTAAATTGGACGATGTTCGAGAAGCGCTGTCTGAAATTTCTGTACAAGGGATGACCGTCACCGAAGTGAAAGGCTTTGGTCGACAAAAAGGTCATACTGAACTGTATCGGGGCGCAGAGTATGTCGTTGATTTCTTGCCCAAGGTGAAGATCGAAGTCGCCATCGACGATAGCAGCTTAGACTCCGTTATTGAGGCCATTACCAACGCGGCCAATACCGGAAAAGTCGGCGACGGCAAGATCTTTGTGACTGCGCTTGAAGACGTCATACGAATCCGAACCGGCGAAACGGGGGCTGATGCGGTCTAAGCAGACGCCAAGGAAACCGTTAAAGACGCGCTCATAGAGTGTCGCTCCGAGCCATAGCAGATTATAATGAGTGTCAGCGCGAGAAGGCTTAATCTGCATGAAGTATCGAAGTACACGAGGTGGCGTAAGCGGTCTATCCTTTAGCCAAGCCGTGATGATGGGTTTGGCAAGCGACGGCGGCCTACTCGTACCAGAGTCGATCCCCGATGTCAGCGCGCGCCTTGCCGATTGGCAGGGTTTGTCGTATCCGGAACTTGCGAGCGAAGTGATGGCGCCTTTCGTCGGAGATATAGATGAGGCGGTGTTTAAAAAGCTCGTTCTGCGCAGCTACAAAAACTTTCAACACCCAGAAGTCGCGCCGCTTGTGAACGTCGGTGGCGTTCACATCCTGGAGTTGTTTCATGGACCAACCCTCGCATTTAAAGATATTGCACTGCAATTTTTAGGTGAATTGTTTAGCCATATTTTGACTGAACAGGACGCGGTACTGAATATCCTTGGCGCAACCAGTGGTGATACTGGTAGCGCCGCCATTGCGGGGGTACGCGGAAAGCCCGGGATTCGGATCTTCATCATGTTTCCTGATGGGCGAACGAGCCCAATCCAAGAACGTCAAATGACAACCGTTTTGGATGACAACGTTTATAATTTGAGTATTGACGGGAGTTTTGACGACTGTCAAAACCTGTTAAAGACCGTCTTCAATGATTTGTCTTTTAAAGAAACCTACGCGCTCGGCGCCGTAAATTCTGTTAATTGGGCTCGAGTGTTGGCCCAGGTGGTTTACTATTTTTGGACATGGTATCAGCTAAAGCAGCCTGCTGAATTTGATGTAACGGTCCCGACGGGTAATTTTGGCAATATATTTGCGGGATTCATTGCCAAACGAATGGGTTTGCCGTTGCGCAAACTGGTGTTGGCCACGAATGAGAATGATATTTTGGCGCGCTTTTTTCAGTCTGGCGTGTATGAGCGGGGCGCCGTTCGATTCAGTAACAGCCCGGCGATGGATATTCAGGTTGCGAGCAATTTCGAGCGATATTTGTTCTATCAGCTCGGTGAGAATGCAACCGATTGTGCGGCATTCATGAAACGCTTCCAGACTGAACAATGCGCTTCATTGGTTGAACCCGCGGGGTTCTTCGATTGGTTTACCGCCGATGCGGTGAGCGATACCGAAACGTTGGAGAGCATTCAAGGGATTTGGCATGAGTTTAATTACCTTGCCGATCCGCATACAGCGGTTGGTTTTCACTTGGCGCAGAAGCACCAAGACCCCAAGGTACCGATGGTATGCTTGGCAACGGCGCACCCAGCAAAGTTTGATGACACCGTTGAGACAGCAATCCCCGGCGTCAACAACCACCATCCATCGTTGGATGCACTGCTGGGTTTGGAAACGCGAAAAACTGCGATCGTTGATGATCCCGACGTGTTGAAGGACTTTATTCGCGCTCGGTGCTGATTCGAGTATTGATCCGCTCGATTGCGTTGGGTAGCGCCGTGAGGTCAACGATAATCTCTGAGGCGGGTACGGCCTCTGCGGCAGATCTCGCGTCGATGGTTGTCTTCCAAACGGTGTGGATTCCAAGGTTTGAAGCCGCGGCAACATCTAAAATCGGATCATCCCCCACGTAAACCATCTCCTCGGGTTGACACTGGAAATGCGCAAGGGCTGCCAAGAATAAATCGGGTTTTGGTTTGGGTGCACCGACCTCTTCTGCAGAAAGCTTCAACTGAAAAAAGCCCCCGATGGGCAATTGCCCAACATCCGCATTGCCATTGGTGAGCGTGCAGAGTGCATAGGTCTGACTTAAGGCGCCTAGCGCCGCCTCCGCGCCGGGATACAAGGTGACGTGATTACGGGCTTTCAAGAAGACCCGCATGGCGCGGTCTACAATGTCTTCGGCCTGGTCATGATGTCCCGGCTCGCGTTGTACAAGACGGTGCAGTATGGCTCGCCTAAGGTCGGTGAGACGAAAGCTGTAATCTGGATGTTCTGCTAAGACAAGGTCGCGTAAACCCTGGATATCCTCAGGCGGGTAATCAATTCCTGGATTAAGCGCTGCGAAATGATTCTTGAGTTGTTGCTCGGCGTAAAGAATCGCCGGTTTAACAGGCCACAGCGTATTGTCTAAATCGAATCCAATGACCTTGATCATGTTTTGTCCTCTGGGAATATCGCGGGGCTATCCGGTTTAGCGCGTCGAGCGGCCCTTGGATGGGCTTGATCATAAACTTGAGCGAGGTGCTGAAAATCAAGATGCGTATAAATTTGGGTTGTACTAATGTCTGCGTGGCCGAGCAGTTCTTGAATGGCTCGAAGGTCTCCGCTGGACTCTAGGATATGACTGGCAAAGGAATGCCGAAGCATATGGGGGTGAACATGCAAGCCATTGCCTTGTTTACGGGTCCAAGATTTAATTCGCGCTTGAACATTGGTGTTGCTGACGCGCTTGCCGCGCTCGCTGATGAACAAGGCGTCCGCATCTATCTCCGCGCCTTTCGTTGGGGCATTGTCACGGACTTTCAACCAATCCTTGAGCGCCGTTTGGGCGTGGCGGCCGATCGGTAAAATGCGTTCTTTATTGCCCTTGCCGCGAACCAAGACGGTGTTTTCATCCCAGGAAAGGCTGCTTTTATTGCAAGCGGTCAATTCTGACAATCTAAGTCCTGAGGAGTAAAACAGCTCTAATATCGCTTTGTCGCGTACGTCGTGCCAGCTAAGCGCCTCCACCATTAAGAGCTTGGAGACTTGATCCGCATCGAGTGTTTTCGGTAGACGCCGAGGGGTTTTGGGCGCACTAACCAATTGCGCGGGATTGAGATCAACACCCGACTCGCGGGCAAGGTAGTCAAAAAAAGTGCGTAGTGCAGACAGCTTGCGTTGCTGAGATCGACCGGAGAGGCCTTTGCGGTGCCCTTGGCTGATGAGGCCTCGTATGTCGGCTGCTTTCAAATCCTGCGCCTGATCGATATCAGCCTCACAGGCATACTTTAAGAGCGCTGTTAGGTCATGCTGGTAGGCCGCGAGCGTATGGCGGGACAACCGGCGCTCATTTTTGAGATGAGACAAGAAGGCATCAACTTGCTCGGCCAATCCGATCAATGGTTCAGTCCCCTTGCTTTGGGTTATCGATCAAAAAACGATGTTTGATCAGTCCCGCTAAGAAGTCGCCGATAAATTGAATGAACAAGGTGTCCTGATCGCGATGGAAGCCATTGCTGTCTTGGCTGCCAATGGTGAGCGCGCCGACCAAGTCTTCACTAACGAGCGGAATAATCGCGCAGGATGAAATGTCATGATCCAGGTCCGGGAAAAGGCACTTTGATTCTTCTGCCCGCACGACACCCAGAATGGGTTTATCAGGATTAAATAAGCCTCCAACGGCTGTTTGAAAGTTTGCTTGGGACACGAAGCTGGTGGCCGTACAGTCGGGCTCAGCCTTATCTTGGAAGATGAACAAATGGTAGTCTCGGGTGTCGAGGGTTGCCTTCAAGATTTCGCCTAGTCGAGCCGTTGCTGCTTGAATCGACTGCGGTTTTTGCAACTGTTGAACCAGTTGATGACAGAGCTGGAAGAGCGTTTGGTTTTGTGTCGACACGTCTATAAATTCATGGATCTGCTGTTCTGCTAGCGCCAATTTTTCGGACACCAGCTGTAGCTTGTGTCCTGCAAGCGAGACCGCACCTTTTGTGTCAGGGATGGCTTCCAGAACGAGACGCTCTAAATCGTCGGGATGCTCTTTTAAATAGTTTTGGATTTGGGTGTAGGTAACCTTTTCACTCATGAGGGCTCCTTAAGACGGATCATTGATTTTGATTTTACCATCGAAGACTCGAACTGCCGGTCCGGTGAGCCAAAGGTCTTGTCCTGGCCCAGGCCAAGTGACGGTCACAGCGCCGCCCGGCATTTCGACCAAAACCGTCTCGGACAAAAGGTTCATTGCGCGGCCAACAGCAACCGCGGCGCAAGCGCCAGAACCACAAGCCAAGGTCTCGCCAGCGCCGCGTTCTGATACCCGTAGAGTGATGGCGGTCTGCGAGGTCAAGGCCATAAAGCCTACGTTAACCCCGGCCTCAAAGTGCGTTTGCGCGCGAAATTCAGTCGCGAGACCGGCAACATCCAGCGCCTGAGTGGACTCAACCAACAGCACCCCATGTGGGTTGCCAATATTAGCAACGCCGAAGGCATATCGTGAACCATCCTGAAACGACGCGGCATAAGGGGCCTGCTCGCCTGGTGTGGGTTCAAAGGGAATGGCGGCTGGATCCAGTTGTGGCTTTCCCATATTCACTCGAATAGCCTGGCTAGAAACGCGCTGTGTGGTGAGTTGCCCGGTGTTTGTTTGCAATACCAATTCTGACTTGGGCGATAACTGCTTATCAAAAATAAACTTCGCAACACAGCGCGCACCGTTTCCGCATTGGCCTGACTCTGAGCCATCAGCATTATAGATGCGATAGAAAAAATCGGCTGTGCGGATGGTTGGGGGCTCGATTGTGAGCAACTGATCGAAACCAACACCCGTATGCCGGTGGGCGAGATCGCGTACGCAGGCGGGGCTCAAGGCGCCTGCTTGGGTTACCAAATCGATTACGACAAAGTCATTACCACTGCCGTGCATTTTCGAGAAGTTGACGATCATAACCAGGCCTTAGCGTGCGCTGATGTTGACGGTTGGCGCGCTCGTCACCGTGCCGAGATTGGTTTCTGCGGCTAGGACATCATCGATGGTTTCGCGCCGGCGAATCAATTGTGCCTCCGCGCCGTCAACCAAAACCTCAGCAGCCCGACCTCGAGTATTGTAATTGGAGCTCATCGACATGCCATAGGCGCCGGACGACGCAAGGGCAATGAGCGCGCCGCTTTTTAAATCGATCAAGCAGTCCTTTGCCAGGAAATCGCCGGATTCACAGATCGGGCCGACGATTTCAAACCGCTCTGATGGGTTGGTCTGTGCGATCACCGGCAGCACCGCCTGCACCGCGTCATAGAGCGCTGGCCGAATCAAATCGTTCATGGCCGCATCAACAACTGCGAAGGCCCGAGACTCGTTATGCTTGGTGTAGAGTACTTGGGTGAGCAGGATGCCAGCATTTGCAACGATGTACCGTCCCGGCTCCAAAATAATCTCGAGTTTGCGATCGGCCATCTTTTGCTGCAAGGCATCTGAGAGCGCCTTGATCGGGAAGTCCGGTTCTTGCTCATAACGGATCCCCATGCCGCCCCCGATGTCAAAGTGTTCAAGAACAATCCCTTGGTCATTGAGCTGGTCAATGAGGGTAAACATCTTGTCGAGGGCATCGAGATAGGGCGCAAGCTGTGTGATTTGCGAGCCAATATGAATATCGATGCCCTTGACCATAATCCCAGTCAGACTTTGGGCCGCGGCGTAAAGTCGTAACGCTTGGTTCATCGGAACGCCAAACTTGGATTCTTTTAAACCGGTCGAGATGTAGGGATGGGTTTTGGGGTCGACGTCTGGGTTGACTCTAAGGGAAATTGGCGCCGTGGTGCCAAGTCGTTCTGCGATCTCCGCGATGTGGTGAAGTTCTGCCTCTGACTCGACATTAAAGCATTTTATTTTGGCAGCCAGGGCCGCTTCGATTTCATCTGTTTGTTTACCAACACCGGAAAATACGATTTTGTTTGGGTCGGCACCCACTCTCAAAACGCGGACCAATTCGCCACCTGAAACGATATCAAAGCCAGCGCCCAAATCGCATAACCGCTTTAAAACGGCCAGATTCGAATTCGCTTTGACCGCGTAACAAATGAGGGGGTTATGGTACTCAAAGGCGGATTGGATCGTTTCAAATGCGACCGTCATGGCGCTTGCTGAGTAAACAAAACAGGGGGTGCCAAAGGTGCTCGCCAAGTTGTCGAGGGGGTAGTCTTCACAGTGCAGGCGGTTTTCTTGGTAGTTAAAATCGTTCATGCACGCTCCTTGACCGTTACCGGCTCGGCCAGGGTTTCTTTGGGATAGAGAGGGCCCTTCTGACCGCAACTCGTCAGGATGAGGCAAAGAATAATGACAATTGTTCGCATAGCGCACGATAAAGGCGGAAACGTTGAGTATACTGCGTTCGGTGGTTGATAGGGAGAAGGGATTTGTCGCAAGGCTCGATAGAACAGCAGTATCATCAGCAACTTGATGCGCTGATGATGATGATTGAAGATTGTATTGATGAATTACCGCAAGATGTTGACGTTGATGGGGCCAATGGTCAGCTGACGCTAACCTTTCCTGATGGGTCTCAGATCGTGATCAGTCGACAGCCGGTCCAACAGGAAATTTGGGTGGCTGCTAAGTCGGGCGGTTTTCATCTTCGTGAGCAGCAAGATCAGTGGTTTTGCGCGGTGACCCAGGAGCGCTTATCTGCGCTGCTCAACCGGGTCGTGAGTGAACAATCTGGGGCGCCGGTCGAAGTCTTTACCCTAATTGATGCTTAGCCCGGGCAATGGCCGCCCGAACCGTGTCGGGCGCTGTCCCGCCAAGGTGTGATCTGGCGGCAACCGAGCCTTCCAAAGTGAGCACTGCGTAAACATCCTCCGTGATTTGATCGCTTTCTGTCTCGAAATCAGCCAGCGTCAATGCTGCTAAATCGACGCCCCGCTCGACCGCAAGCCCCACTAAACGCCCGACAACGTGATGGGCATCACGGAACGCCAGGCCCTTCCTCACCAAGTAATCAGCAAGGTCTGTGGCGGTGGCAAAGCCGCGTTCCGCCGCGGCGCGCATATTGTCGGGCTGGGCTTTGATATTGGGGATCATATCGCCAAAAGCGCGCAGGCAATCTTTCAGGGTTCGAACGGTATCGATGAGCGGCTCTTTGTCTTCTTGATTGTCCTTGTTATAGGCCAGCGGTTGACTCTTCATCAGGGTGAGCAGCGCCATAAGGCTGCCAAAGACCCGAGCCGCTTTGCCTCGAACGAGTTCTGGGACATCAGGATTCTTTTTCTGCGGCATGATCGAGGACCCGGTGCAAAACCGGTCCGGCAGTTCGATGAACCCAAATTGGGGCGAGGCCCACAAGATCATCTCCTCTGACCAACGCGATAGATGCATCATCAAAAGACTGGCGGCGCTGGTAAATTCAATCGCAAAATCTCGATCACTGACCGCATCGAGTGAATTTTCTGCGATCGCCTCAAAACCCAGCAACTCCGCAACCATCGCGCGATCGATTGGAAAGCTAGTGCCAGCCAATGCCGCAGCGCCGAGGGGCAAGGTGTTGACCCGGCGTCGACAGTCTTGGAGTCGATCGGCGTCGCGGCGCAGCATTTCGTACCAGGCCATGAGGTGGTGACCAAAAACCACAGGCTGAGCAACTTGCAGATGGGTGAATCCGGGCATAATGGTCTCGCAATGGCCTTCGGCGAGATCCAGGAGTCCACGTTGTAAATGCCGGATCTGTTCCAGGATCAGGTCGATATTGTGCCGGAGATACATTCTGACATCGGTTGCGACTTGATCGTTTCGGCTTCGGCCGGTGTGCAGGGCTTTGCCCTGCTCGCCAATCCGGTCTGTGAGCGCAGCTTCGATGTTCATGTGAACATCCTCAAGCTGAACGGACCAATTGAAGACACCGGCTTCGATATCTGCTCGGATTTCGTTCAGGCCGGTGATAATGGCCTCGGCGGTCTCACCGTCGATAATGCCGCATCGACCCAGCATTGTGGCATGAGCCACGGACCCTTCGATGTCGAACAGGGCTAGCTCGAAATCGAACGTGACGGATGCGGTAAAGGCTTCAACAAAGGCATCGGTTGCCTCCGAAAAACGACCGTCCCATAGCTTTTCATTGCCTTGGCTCACTGGGGTATCCTGATGCTCAAAAACAAGAGTATACCAGCTGGTGAATCAGAGTTGGCGTGATCTACAGACAAGGGCAGGCGATGGGTTTTAATCGGGCTGGCCCGAATCAAGTCTCAGTTAGGGCGCCCGGCCCGGTTTCTGAAAATCAAGGTTTACTCGTCATCCCGTCCAAGTTAGTGTTGCGTTTTTAGACGTTGAGAGCCCCCCTTGAGAATCATTCGCCTTGCCACGCGCAAAAGCCCCTTGGCCCTTTGGCAGGCTAATGACGTCGCAGATCAGATCAGAGCAAGTTTCCCCGAGGTACAGGTCGAGATAGTCGGTTTATCGACCGAAGGCGATCGGAATCGTGTTGCCGCTCTGTCAGAGATTGGCGGTAAGGGCGTTTTCGTTAAAGAACTCGAAATTGCCTTACAAACCGGTGATGCTGATTTCGCAGTGCATTCAACCAAGGATGTACCCGCTGAATTACCAGATGGTCTAGCGTTGGTTGCGCTGTGTCAGCGCGCGGATCCTCGGGATGCGTTTGTTGCCAATGATTATGGTGGCTTGGCCGACCTGCCGCCCGGCGCAAAAATTGGTTCGTCGAGCTTACGGCGGTGCCTGCAATTGGCCAAGGCTTATCCCCAGCTTGTGTTTGAAAACCTTCGAGGTAATGTTGAAACGCGCCTGAAGCGTTTAGATAACGGTGATTTTCAGGGCATTATCCTGGCCTCGGCTGGCCTTGCCCGCTTAGGCTTGGGTCACCGGATCACTGAAAACATCCCGACTGATATTTGTCTCCCCAGCGCCGGACAAGGCGCTGTCGGGCTTGAAGCGCGTGCCGATCGAGAGGATCTGATTGATATCATTAGGGCTGTGAACCACGAGTCAACCTTTGCCACGGTCAGTTGCGAGCGTCAGATTTCGCGTAGGCTTGGGGCGACTTGCAATTTACCGGTTGCCGCTTTCGCACGACGCTTAGGCAATGACGCTGAGCCAACGGTGCAACTAGACACCTTTGTGAGTGATCTGCGCGGTGAGCAAGTGCTCACTGTTAGTGGACGCGATGTGATCGAAAATGCCCGGGCTATGGCGGATCGGGTTGCAGACGAGCTAATCGACAAAGGGGCTTTAGCGCTGGTTGCTGAGTCGCCCTAAATGATCAAAAAAATACTGCTTACCCGGCCAGCTGGGTTTAATGACGAGATCGCCGCGGCATTACAGGCGCGCAAGATTCAGGTCCTGCAGGCGCCCTTAGTTCAGATTCAGGGGCTGAATCTTGTGACCGCCCAGCGGCCGCCTGATGGGTACCTTGATCCCGAGCAGTATATTATTTTCACCAGCCAAAATGCGATCGACTATGCGGGAGACTTGATCCCGCAACTGGCTCGGGCAGCCAAGACGAATGTCTTTGCTGTTGGTCCAGCAACAAAAATGCGGCTTGAAGCGTTAGGAATCTTGGCCATTGCGCCAGATCGGCCTGGCTCTGAACCCTTGCTGAACTTGCCGGTGTTCGCCGCGCCTTTCGCTAAGAAGGTGCTCATCGTGACCGGTCGATTGGGTCGGGATTACCTTGAGACGACTTTACAAGATCGCGGGGCAACGGTTGCGCGGTACGAATGTTACGAGCGAGTCCCCCAGCGCATCGAAAACCTTGATGCGCTGATCGCCGAGGGTTATGACGCGATCTTAGTAACCAGTACCGATATTTTGCAGGCTTTGTCGAGCCATTTATCCGAGGCGAGCCGGCGTCGAGTGGTGCTGTGCGTCACCGCGAGCAGAATTGCCGATGTTGCGCGGCGCTTGGGATATATCCAGTTAATTGAGGCCCCGGACGCCAGTGTCTCTGGCATACTCGAGGGATTAACCCGTGATCCATCAAATCAAGGAGCCGAGTTCCCGTGAAGGCGCCAGTCCCCGAGTCAACCCAGAATCCATCTGAAACCTTACAAACCCCTGAAGCATCTGCGACGCCTCAATCAAGGGGTGCGCGAGGCCTCGGATTTGTTCTACTGCTGCTTTTAGCGGGTTTCGCGCTCAGTGCCTGGCAAATGTTGCTGCTACAAAATGAGCAAAAAAACCAAGCCGAAAGACTGGCCGCCTTGACGACTTTGCAGACGGAATTGGATCAAGCGCGGCAAGCGTTGTCCGATCTCAACCAAGAACAAAGCCAGCTCGTTGAAGCGCTGCAAGATGTAACAATGCGTATCGATAGCCAAGCAGAATCCATTGCTTTAGTGCGTCAACAATCGACCGAGCAGGCGGCAGTATGGCAGCTGGCAGAGGTAGCAACCCTTGTGCGAATGGCGTCGCTTGCGCTCAATGTCTTTGCGGATGTTCCGCAAGCAATGGGCTTTCTGGGTCAGGCAGACAAGGCCTTAATCGGGGCTGAGGGGCGCGACTTGGTTTTGCTTCGCGCGGCCATCGTCTCTGATTTAGCGCTTTTGGCGCAGGTGCCATCGGTTGATCGAATTGGTCTTTATCTAAGCCTTGGCCAATTGATGCGTGCTGTGCCAGATTTGCCTCTTAGGCGCGTGATGCTGGCGCCCAAGCAAATCTCGCAGTCGACGCAGCCGTTGGTCCCCGGTTTTTGGGGCTGGGCCCAGCAGGCATGGGATACCCTTTGGGTGCGATTGGTTGGCCTTGTCGACTTTAGGCGGGGCGAGTCTGTACCCAAACCCGTTCCAACGGCGCAAGCAGCACAAGACCTAAGGCAGAATCTATTACTGAGCTTAAGTACAGCGCAAAGTGCTCTGCTTCGCTTGGAGCAGCCTATTTTTGATGAGGAACTTCGTAAGGTTGATACCTGGGTCGGTGATTATTTTGATCCGACGGCTGCGGCGCATCAGGCTTTTTTGGCGGACTTAGGCCAACTAAAAATAGAGATCATTCAGCCGGAGCTGCCAACCGTCGAGGCGTCAATAGCCGCGTTAGCGCAGGTTCAAACGCCTCAGGCGGTGTCGCCCTGATGCGTCGCTTCTTGCTCATCATTACGGTCGTTCTGGCGCTTGCGGTTGGTACGATCACGAGCCGCTCACCGGGTTATGTCCTGATTGCCTATGAAGACATGATGCTACAAACCAGTTTGTGGGTTGCGGTCCTTGGTCTGCTTGTGCTGCTGCTGGGGCTGCGCTGGTTATGGCTTTTCTTGCGGACTGTTTTGGGTACCAAAAACAAGCTTGCTGCTTGGTCTGATCATCGTCGACTGGCGAGGGCCTTAACGTTCTTAGGTAAAGGCGCAACCCTTCGTGAATTGGGCGAAGTAAAGCGTGGTAATCGATATCTTTCGCAAGCGCTCGATCTGCCGAGTACAAAACCTGCAGCGCTTGCGCTGCTGGCCACTGGCGAGGTGGGTGAGGCGCAGGCTAGTGCTTTAGAGGCCCTTGCCTTAGGCAGTCAATCCCAGCAAGAACTGGCGGCGCTGAACCAAGCAGCGCTTGCGCTGAAGGCGGGTTTAACGGACCAAGCAGCCGAGCATATAACCGAGCTGCCAGACAACCCAAAGACGCTCATGATAAAGCGCAGAGTATGGTTGGCCGCTAAAAACTGGGCCCTGTTGGCGAAACACAAACCGGCCGTCGCAAAATTTGATGAGACGCTGACGCTTGCCGAGCATGAGCAGTTAGTTGCTGGACGTCGAAGCTTGACGAGCGACGCCGAGCGGCAAGCTTGGCTTAATGCGCTGCCGAGTATTTCGCTGCAGGATGATGGTTTACTTGCGGCTGCGTTCGATGATTTTGATGAACCCAAACTTGCCGAGAAGCGTTGCCGCGCACTGATTGAGCAGTCTCCAACGCTCGCCTTGTATTTGGTTTACGCCGAACTAAGCCCTGAAACCCAAGTCGAAAGATCGCGGCAGATTACACGATGGCAACAGCAGGCGATGGGCGCGAATGTTTTGGCTGCCATGGGTGCACTGGCGGCGACGGCAGGAGATCACGCGGCCGCTGTGACGCATTATTCTGAGAGTCTTGCTTTGAAATCGTCAGCTTTGATTCGAATAAGGTTGGCCCGCTCGTTTCTAGCTTTGGGTGACTCGGACAACGCCTTGCTTCATCTACAGGCGCTTTAAGCTGAACGAGGGGCGTAATCGAACACGTCCGAGCGCATGTTTTTAGGATCAAAGCCCTTGGCTGTGAGGCGGTCTAACGTCCCGTAAACCATGCCTGGGCTGCCTGAAACGAAGATTAAATGGTCATTGAGATTCTTAAAATCCTCATGAACCGCGTCGCCGACAAGACCCACGCGTCCTGCCCAAGTTTTGTCATCGTGGCTGACAACCGGCGTGTAGGTGATATTGGCATGGGCCGCCGCGGTCTTAAAATAGTCGTCTAAATAAAGATCGTCTGGTGTGACAACGCCCCAATAAACATGCACTGTCTGTGCGTCAGGTTGAGCGGTTAACCAATCAAACATACTTTTGATTTGGGTAATACCGGTCGCTGCGGCGATAAAAATTACAGGCTGCGCCGGTACATGACTCAAAAAGCACTGCCCAAGGGGATACTCTATGGTGACTGAGCTTGGATGGTCATTGAGGAACTGTTCAATGAGAGCTGAGTCAGCAGAATCTTCGGTTGCTTTGATATGCAATTCAAGGTGCTGCCCGCCTGGCGCATTGGCAATCGAAAAGGGAAAAGCGCGCTCGCCAACGGATAATGAAAGGTATTGACCAGCGTGATAACTTGCCGCGGTGGGCAGGCTTAAAACCAGTCGCCGGACGTCGTTTTGCAGGGCCTCATTGGTCGTAACTTGGCATTGGAGCGTCACGCTTAATTGCGTTTCATAGAAGCAAAAAATTCTTCGTTGGTTTTGGACTTCTTCATCTTGCCCAATAGGAATTCGATCGCGGCCAGGTCGTCCATCTCATGCAGGATTTTTCTAAGAATCCAAACTTTCTGCAGTTCTTCCTCGGACATCAAAAGATCTTCTCGACGCGTGCCAGAGCGACGAATATTAATAGCAGGGTAGACGCGTTTCTCGGCGATCTTGCGCTCCAAATGGAGCTCCATATTGCCCGTGCCTTTAAATTCCTCGTAGATCACCTCGTCCATTTTAGAACCGGTATCGACCAGGCAGGTTGCGATAATGGTAAGGCTCCCGCCCTCTTCAATATTTCTAGCCGCCCCGAAGAACCGCTTAGGTCGCTCTAGCGCATGCGCGTCAACGCCGCCCGTTAGGACCTTTCCAGAAGCAGGAATGACCGTGTTGTAAGCACGTGCTAAACGCGTAATCGAGTCCAGCAGAATAATGACGTCTGTTTTATGCTCAACCAGACGTTTGGCTTTTTCGATCACCATCTCGCTGACCTGAACATGCCGTGAGGGTGGCTCATCAAAGGTACTGGCCACAACCTCGCCGCGCACGGAGCGCTGCATTTCAGTCACTTCTTCGGGTCGTTCGTCGATCAGTAGAACAATCAAATGACACTCAGGATTGTTTCGCACAATGGCTTGCGCGATATTTTGAAGGATCAGTGTCTTACCGGCTTTGGGTGGTGACACGATCAGACCTCGCTGGCCCTTACCAATGGGCGAGGTCAAGTCGATAATTCTAGAGGTCAAGTCTTCGGTGCTGCCGTTACCGCCCTGTAGGGACAGTGTTTTGTCTGGGAAGAGCGGCGTTAAGTTTTCAAAGAGGATTTTATTCTTCGATTCACTTGGATCGGTGAAATTAATTTGGTCGACTTTCAACAGTGCGAAATATCGCTCACTGTCCTTCGGCGGTCGAATTTTGCCAGACACTGTGTCGCCGGTTCGGAGGTTAAATCGTCTAATCTGGCTGGGAGAAACGTAAATATCGTCGGGCCCAGCAAGGTAGGAACTGTCCGGTGAGCGAAGAAAACCAAAACCATCCTGAAGGATTTCGAGGGTGCCATCACCATAGATGTCTTCGCCGCTTTTCGCATGCTTACGCAGGACATTGGCAATAATTTCTTGCTTGCGCGATCGGCCGAGATTATCCATGCCCATTTCTAGGGCAATTTCAAGAAGCTCAGGAATAGGCTTCGCTTTGAGATCAGTCAGATTCATTCAAATTCACTTTATGTTGAAGAGGGTTGAGGCTTAGGTGAAGGACCAAAGGACCTTTTGGGTTTAAAATTCGAGGGGGTTTTTGCCAGCAAGTGCGGTTAAGGGTGCAAGCTTGCACAGCTGAAACAGGAAAATGAAGGGTTCGGCGCCCTTTGTCAACTATTATTTTAGGTTCGTTTTAGGTCGAGCATGACCCGGGGATCACGCTCGCGACTAAAATTTAGATGTTACTGTCCAAAAATGCGGTCAGTTGAGACTTTGATAATGCCCCAACTTTGGTCGCTTCAACATTGCCGTTCTTAAACAGCATCAGCGTTGGAATACCTCGAATGCCGTACTTTGGCGGTGTCTCGCCATTGGCATCAATGTCCAATTTGCAGACTTTCATCTTACCGTCATATTCGGCCGCGATTTCTTCTAGTACCGGCGCAATGACCTTGCAGGGACCACACCACTCAGCCCAATAATCAACCAAAACGGGCAGATCAGAGCCTAGGACATCTGATTCGAATGAAGCGTCGGTTACGTGTGCGATATCTGCCATGTGATGGCTCCCTGATGATAAAAAAGATTTGAAAGGTTTAAAGCGCGTTAAAAAAAGCAGGGTCTATCGTAAGGGTTCAGCTGTTTTTTGGCAATCAATTGTCAGGGCCTTTGCTGTCAATCAATTGTCAGGGCCTTTGCTGTCAATCAATTGTCAGGGCCCCTTCTGGTGATGGACCTCGCGGGTTGCTTTGTGACGAGCAAGTCAATGTTTCGCGCCGAAAGCGCAAGGCTGCTTAGGACCCTTCGCCTGTACCCAGACTAGCCGCCGCTGTTTTCGCAAAATAGGTCAGGATGCCATCAGCGCCAGCCCGTTTCATGCAGGTCAGCGATTCGATAATGACTGAATCACTTAACCAGCCGTTTTCAATGGCGGCCATGTGCATCGCATATTCGCCGCTAACCTGATAGACCATGGTGGGAACGCCGAAAGCTTGTTTCACGCTGTGCAGAACATCAAGATAAGGCATCCCAGGTTTCACCATGACCATGTCTGCGCCTTCACTCAGATCGAGTTCAACCTCGGTTAAGGCCTCCAAGCGATTGCCAGGGTCCATTTGATAAGTATGCTTGTTGCTCTTGCCAAAATTTGCGGCGGATCCCACGGCTTCTCGAAAGGGACCATAATAGTGGGACGCGTACTTTGCTGAATACGCCATGATCTTAGTGTTGATGTGGCCGTTCGCCTCAAGGGCTTGTCGAATGGCGCCGATACGGCCATCCATCATGTCTGACGGCGCAATCACATCAACGCCGGCTTCAGCCTGAGAGAGCGCTTGCTGAACCAGGACGGAAACCGTCTCATCATTCATCACATAGCCTGAGTCATCGATTAACCCATCTTGACCATGACTGGTGTAGGGGTCCAAGGCGACGTCTGCCATAACACCGATATTGATCTCTGCTTCTTTAAGCGCTCGAATGGCCGTCTGAACCAGGCCGTCACTGCGATAGCTTTCCTCTGCGGTAAGGGATTTGCGCGCCGCTGGAACAACCGGGAAGAGTGCGATGAGCGGAATTCCGAGCTCAGCTGCCTGCCAGGCATCCTCTAACCATAAATCAATCGTCTTCCGCGTCACGCCGGGCATACTGTCGATGCTTTGTGTTTGATTGGTGCCTTCGATCACAAAGGTTGGATAAATTAGATCTGAAGGGGTGAGCGTTGTTTCTCTAACCAAACGACGACTGAAATCATCGCTGCGCAAACGCCGAGGTCGGGTCATTGGAAAGTGTCTGGTCATGGTGGATCTCCTCGGTCAAAAGTATAGAACAGTCTGGGCTTTGGCATGAAGGGCTTTGCTGTTTTTGTCGGGGCGTCTCGCGGCTAACTCAGAGCCTCTCGCTCTGATTCGAGGCGCAACCATTCCTCCTCGAAGTCGTCAATTTGGCCTTGAAGCGACACTCGCTCGCGCAATAGACCTTGCAGCGTTGGACTGTCTGGGTCGCTATAGTGCTTTGGGTCGGACAACGCTTGCTCGGTCTCAGCCATTTTTTCACTCAAGCGGGCCAATCGGGTCTCGATTGTTTTAATGCGGGTGGCGATTTGTCGCTGTCGTTTGTGGTCTGCTTTCGGCGCTTGAACAACCGGTGTGTTGTGGTTTGCAACTGCGGGGCCAGGGCCTGCCTCAGCGCCTGCTCCGATTGGATGATCTGTGACCACCGGCTTTGCCTCTAACCCAAGGCGATAGTCCGACAGCGTGCCTTCAAAGGGTTGGATGCGTCCATCACGGATCAGCAAGAAACTATCGACTGTGCTGCTCAAAAGATATCGATCGTGGGAGATCACCAATATGGCGCCTTCAAAGGTATTCATGGCGGTGGCCAGTGCTTGCCGCATTTGCATATCAAGGTGGTTGGTGGGTTCGTCCAGCAAAAGTAAATTGGGTTGTTGAAAGGAAACAATGGCCAGGGCAAGTCGCGCTTTTTCACCGCCTGAGAAGTTGGCGGCTTTGGTTTCGACCTGTTCACCTTGAAAATTGAAACCCCCTAAAAAGGTCCTGAGTTTCAGTTCGTTGGCCTTTGGATCGAGTTGTTGGAGGTGCTCTAGAGGGCATCTTTCAAGGTCTAAATCATCGACTTGATGTTGCGAGAAATAACCCGTCTTAAGGTGTAGCCCTTCTAACCGCTCGCCATCAATCAGTGGCAAGGTGCCCTCAAGCGATTTCACGAGTGTGGATTTACCGGCGCCGTTAACCCCTAACAGACCAAAGCGATCTCCCGGGGAAAAGCTTAAATTAAGGTTGCTTAGAATAGGATCCGTATAGCCAAGATTGGCATTGCGAAGCTGCAGCAACGGGTCCGATTGCCTGCTGGCTTCTCGAATACTGAATCGAAACGGCGATGCTTCATGAACCGCCTCGACTCGGGTTAGGCGCTCCAGGGCTTTGATTCGGCTTTGCGCTTGGCGGGCCTTACTTTCCTTGTACCGGAATCGCCGAATGAAGTCTTCCATGTGATGAATGGTTTTTTGTTGTTTCTCAAACTGCCGCGCTTGATCGATCAGTTGCTCTGCCCGCAGGGTTTCAAAGGCTGAGTAGTTGCCGGAATACAGCGTAACCTTTTGATTGGCCATGTAAGCGATATGCAAGACGCAATCATCTAAGAACTCCCGGTCGTGGGAGATCAATATGAGGGTGCCCTGATAGGCTTGAATCCAAGACGCAAGCCAGAAAATCGCGTCCAAATCCAAATGATTCGTGGGCTCATCTAATAACAACAAATCAGAGGGCTTCATGAGGGTTCTGGCAAGGTTAAGCCGCACGCGCCACCCACCGGAAAAGCTTTTCAGCGGGTTTTCAAAGGTTGTCTCACTAAAACCAAGGCCGACCAAAAGCTGCTCGGCCCGCGCCTCAGCACTAAAGCCATCTAGGTCTTTAATTTCTTCAAAGAGTTGGGCAACTTTGTCGAACTGGGCGTTTTGTTCTGCCTGAGCAAGTCGCGCTTTTACGGCAACCAGGTCGGAGTCACCTGAAACCACATATTCCAAGGCGGTGACATCCGCCCCTGGGATTTCCTGCGCCATGTGGGCAATCCGGATGCCTGGAGAGAGGTCAAGCTGACCGATATCGGCGTCGAGTTCACCCAGAATTAATTTAAACAGGCTGGTTTTGCCAATGCCATTGGCCC
The DNA here is from genome assembly GCA_017854255.1 of Pseudomonadales bacterium. Lineage (GTDB taxonomy): Bacteria > Pseudomonadota > Gammaproteobacteria > Pseudomonadales > Azotimanducaceae > UBA9926. The sequence continues at coordinate 116,963 of JAFMIA010000001.1, forward strand.
CCACGAGGCCAACTTTCTGGCCCTGATAGATGGTCAATGCGAGTTGTTCAATGAGTAGCTCGCCGTTTCGACGAAGACTCATATTTTGAAAAGAGAGCATTAGCGCGTGACTCAAATTCTTAGTGTAACACTCGCGCGGATAGCCTCGCTTATAACCCGCGCATTGTGATTAGGACGCTGTTCTCGGAGCACGATAAAGCCAAAGACTGACGAGGATCAAAGGAATGCAAGCAACCACGACCCAAGCAGGGATCGATAGGCCGAATAAAGACCAGGCGACTTCAGCGCAACTCCCATCGCCATTGAGAACAATCGCCAGGACATCCGTAAACGGTAGAACGTCGATCAAATACTCAAGGCTTGGCCCACACGCGGGGACTTGATCTTCCGGCAAGCTCTGAAGCCATAGTTGTCGAAGAGCGAGACCGGTGCTTGCAAGAAAAGAAGTCACAATAAGACTCGCGTAGACCCGCATACCAAGCTGGGCTGGATAATGCAGCGCGGCCAATGCAGCAAGGCAGCCCGCTGAGATAATACCGACCCGTTGAAAAATACACAGCGGACAGGGCTCTAAGTACAAGTAGTGTTCCATCATGAGGGCGATTAAAATCAGCAGCAAACTGCTAGCACTCAAGGCGATGAGTAAAAGTCGTTGGGTCAATATCGGCATGCCGGGTTTTTCCTTCATCCTTTAAGTTCTGCGTCGGTGGTTACTGCGCGTGTTGTAAGGTCATGATTGGTTATCCAATTGTCCACAAACCCCTGCAGGCAAGCAAAGAATTCTGGAAAGCTTGCTTCGATAAATGGTAGAGCAGACGTGATCCTGGGGAGCGTTTCTGAGTTGAAAAATTGCTCGCCGCCGCGGAGCCGGCGCCCGATATGGATCAGACTGCGATCGATGAAGTCTTCGTCTTGAGTCCGCAATAGGCTTTTAAAGTTACGCATGCGCTGGCAGGTCAAAAGTGCCTGCTCAGGGAAGAAACCGAAGTATTCGGGTTTTAACAGGCGCTCGAAGGCGAGTTGATCAAAACGTTGCAGACTTTGCGGATGATAGTGCGTGAAGGTTTTCGCCAAGAAGTGATCAAACGCAATATCGGTGACGATCCCCGAGACCCGCCTCAAGTCGTTTGGTAGCGCGAGACGACACGCGGTAACACTTGGATGTTGATCGGTATAGGCGTCAATTGCGCGGTGCAGACGAATCCCTTGCTCGATGGCAGGGGGGCGTGCGCCGGTCTGCAGGCCTTTGACAAAGTCGCCCAGAAATCCGCCTAGCAGGCGCTGGTCATTGTTTCCGGACAACAATAGATGCGCTAAATGGTTCACAAGGCTTATTCATAGGCCTTGTGATAGTTCGCGAGAAATTCCGAAAAATCTTCATCCCGATTGGCTGGTATCTGGTCAAAATCGCGTCTTGATTGCGCCGCGATTTCATCGAATGCTTGTCTGACTGGCGCCTCAATGGGTTGGGTCATAAAGTCTTGATGGTGACGTCGACTCAATTGGCGGTGATGATCGATGAGACTGACCGACTGACTCATCAGGTCCTTTAAAATCTGACCACTCGGCGTCCTGTCTGGGTCGTCTACCCGCCCGATGAGCGCATCAAGACAAGCTTTATAGCGCGTCGTCTGATGCAGGGGATCAAGGATATCGGCAAGCTCGTAAAGTGCCTCAAATAGCGTTCGAGCCCAAGCCTGAAGGTTAATCGGCTGCGCCTTGTTTTCTAAGATCAGTCCGGGCTTGCGTCCTGCCTCGGTTGCTTGGGTAAAGTTTTGTACGGCTTCCTGGCAGAGGCGCTCATCGTGTTCCGGGCTTGGCGTGAGCATGCAGTGCAAGAGCAACAAATCCATGAAATTCAGCTGCTCTGCGCTCACGCCAAGGGGTAGGTAGGGGTTGATGTCCAGCATGCGAACTTCAATATAACCAACCCCAGTCGCATCGAGGTGCTTTAAAAAATTCTGGCCCGGCGGAGGGTTTGATTTGGCCCGGACAGAGGAATAAAACTCCGCTTCAGACTGCAGGATATTGGTATTAACCTGCGCGAATTGAATGGTTTTGTGTTGTTCGAGCGCCTGATAGGGCGCGAATTGAGTTGTGATGCCATGGCGCAGGGTCGCCGTGTAGTTCTCTAAGCTGTTGTAGCAGACGTTTAAAAGCGCCGCCTGGGTCGAGCTTTGGTAGCCCAATCCGCCAGATCGCAAACTGGTGGCATAGGGTTTGTAAAACGTCTCATCGCCCAATGGAAACAGATCGTGTTGCTGGTTTCTTACGAAACTTTGATCTACCGCCGGCGAGGCGCCGAACAGATAGGCCGGCAACCAAGCAAGGCTCCTAAAGTTTCGCATCAAGCCAAAGTACTGCTCTGAGCGATACGTCTGCATGGCCGCTGCGCGCAATGGCTGTGATCCAGCTATTTGGTGCAATCCGTCAAAAAACGGTTGATTAAATGAGAAGTTATAATGCACGGCGCAAATGGTTTGCATCGTTCGGTTGTATCGAATGCCGAGCCCGTGTCGGTAGGTTGTTTTGAGTCGACCGAGGTTAGAGTCGCCATAGTAGGCGAGTGGAATCAAGTGTTCTTCCGGCAAGCGGCAAGGCATGCTCCCGGGCCAGAGCCGTTCATCGCCTAGACGCTGCGCCGTCCACTGATGAATCTGGCCAAGGTCTGCTAAAACCGCCTCAGTTGAAGGGTGTACTGGCGTGATTAATTCCAGCTGAGATTCCGAAAAATCGGTTGTGATCGAAGGATGCGTGAGCTTTGCACCGAGCGCGTTTGGATGTTGTGTGAGCGCGAGGGCGCCTTGCTGGGTCGTCCTGAGGAGCTCTCGCTCAATGCCTCTTTGAAATGTAAGGGTTTCCTGAGCATTGCCCGCATTTGCGAGTTGTTTTAGCAAATCAGCCGCCATGACAACGATTCCTTAAGATGGCCTATCAGATGACGCATTGAGATGATTCATCGATTTCAGGATTGCACACTTGACCCAGGGGTGCCTGAGTCAGCGCCGAGCATATCACCGACCCTGTGCAAAAATAAACGCGCTTGTTGTTGTGGCGTTGGCCTAGGAATCTGGCCGTGAGACCAATCGGTGGATCTGGCGCCGATCTCTTTTGGTCGGACGCTCGCCTTTTGGCATGGGGCCGAGACTCGCACGTTTGAGTCGGGCGGTTTCTCGATTTTGCAAACTGGCGGCGGTTTCCTCAAAGAGTCGCGCCGCCTCGGCTGCGCCTCTACGAATATCGGATAGGGCTGTGACTAAGACCGCGCGATCATCCCATCCGGCTTTGAATTCGACCAAGTCGTTAATCTTAATTTCTTTAGCCGGCTTGGTACGGGCGCCGTTCACTTTGACCTTGCCGCCGTCGACGGCTTCTTTGGCTTGGGCTCGGGTTTTATAAAATCGGGCGGCCCAAAGCCATTTGTCAGTTCGAATCATTTGGCGTTACCCCGTGATAAGTTCGTTCAAGTAGCACACGTTTTCGTAACCCAGTCGCGGCTGTGGCGGCTGATTTGAATTGGGTTGGCTGACCGCGATCAGCCCAGCGATCCCGTACGCCTTTGCCGCATCCAGAACCTTGGCATTATCATCGATTAACGCAGAGCGTGCCGGGTTGATCCCGGTCTGTTCGGTGAACTGCTGCCAGAATCCGTGCGCCTCTTTTGGTGAGCCGAAGCTGTGGCTCGTAATGATGTCTGAAAAGTAGTCGGTAAATTTAGGGTGTTTCGCTTGGATCGCCTTAAGTTTAAAAGCCAATATTTTGGGATGGGCATTGGTTGCTAGGATCATTGGCATGCTGTGCTCGGTTAGGTAATCCAGCAAAGCAAGGGTCCCCGGTCGACATTGAATGAGGCCCTGGCCGCTTTCTTGCAATGATTCTAAGTCGAGGCTGAAGTGGTCAGCCCAGTGATCAAAGTCGTACCAGGCGAGTTGGCCAGCGACGGCCTGCAAGTCATTTTGGACTTGTTGTCTGGCCCGGTCCAGCGTCAGTCTATTTTTAACGGCATAGGCTTTGGCAACCCAGTCGTTCCAGAAAAGATCATCAAAGTGACCGTCTAGCAAGGTGCCATCCATATCTAGGAGTACGCTTTCGAAATTAAGCAGATTCATTTAAGCCTTGTGATCGGTTGGTCAAATTGATCGAAGGCAGTGTAACCTAACAACAGTTTTTGATCAGGAGTCATCATGCGCGAAGCCCTTATAGAAATCGCCCGACAAGCGGGTGCAGAAATTCTGAGCATTTATCATACCGCCGATTTTGGCGTTGAAATAAAGCAGGACGAGTCACCTTTGACCTTGGCAGATCTGGCAGCACATCGCCTCATTGTTGCTGAACTCGAGCGTCAATTTCCAGATATTCCGGTGTTGTCCGAAGAAAGCGTCGCGATCGATTTCGAAACGCGATCCAGCTGGGACCGGTATTTTTTGGTCGACCCATTAGATGGCACGAAAGAATTCATCGAGCGAAATGGTGAATTCACGGTGAACATTGCTCTGATTGCTGGGCATGAACCCGTTTTTGGGGTCGTTCATGTTCCAGTTACATCAATAACCTATGTGGGTGATGTGCTGGCCGGCACGGCTTGGAAAATCGTGGGCGATAGCGAACAAGTGATCCAGACTCGGGGGGTCTCATCGGCTGCCGTAACGGTGGTTGCGAGTCGTCGCCACGGCTCCGACGCGCTTAAGACGGTGCTGCAAGCACTGGATGCGGCCTTCGAGACGGTTTCACTAACCAGTATGGGTAGCTCTTTAAAGCTTTGTTTGGTGGCAGAAGGCGAGGCCGATTTTTATCCTCGGCTCGCACCAACGTCAGAATGGGATACGGCCGCGGCACATGCAGTGGTGACCGCCGCAGGGGGACAGGTTTTTAATACCCACTTTCAGCCGCTGCAGTACAACACCAAAGCAGGATTACTGAATCCAAATTTTTTAGTGATTGGCGATAAGGCTTATGGTTTTGAAGCGTTACTCGCCGAGACGCTGAACCAACTGCCCTAAAAATACATCGGTTATATCGGCACCGGGTCGCTCTGGCGAGCGAGAACAATCAATAAGATAGGCTTGCTTGACGGCGGGGTTTGGTCTCAGCTAGCGCAGCCAGAAGCGTATCCATCCTGCCGAGGAGAACACATTAAAGCGTCCAGCTGACGCTAGCGAGGATGAGGAATATACGGATCAATTCTGTACATTGATAGGGATAAAAAGTGGAGGTTTCTCCTCTGGAAGTGACTTGACATAGAGCTATCAATTGTAAGCGCATGATTTTCATTCAAACTATCTGAACGTGATTCGCATATCTTTGTTGGGTCGAACGCGGTGGATAGGGTTTGCGATGTTTCTTGACGTCGTCTTTGAACCAATGCCAAACCTGGCAGAGTCGGTTTTGGCGTCAAAGCCGTCCGCTCGAGGATCTGAAAAACAGCTCTAAAACAAGATCTTGCGAGTATTCGATGGTATAATCCGATGCAAGCGAAGTTGAACGGTTGATTGGCTCTTGCGGCATTGGTGTGGGCACCTGCCTTTTTCCAGCCGCCGAACTTGCTAATGCATCGGATCAGTCTGGTCAGCGCCCTGCTAATGCATCTGTAAGCACATACGTTTTTAAGAATATACGTTGGTAAATTGACCGGTTGGTTAAAGGATACATCGATAAGATATCGCCTCGCGGTTGTTGGTATGAACGACTCGGGCGCAGGATTGGGTTTTGGCCCATAGCGGCGTTCGTACATAACGGAATAAGGTTTGGGTTAAAACGACGAAAATAGATTGGTGTTGGGTGGACAATGGCCCGCGAGAGATTGGTTGAGTGTTGAAATGTTCTTTGATTACGCGTTTTTTTAGATAGCGCGGTTTTAAACGGCATTCGGTTCAAAAAAGCGCCGGACAAAAAGGCGCTGGATAAAAAAGGGCGCCGGATAAAAAGTGCTGGATAAAAAGTGCTGGATAAAAAGTGCTGGTAAAAAAGGCAGCTGGTTGATTTCGCAAAGACATTCGCAAAGACAATCGCAAGACAGTACAGGTAAACCCATAACACGGATAGTGAGCATCATTTAAAGAGCATCAATTAAAGATGCTTGGATAAAGAACTTGAATAAACAGTTTTAATAGAAATCGATGCGGCCCCAACCGAGCCGTCAGAACAATTTCAATCATGGAGAACGCGTTACATGGCAAATAACACGACTGAAGGTGACTTCGATTCGATAATCGAAAGCGACGCAATTGAGAATAGTTCCGCCGATGATATGGATGCGCTGGAAATTCTGACCAGCCGAATTGTTTTAGCCACTGAGGCGGATGATGAGGTTGAAAACCTTGAGTCTGTGCTGAAATCGCTGATTGAAAAAGGCCGAGAGCAAGGCTATCTAACCTTTGACACCTTAACCGAATCGTTGCCCGACAGAATATTGGGCTCGGAAGAGTTCGACAATATCTGTCAAGCGTTTGCCGATTTGAACGTTGTTATTTGCGAAGTAGCGCCGAAAGACCTTGCCGACCTGAAGTCCGAATCAGAAGAAACACTTTCAGAAGAATCGCTCCTGAACATTAGCGATGCTGCGGGAAAGACCATGGATCCCGTGCGGATGTACATGCGGGAAATGGGGACGGTCCCCCTGCTGACGCGCGAAGGTGAGATTGTGATTGCCAAGCGAATCGAAGACGGCATTCGCGAAGCCATGCGCGTTTTGGCCTCCTATCCTGGCCCGGTTGAGCACATCTTAGCGGCCTACGATAACCTTTTGGCAAATCAAGAAGATCCAAACGTTATTCTGGACGTGTCGTCCATCATTGCAGGGTTCCTCGATCCTGAAACCGAAATTCCAGACACTTCGCTCATTGCTGAAGCAAAATCGAGCGGGAAATTCGAAGAGAGTGAAACAGAAACGCATAACGGCCCAGATCCGGAAATGGTTTCTGCGCGCTTCGCGGCGCTTGCGAAAACCCATAAGGCGCTTGGACGATTGGCGGCCAAACACGAGCGGGGAACACCGAAGTACCAAGCAGGCCTGTCAAAGCTTCAAGATGTTTTTTCATTGCTGAAGTTGGTGCCTGCCATGATGGACCCGATTGTTGCGATGGTTCAATCCGACATGGCCTTGATCCGTGAGCAAGAAAAAACGATTCGTCAGTTGTGTGTGTCAAAGTGCGGTATCCCGACATCGGTATTTCTTGAGCGTTATGGCGTGTGTCAGACTGATGTCGCCTTTGTTGATAGCCTCGAAAAATCGGGTGAACCCTGGGCGAATAAGATCAAAGCGAACCGGGTTTCCCTGCGTCATGCGGTCAAGACGATGCGCCGTGTTGCGGAAGCGCGCGGGTTGAGCGTTCCTGAGATTAAAGAAACGAATAAAGCACTCCAGTCCGCGATCAATGTTATGCGCTTTGCGAAGAAAGACATGATCGAGGCGAACCTGCGGCTCGTAATCTCCATTGCCAAGAAGTACACCAACCGCGGCTTGCACTTTTTGGATCTGATTCAAGAAGGCAACATCGGGCTGATGAAAGCGGTTGATAAGTTCGAATATCGCCGCGGCTTCAAGTTTTCAACCTATGCAACCTGGTGGATCCGCCAAGCCATCACACGCAGCATTTCCGATTTGGCGCGTACCATCCGTGTGCCGGTTCACATGATGGAAACAGTCAACAAGATTAATCGTTTAAGTCGTCAACTGCTGCAGGAGTTAGGTCGTCCAGCCACGATTGAAGAACTCAGTATTAAGATGGAATTGCCCCAAGATAAAGTGATCAAAGCATTGGATGTTGCCAAGCAGCCGATTTCTTTAGAAACGCCCGTAGGCGATGACGATGATTCAACGATCTGGAATCTGGTGAGTGATACCTCGGTTGAGTCCCCACTTGACCACGCAGCAGAGGAAGGGCTTCGAGAAACCACGAATGATGTCTTAACGGCGCTCACGGAACGCGAAGCGAAGGTTCTGCGTATGCGCTTTGGGATTGATATGAATACCGATCATACGCTTGAAGAAGTCGGTCGGCAGTTCTCGGTAACACGAGAACGCATTCGTCAAATCGAAGCAAAAGCGCTCAGGAAGCTACGCCACCCTGCTCGATCAGAACAGCTTAAGAGCTTCATCGAGCGTTAAACCGCTTTGACCATTGGTTCACTCTGCGAGCTGAGCTTGTTGCGCCGACGCCTTGACATGATAGAGTCGCAAGGACGCAACAAGACAGCAAGGCAGGTCAGCTATGGCGATGATCAGTGGGTTCAGCAAAAATGTAAAACAACGCGCTTGGTGGGCGAATGCCCTACTCGCGTTCTGTCTTTACATGACCATCGTGTACCTGCCATTTGACCTCTTCTTCAAGCCCCTTGCCCAAGACCAAGAAGTTTGGTTTGGGCTGATGTTCACAGGCTGGTCCGCAAAGCTCGGCGGCGTTGTGCACTGGTTAATCTATGCCTTGGGTGCTTATGGCCTCCTCCACCAAAAAGCCTGGTTGCGGCCTTGGATTAGTCTTTATGTTTTGCAAGTTGCTTTGAGCATGCTGCTTTGGGCGATGCTGGACAGCCGCGGGGCAGGTATCGTGCAAGGGTTAATCGCCGCAACGCCTTTTATCGGCTTGGCGGCGCTGCTTCACTTTAAGCCAAATCATTATCTCAATCAGGACGCAGGCGAGGCGTAAAAAGGAGTTGGTATGGACGATTTTTCAGGAAAAATTGCGGTGGTCACAGGGGGTGGGACTGGAATGGGCCGGGCACTCTGTGAGGCCCTAGCCGCGGCGAATTGCCATATTGCGTTGTGTGATGTCTCAGAGGATGCGATGCAAGAAACCAAAGCGCTGTGCGCCGAGCTGAGTGACGTTAGCGTCTCGACCCACCTGTGTGACGTGTCCATTGAGGCCGATCTCCTGCGGTTTCAGCAAGAGGTTGCCAGCATCCATGGCGAGTCGATTCATTTGTTGTTTAACAATGCGGGCATTGGCGGTGGCGGCGGCTTTGTTGCCGGTGATCGCGATGAGTGGGAAAAAACTTTCGCTGTATGTTGGTATGGCGTCTACTACGGTTGTCGCGCTTTTTTACCGATGCTGCTCAAGAGTGATGAAGGTCATATTGTGAACACGAGTAGTATCAACGGGTTTTGGGCATCCCTTGGCCCGACCGTGCCGCATACGGCCTACGCCGCAGCCAAGTTTGCGGTTAAAGGGTTCTCCGAAGCTTTGATTAACGATCTGCGCCTGAATGCGCCGCACATTCAAGTCTCTGTGGTGATGCCCGGCCATATCGGCACCTCCATTGCGATCAATTCTGGCAAAATTCTCGGTCACACGCCGCCCTTAGACATGAGCGCGGATGAAGTGCGTGTGGTGCGAGAGCGGTTCATGAAGCAGCCTGGTCCGATGACGGAGATGATGATGAACTTGAGTGATGATCAATTGCGCCACGCGATGCATCAACGTGGCATAGACTTTCGTGATAATGCGCCCATGTCGGCAACCGATGCAGCAGCTGTTATTTTAGACGGGGTCCGCGCGAATCAATGGCGCATCTTGGTGGGTGACGACGCGGTCATGCTGGATGAACGCGTTAGAGCCAACCCCTGGAACGTCTACGACTTAGATTTCTCTGCGCTGACGACGATCACCACGGGTTGAGCGAAGGCGGGATCTGTAAGGTGATAATCGTGACGTACGGCCTCAATCAATGGGGCAGATACCATCCGAAACCGACGGGCTAAAACGCGGCAAGCTCTTTTTCCGCCCAGGCCTTCAAGCCCGGGTTTTGGGCGCGCTCGCGTACGGTCTCAAGCAGTGTTCGGCTCGCATGTAAGTCACCCTGCTTCTTTAACGCCATCCCGCGCATCAGATCGATCATCGATGGGACTGGATGATGCCAATGCAGCGGAAAGTCTTGGAGCTTTTCAAAGCGTTCTGCGGCGCGGTCGTAGTTTTCCGCGCGATAATAAAACTGTCCCAGCTGAAATAACATAATGACCTGATCCGGGCCATCCGTAAGGGCCTCGCGAAGCAATTGCTCAGCGCGTTCGGGTTGGTCCTGCTTTTCGGCGATGAGTCCGGCGGCCAGCTGATGGTAATGAGGATCCAGCGCCAAAATCTGCGGCAAACGAGCTTTGGCCGCGTCCAGGTCCCCACCCGCAAAACTTGGCGCATTGACATAAAAAGCGGTCACAGCGAATAAGGCCAAGATATGATTTGGGTCTGCTTGAATCGCTTGCTCCCAAGCTTTGAGCGCTTTTTTGGCAGTCCCTATTTTTTTAAAGACATTCACCTCCCGCACTTCGGTGAGGTGAATCAAACCCTTCAGATACAGGCTGTCACCCAGTTCAAAGTCGGCTTTGATCAGCTGATTGGTAAGGGTCTGGGCTGTTTTCAACTGACCCAATCGCCAGTTTGCAACCGCCAACTGAAAGGTTTGGTCGAACGTTCGGCGCGAGGGTTCTATGACGTTGATGCGGTTTGCGAGCGCTGTAAAGTCTGAATTCGGTACCGAGAATGAACTGAGCGTGCTCGCACTGACGGGTGCTAGGGTGAAACCAATGAGCAGGCTGAAAAAGCATAGAAGGGCTTTATTGTTTTGAAGGATCATCGGGTTTATCTTTTGAGTGGTAGACTGTGTTGGACGGCTGGATTTTTTAATTAAAGCAGGATGAGTTATCAACTGCGAGCCGCGCCGACTTGTTTTTCGGAGACCCGTTCCGGGGGCCGATAATTGCTCGGCAAACTTTGGATTTTAGGTATAGCCCAGTCAGCAAGGGATGTCGCATCAATTGAATCAAAGCAAGCTTAATCAACTCAACGAAGCGGCGCAATTGATCTACGAGGTGCTGGCGCCAACGCCTGCCCTAGCCTGGCCAGGTTTGAATGGGGCTTTGGGCGCAAAGCTTTGGGTTAAACATGAGAACCACTTGCCAACCGGGGCCTTTAAAGTTCGCGGTGGGCTCGTGTATGTCGATCGCTTGCTAAAAACCCAGTCCGTTACCGGGTTGTGTGCTGCGACGCGGGGCAATCATGGGCAGAGCATCGCTTTTGCCGCGGCAAGACAGGGTTTAAAGGCGGTCATTGTTGTGCCAAAAGGCAACAATCCAGATAAGAACCAAGCGATGATCGCGCTGGGCGCACAGCTTATCGAGTACGGTGAAGATTTTGATGAAAGCGTGGCCCACGCGCGCACTTATGCCGAAGCTGAGGGGCTTCATTTAGTGCCCTCTTTTCATGAGGATTTGGTGCTGGGCGTTGCAACCTATGCTTATGAGTTTTTAACCAAGGTGCCAGCCTTAACGAAAATTTATGTCCCGATTGGCTTAGGCTCAGGCATCTGCGGCGTGCTGTTTGCTAAGGCGGCGCTGGGCCATGGTGTCGAAGTCATCGGCGTGGTTGCCGATGCATTTAAGACCTACCCAAGATCCCTGCATGCGGGCGAGCCTATTTTGACCGAGCCAGCAGACTCCATCGCCGATGGACTAGCGGTTCGATTAGCGAATCCGCAGGCGTTAGCCATGATAAAAAAAGGGGTCAGCAGGATCGTCGCCGTTGGTGAGAAAGCGCTTCTGGGCGCTATTGGAGAGCTGGCCAAACACACGGATAACCTGGTTGAAGGCGCTGGTGCGGCGAGTCTGGCGGCGGCCTTTTTAGAACGTGATACCCATGCGCGTAATGATCAGATTGGCATCGTTGCGTCGGGCGGTAATCTTGAAGCGAAAGTGTTGGCGCGAGCGTTGGCGCTGTGAGTTCGCTCTGGCGAGTCGCGCGTATCAAGCCGCTGATTCTGCCTGGACAAAGTTCAGGTATCGCAGACAACCTTCAGGGATCGTCTTTGATAGGGGTCCAGGTTGGGATTTACGCTTCATTGGGGCAATACTAGTTGTACTTTACCGACCAGAAAGAAGACGGTTACCGTTATCTGTTTTATGCCCGGGCGGGAGCGTCCAGCATCGGTTTTGCGCAACTTTTTTTTCGACCAAAACAGCCCGCATGCTGGTGGTATGGCCTGCGCGTTAAAAGGATCCTTAAATTAATAAGCCTGTAACAGGAAGTGAGGCGCCCAAGACGCCGCCAAGAACCGCGCGATCTCTCACGGAGGGCGAGGTTTCCGAGCACCTTGTGCGCTTAACGGGCTTCATGCTGTTTGGCTTCGTGGCGGTGATGGGCGCAAACCTTATGGAGTCGCTCTACATTGGTCGCGTGGGCACCTTGGAACTTGCGGCTCTAGGGTTTACGTTCCCGCTGGTTATGACGTTGCAAGGCATGACTATGGGGCTGGGTATTGGCGCCTCATCAGTGGTCGCAAGGAGTATTGGCGCCGCAGATTGGGATCGCGCGCGCCGACTGATCACCCACAGTTTTGTGCTCGTGCTCCTGTTTGTTGCCCTGGTCGCTGGCGTGGTTTTTGTTTTTTTAACACCAATATTCGAATTGCTTGGCGCGGATCGACAAGCCCAAGCTCTAGCGCGGGGTTATATGACGATCTGGTTGATTGGGTTGCCATTTTTTGCCATTGCGATGGTGGGCTCGTCCCTGATGCGCGCGGCAGGCGACGCGGTAAAACCGAGTTACCTGATGACGGTTGGCGCCGTGATTCAAATCGCCATTGGTCCGCCCTTAATCTTTGGTTTTGAGGGCTTTGAAGGGATGGGTCTGACAGGGGCAGCACTTGCCTTTGTGATCGCCCGTGGTATTAGCTTTGTGATGTACGGCTATTATGTCGCGAAAGACCGATTGTTGGTCTGGAGCTTTGGCGGCTTCATCAGTTCGAGTCGGGCGATCTTACACGTTGGTTTGCCCGCGATTGCGGCAAATTTGATCTCACCGATTTCGTTAACGGTCATCACCCGACTGCTTGCAGGTCATGGCGCAGCGGTGGTTGCGGGTTTTAGCGTGGCCTCCCGGATTGAAACGATGTTGGCCATGGTGATGTGGGCTTTGTCCATGAGTGTTGCGCCGTTCGTAGGCCAAAATTGGGGTGCGGGATTATTCGAACGCGTGCAACGTGCTTTGCGGGTCGCGAATATCTTTGCGCTGAGTTGGGGACTCTTTGCTTTTGCTTGTTTGTACTGGCTTGGGCCTCGCTTGATTGCCTTGGTGAACGATGATCCTGAGGTGATTGAAGCGGCGAGTGTTTATCTTTTGATTATTCCCTTAGGCATGGGTTTGATGGGGGTCGTGGCCAATAGTACCTCGAGCTTCAATGCCCTTGGCATGCCGGGGCCGCCGCTCGTGATTTCATTGTTACAAATGCTTTTTCTCTCGGTACCACTCGCACTTGTTGGCAATTATCTGTTCGGTTATCGGGGGATCTTCATCGGCAGTGTGGTGGGTATTTCGGTGACCGCGCTTGTTGCGTTTGTTTGGTTGAGGCTCACCCTTCGGCGCCGAATTCAGCTTGCAAGATCGAAGGTTGATCCAATCAGTTAAGCACGCGATTGGCTTTGGTGTTGACGGAGATGCCCATGACTGCGCCTGCAGCGAATAGATACAACACGATAAAGGTGGTAAAGGCCGCGGTATAGTCACCTGTTGTGTCGTAGATCCAGCCCGCAAAGGGCACGCCAGCAAGGTGGATGACGGCCATGGGGGGCCGCATTGCCCCTAAAACGCGGCCGAAGGACGCGCGACCAAAGGCCGCGCCCACCACGGCGCCCTGCATTGGGACCACGCCACCCATACCGAATCCGAAAAAACAGGCGCCAATCAAAAAAGGCGTATAACCGGGCAACAACAGCATAATGAGTTGACCCAAAACTTGGCTGCCAATACCGAGCCACAAAGCATGGCGCACGTCCCAGCGATCCACGAGGCTGCCAAAGGTTAGCTTACCCAAAATACCGAAGCCTGCTGTGCAAGAGGCAACGAAAGATGCGCTATAAAGGGTGTAACCGCGGTCTGTGAGTTGCGGGACCATGTGGATCAGCGTGCCGGATTGGATGCAAAACAAAAGCCCGATCACCATCACCAGCATCCAAAAGTTCCGATCGGTTAAAAATTCACGGGTTTTTAACGGCGGTTTGGGCGTGGGAAGACGACTGATCTCTGTTTCGCCATCAGGCAATTGGCCGATTTCTTCAGGCTTTGAGATCACAAATTTCAGGACCAAGGGGACCACTAAAATGATGGTCACCGCGCCGTAGAACAAAAACCCTTCTCGCCAACCATAGTTGGTAATCAGTGCGGCGCTGATGTTGGGCATGATGACGCCGGATAGGGAAATGCCGGTTGCGGCAATGCCCAGCGCCATGCCGCGTTTTAATACAAACCAGTTGCTGACCAATTTTGACGTGGCCAATTGGCCCATTGCGCCAGCACCAAATCCCACAAAGATGCTCAGGATCAAATAAAACTGGAGTGCGGTTGAGGACACCCCCAGCAGGAGAAAGCCGGTCCCCATCGACAGAGCGCCAATGGCCATGATCAGCTTTAGCGGGTAGCGATCAAGGGCCCGTCCAAGAATCGGGGCGAGGATGGCGCCAACACCTTGCGTCAAGGTAATCCCGACCGCAACGCCGAGCCGAGAGTCACCAAATTCAACTGCGATGGCTTTGAAGAAGACGCCGTAGGAGTAAAAAAAGAACCCCACGGCGATGAAGTCGACAAAAAAAGCCACGCCGACCATTCGCCATCCGAGAAAGCGGTTGCCTTGGGCGAATTGCTCGGTCAATGCAGTCATCCTCAAAAAGCCGCAAGTGTAGCGGGTCCCGACTTCCGTGTATGCTGGTTTTAAGCGAGTTGATTAGGCATGAGGGGTATGGAGCGGCAAATACGGTTACCTACGGGCGTGATCTCAGGCTGGTGCGCGCCCGAGTTTGAAGCGCTGCTCGCGGCATTTGTTGAAAATTTTGCCGATCGTGGAGAACTGGGCGCGAGTTTGGCGCTGGTCCAGGGCGATGAGGTTTTGGTTGATCTTACCGGGGGGTATGTTGACCGGGATCGTCAAAAGCCCTGGGCGCCCGACACCTTGTGTGTTGTGCACTCCTGTACCAAAGCGGCGACGGCTTTGTGTCTGCATCTCTTGATTGATCAGGGGCGAGTTGCCCTTACCGACCCCGTCAGTCGGTATTGGCCGGAGTATGACCAAGCTGAAAAAGGTGACACGACGGTCGCCATGTTTTTGAACCATACGAGTGGTTTGCCATCGTTAAAAGAAACGCTAAAACCGGGCGCTTTTTTGGACTGGGACGTTATGACCGAGACCTTGGCACAAGCATCGCCACTCTGGATGCCTGGCCATGAGCATGGTTACCAAATGACAACCTTTGGCTGGTTGGTGGGTGAACTCGTTCGGCGAATTTCCGGTCAGTCCTTAGGGGCATTTTTCAGGCAATGGGTTGCTGAGCCCCTGGCCGCAGACTTTTGGATTGGTCTACCCCGCTCGGAGCATCATCGGGTTGCAAAATTGGCGCGGTTTAAGCCGCAACGCGGCATGGCGCCGGCAGCCTTCACCCGGCACCTGATCAAGGATCCAGAATCGATTCCAGCAAAAGCGTATTTTAATACCGGTGGTTTCAAAGCGGACGCGCCCGAAAGTTATCTTGCTGAATTTGGTGCAGGCGGCGGACTGACCAATGCACTGGGTTTGGCTAGAATGTACGCGCCGCTTGCCCAACAGGGCACCTCGGGTGACAAAC
>JAFMIA010000010.1 GCA_017854255.1 Pseudomonadales bacterium
GCACACCTTTTACCTCTAGCGCATCGCTCACGCGCCAGACCGATTGAACGTTGTTGTTGTTTTTCAATTTCTACGCGTTATGACTGACTGCTTTGTATCTTCGCCTTGCTGCGTTTTGCATTGTTTGGTGTTGTTTTATCCCGCTTGTTGTTGCGCGGCTTTGTTTTTGTTGAGCTATCAGCGCTGCCTGCTTAGACGTCGCCAAACCTCATGACAATCAGTCTTTAAAAGCCGATCAACAGCCCTCTTTTCTATGTCGGTTTAAGACTCAAAAACCAGCTTGAATCAAAACCCGTCTCCGGCATCACGAACCGAAAAACAGCCCTTAGTTTCCGCTCCGCCCTGGCGAGAATAGTAGCACAATAAGCCTTAAAAACCTACCGAGCCCAGACCCGGCCTATCGATGCAAGTCATTGTATTTAATGGTTTTTAATTATCGTCATTGACGGTAAACTAAAACCTATCTCATGACGTGAAAAAGGACTCGACAGCATGGCCAATCTTGAGCGTCTACAACCTCGATGGCTGCTGCCCATTAGACCGAGTGCGACTCTTTTAATCGACCATGACCTGATCCACCAAAACGGTCAGATCATCGACATTCTGCCTCGTGAGACTGCCAATCAAGACTACCCACTCGCCACCTGTCTGCCGCTGCCCGGCAAGGTGCTCATGCCCGGACTCGTTAACTGTCACGGCCACGCCGCCATGACGCTGTTACGCGGCTATGCCGATGACTACAAACTCATGACCTGGCTCAATGACTATATTTGGCCCGTTGAAGCCAAGGTGGTGAGTCCTGAATTTGTCGAAGCCGGGGCCTGGCTCGCGGCGACCGAAATGATACAGTCTGGTACAACCTGCGCCGCTGACAGTTATTTTTTCCCCGAATCAACGGTCGAAGGTTTCGCAAAGGTGGGTGTGCGCAGTCAAATCACCACGCCGATCTTAAATTTTCCAAGTGCCTGGGCAGATTCTGAAAGACACCATCTCGATAAAAGCCTCAATTTCTTTGAATGGGCTGTCGGGCGACCGAACTTAACCACCGGTTTCGCGCCACACGCCCCCTACACGGTCTCAGATGGCGGCTTCGAGCAGATCCTTCGATATAGCAACGACCTCGATCTAATAATTCATCTCCACTTGCATGAATCGAAAGAGGAAATCACCCTGCATCAAGCGGAACATGGCAACCGTCCCATTGCAAGGCTGCGGGCATTAGGACTGATCAATTCGCGCCTTCAAGCTGTGCACATGACGGACCTCACCGAGGTCGAGATCAACCAACTCGCCGCGGCAAAGGTTCGCATTGCCCACTGCCCGGAATCCAATCTCAAACTCGCCAGCGGCATTTGCCCGACTCAGACACTTCTCAAAAGAGGCGTTATCGTCGGACTCGGCACCGATGGCGCGGCCAGTAATAACGATCTAGATATGTTTCAAGAGCTCCGTGCTGCGGCAATGCTCGCCAAGGTCACCAGTGGCGACCCAACCGCCTTGGACGCCTTCAGCGCCCTCGAAATGGCAACCATCGGCGGCGCCGAGTTTTTAGGCTTATCTGACCTGATTGGCAGCCTGGAGCCTGGGAAAGCGGCCGATATGATTGCCGTTGATCTGAGCGACATTCGACATCAGCCGGTGTATCATCCGATTTCTCAATTGGCCTACACCGCAACCGGTCAAGATGTCACGCATACTTGGGTTGCAGGCCAGTTATTATATGCAGAAAGACAACATAATTCGTCCGATGTCACCGCGCTCACCGCTGAGGTTGCCCGTTGGCAGGCCAAAATCCAAGGGATGTCATGACCACCGCAGAGAACGTTGATCCGATCGAAATTCAGAAGTTCGAGGACATGGCGCGCCGGTGGTGGGATCCTGATAGCGAGTTTAAACCTTTGCATGCTATTAACCCGCTTCGCATGCACTACATTGCTGAACGCGCCACACTCGCTGGCAAGCGCGTCCTCGATATCGGCTGCGGGGGTGGATTATTGACCGAGGCTCTGGCAACGGCTGAGGCCTCTGTCACGGGCATCGACATGGGCACCTTACCCTTGCAGGTCGCCAAGCTTCACCAACACGAGTCCAATCTTGAGATCGAGTATCTCCAGTCCACCGCAGAGGATTATGCTGAACAACACCCTGGCACCTTTGACGTTGTGACCTGTCTTGAAATGCTGGAGCACGTACCCGATCCTGATTCCATCATCAATGCCTGCGGGAAACTCCTCAAACCGGGCGGCGATCTATTTCTTTCAACCATTAATCGCAACCCAAAATCTTATCTTTTTGCGATCGTTGGCGCCGAATACTTTTTGCGACTGTTACCCAGGGGCACCCACGACTACCAAAAGTTCATCCGACCCTCGGAGCTTGCCAGCAGCCTTCGAACCCATCAGTTTGATTTACAGAATCTTGTGGGCATGACCTATAACCCGATCACACAGCATTATGCTTTGAGCGGGGACACGCAAGTTAACTACCTGATGCACGCGCGTTATGAACCCTTTTAGCTTTAAGGCCGAACCCAATACCTTTTCTGGCCGCGTCATTCTCATTACCGGCGCCACATCTGGCATAGGGCGAACCTTAGCGCTCGGTCTTGCTCAGCTTGGGGCGACGGTTCTGTTGTTGGGCCGCGATGTTGCCGCGCTTGAAGCGCTTTTTGATGAAATCATAGGCAACCACCATCCTGAGCCTGGGATTGTGCCTTTCGATCTGAGCCAAGACGACCCCGAGCGACTTACCGCCCTCAAGCAAGTTATTACCGAACGCTATGGCGTCTTACACGGCCTTATTCATAATGCCGCGATTCTGGGCGATCGTGTCCCGTTTGAACACTACAAAACGACCACTTGGGCTCAGGTATTCAAGACGAACTTCGAGGCCCCAGTTGCTCTGACCCAGACCCTGCTACCCTTGCTTCGGCAATCAAGCGATAGCGCACTGATTTTTACAAGTTCGAGTGTTGGCTACTCGCCCAGAGCCTATTGGGGCGCCTATGCTGCCTCAAAATATGCTTTGGAGGGCGTTGCGACTTTGCTCAGCGAAGAACTCGAGAACACTTCGGAGGTTCGTGTGAGCGTGGTGAACCCAGGCGCCACTCGGACGAAGATGCGCCAAGCGGCGTTTCCTTCTGAAGACCCAGATTCCGTCAAACCGCCGGAAGATCTGTTCGCGCTTTATGCCTACTTGCTAAGCCCAACATCAGGTGCTCCGCGCGGCCATCGCTTTCAAAGTGATGGCCATCATCAACCGCTCAAGCACCGTGCTAACGATTAGACCGACCTTTGCGCGGCTGGGTCATTGGCGGGGGCGTTAGACCGCCCAGCACGTAAAGATCCTGCTCGTCTTTGCCTAGAATCTCAATATAGCGACCCGACTTTACCGCAGCAGGAATAAAGAAACTGCCAAAACGCACCCGTTTGAGCCGGCTTACCGTGAGCCCTTGGGATTCGAATAACCGCCGAACTTCCCGGTTACGCCCCTCGGTCAACGCAACGTAATACCATTGATTTGCCCCGGACTCGTCCCGACCCTTCCGGACATCAGAGAATTTCGCCACACCGTCTTCCAGCAATACACCATCGGTCAACGCCTGCAACTGCTCATCGCTCACATCGCCCAAGACCCGAGCGGCATACTCTCGATCGATATTACTGCGAGGATGCATCAGCCGATTGGCCAACTCACCGTCCGTGGTCAACAGCAAAAGCCCACTGGTATTAAAATCGAGCCGGCCCACAGAAATCCAACGTTGGTTATTCAGCTTTGGTAGCCGATTGAAAACCGTTGGACGCCCCTCTGGATCATCCCGCGTGCAAATTTGGCCCGTCGGCTTGTTGTAGAGCAAATGTCGATGTTTTTGGGCGACCTGCATAATCGCCTTACCATCAACCACAATCTTATCTTCGATCCCGACGCGATCACCGATCGTTGCGACCTGACCGTTCACCATCACCCGGCCCGCCTCGATCCAACCTTCCATCGTTCGGCGACTGCCAAAACCCACGGTTGCCAACACTTTTTGTAGCTTTTCAGTCATCTTGGCCGCGCCTGTGTGATGGTCTTAATGGGGCGTATCGTCGTCATCAGCATCCTCCGCAAAGGCCGCTTTCAGGATATCTGCGTTCGTATCTCCCGCTGATGTCGGTGCGACTTTCGAGCGCTCAACGGAAGACTGCTGACCACTTTGCATTGCGTCCGGGGACCCAGTATTGGATGAGATGTCGCCGTCATCGTCGTCATCGCCGTCATCGCCGTCATCGTCATCGTCATCGTCATCGTCATCGTCATCGTCATCGTCAGAGGTATGGTCACCGATCACCGGGGCATCTGTTGCAACCCCCGCTTCGTCTTCGCTGACCGGTTGGTCATCCGCGTCATTGTCATCCGAATCGTCATCGTCGTCATCGTCGTCCAGAGCTGGCGGGGCCATTACGCGACGAATATTTTCTCGAATGGTGTCCACGGTCGTTGCAACCTCATCGAGATCGGTATCTTCAAAGATCTCCGCCTCAATATCTTCATCACTCAGAACGATGGTCTTCATTTCTATCAAAGGTTCATCCAAGTCCAAACGGCTTGTCATCTCATCCAGGTCTCGAATCTCCGATAACGTCGGCAACTCATCAAGGTTAGACAAATTGAAATAATCCAAAAAACTTTTGGTTGTTGCATACATTGCAGGCCGGCCGGGCACATCGCGATGGCCCACAATTCGAATCCATTCCCGCTCAAGTAGGCTTCGAATAATATTGGTTGATACCGCAACACCTCGAACCTCTTCAATATCGCCACGGGTAATGGGCTGTTTGTAGGCAATCAACGCAAGCGTTTCAAGCAAAGCGCGGGTGTAGCGCTGGGGACGCTCTTCCCAAAGGCGGCTCACCCATTCGCCATACTCGCCGCGAACTTGGAATCGATAACCACTGGCCAGCTTCTTCAGCTCAAAGCCGCGTCCGTCACAATCGGCTTCAATTTCTTCTAACGCCCCGCGCACCGCATCTCGGGTCGGCGGGTCCATTTCGAACAACGACATTAAATTATCGAGGGACAACGGGCTTTCCGAGGCCATGATCGCGCCTTCAATAATCTGCTTTAATTTCTTTTCCCAGGTCATAAATTTTGCTCCGCGTTCTCAGAAGCGATCGTCGCCATCCGACGCCGGATGTGAATGGGCGCAAAGGGTTCGGTCTGCACCAATTCGATCAAGGATTCTTTAATCAACTCCAGCATCGCAATAAAGGTCACAACGACCCCCGCTCGACCTTCTTCAATACTGAACAACTCAATAAAAGGTTGGTACTGATCCCCACGTGCTTGAATCCGAGCCAAAATATGCGACATCCGCGCGCGCGTCGACAAGGGCTCAAGACTGATCTGATGACTGGCATTTTGATCCGTTCGGCGCAACACGCCCCCCAGCGCGATGAGCAATTCCTGAAGCGCAACATCCGGTAACGGTTTCGGCCGTGTCGACACGGGTGCGTCCGCGTTAGCAACCCAAAAGTCTCGGTTCGACCTCGGTAATTCATCAAGATTGAGCGCCGCCGATTTAAACTGCTCATACTCTTGCAGCCGTCGAATCAATTCGGCCCTAGGATCATCCTCTTCTGTTTCACCGGCTGCTTGTCGAGGCAAGAGCATCCGAGATTTAATTTCGGCAAGCATTGCCGCCATCACAAGATACTCTGCAGCCAGCTCAAACTGGAGTTCCGTCATCAAATCAATGTATTGCATGTACTGTTGCGTAATGTCCGCGACGCGAATATCTAAGATATCGAGATTTTGTCGTTTGATGAGATACAGCAAAAGGTCAAGCGGACCTTCGAATGCCTCGAGGAAGACTTCAAGGGCGTCGGGTGGAATGTACAGATCATCGGGTAAAGCCGTATACGGCACGCCCGCGACCAAGGCCAATTCACTTTGTTTGCGCAAGGTCGGCAGCAAGGGCGATGCTGGGGAATCATTTTCTGCCAGGTCCTGAGAATCCATCAAAGCGACCTATAGTCCAAGCCCATCGCGGCACGAACTTCTTCAAGGGTCTCTCTGGCTTGGGTCCGCGCCTTCTCACAGCCTTCGGCAATAATACTTCGTACCAAATCAGGGCTTTCCTCAAATTGCAGCGCGCGTTCCCGCATAGGTTGCTGCTCTTGCAAAATCGCTTCGATTAAAGGCCCCTTGCAATCTAAGCAGCCAATACCGGCGGACATACAACCTTCTGTAATCCAAGCCTGGGTTGCCGGGTTCGAGTAAATTTTATGCAAATCAAATACCGGACACTTCTTCGGGTCCCCAGGATCGGTGCGCTTAACCCGTGCGGGGTCTGTGGTCATGGTCCTGACTTTCTTGGTGACGGAGTCGGGATCTTCCCGCAAAGAGATCGTGTTGTTATAGCTTTTAGACATTTTCTGCCCATCGAGCCCTGGCATCACAGGGTTTTCTGTCAGCAGCGCTTTCGGCTCTGGCAGGATAATCTTTCCAGACCCCTCAGCGTAACCCAACAATCGGTCCCGGTCGCCCATCGACAAATTGCCCTGGCTGGCAACCAACGATTGCGCGCGGCTGAGGGATTCCTCGCTGCCCTGCTCGACATAACTGCGGCGAAGCTCACGATATAGCTTGCCATTCTTTCGACCTAATTTTTTGACCGCTTCGTCAGCAGCCTTTTCAAAACCCTCATCTCGGCCGAACAGGTGATTAAATCGACGGGCCAGCTCACGGGTCATTTCAACATGCGGCACCTGGTCAGCCCCGACCGGCACTTGCCCAGCGCGATAAATCAAGATGTCCGCACTTTGCAACACTGGGTACCCTAAAAAACCGTAGGTCGACAGATCCCGATCACGCTGTTTACTCACCTGATCTTTAAAGGTTGGGACCCGCTCAACCCAACTGAGCGGCGTGATCATCGACAATAGCAAATGCAACTCAGCATGCTCAGGCACTTTGGATTGAATAAACAACGTTGTTGAGCTCGGATTAACGCCCGCCGCAAGCCAATCGATCACCATTTGCCAAGTGTTCTCTTCGATTAGACGGGTTTCTTCATAGTGGCTGGTCAGGGCATGCCAATCCGCCACGAAAAAGAAACTTTCGTACTCGAGCTGTAGCTTTACCCAGTTCTTTAAAACGCCATGGTAGTGGCCAAGATGCAAGCGGCCCGTTGGGCGCATACCAGACAATACTCTGGATTGAGATTCGTTAAGACTCAAGCAATTACCTATTTAACCCGTTGATCGCATTTGGTGATGCCCGAACCGACGGGCTGGCATCAAATGATGCCTTCATCCCCCTTCCAAGCCTTGACCAGATTATAACCGGCAAGCATTGCAAAGTCTCAGCTTAGACGCCAAATAGTGCTGGATCCCCGCAACCACGACGCAATATCTCAGGCGTTGGGCCCGTAAAATCCACAACGGTTGT
Organism: Pseudomonadales bacterium; assembly: GCA_017854255.1. GTDB lineage: Bacteria > Pseudomonadota > Gammaproteobacteria > Pseudomonadales > Azotimanducaceae > UBA9926. The sequence continues at coordinate 7,432 of JAFMIA010000010.1, forward strand.
AGGATCTAAACCGCCGTATCCGCCATCAACAATGATTTCGACTTCTTGCTCCAAGACCGTCTTAATATCAAACGGGTCGTTCAGCGGGTATTCATCGCCCGGCATGGATAAGGTCGTACTCACTAGGGGGCCCCCGAAAGCCTCTAAAATAGCACGAATAATCTGATGATCCGGCACGCGCAGCCCAATCGTTTTGCGCTTCGGTTGCACCAATCGTTTTGGCACCAGCTTACTGGCCTCCAAGATAAACGTATAAGGACCTGGCGTCGCTTGCTTTAAAGCTCGATAGACGGGGTTGGGGACCCGAGCGTACAAGCCTAGATCTGATAAATCTCGGCAGAGCAATGTAAACTCGTGATCTTCTTTTAACTGACGTATGCGCCGAATCCGATCCATGCCGCGCTTATTGTCGAGACTACACCCAATGGCGTAGCAGGCATCCGTCGGATACACCACCACACCGCCCTGTTTTAGGCAATCTGCAACCTGCACAACCAATCGATTCTGCGGATTTTCTGAATGAATATTGAAGAACTGGCTCATGCGCTCAATCTGACATAAAGCCTTTGCGACCACAACTCTTAACCTCTTTAAACGACTGGGAAACACAATTTTCGGCAACCCTTCAGAAATGCGGTATCATCCAGCCAAATCACTCTTCAGCGATCTCATGACAAAAATCTTAGAATTTGCAACCCCTATCGTATTTTTCGTCTGCTGGGTAATGACCGATGATATTTTCTTCAGCACCAAGGCACTGATTGCCATGGTGTGTCTCCAAGCCGGCTTTGAGTACTATCTCACCAAGACCTTGAAAACGATGACCAAGGTCCTGCTCGCAAGCGTTGTGATCATGGGCGGCCTCACGATCGCCTTTCGAGATGAGACCTTTATCCTTTGGAAACCGACCATTATCAATTGGGTGCTGGCTGCCATCTTGGCCGGTAGCCAACTGGTGTTTGGCAAACCGCTTTTGCGCAGCTTCTTGGGCCAACAGCTTCAACTCCCGCAACCGGCTTGGTTTCGGTTGGGTTATGGTTGGGCCCTTGGATTTTTCATTGCGGGCAGCTTAAACCTTGTGATCGCCTACCAATTCAGTCTCGATTTCTGGATGAAATATAAACTGTTCGGCGGACCGGTTTTAACCTTCGCTTACATCATCATGACAGTTGTCTACCTGAACCAAATCGGGGCGCTCACCGACCCTAAAAAAGACGCCGCGGAGTAAAACGCATGCTCTATATTATTATTGGTAAAGATCGACAGAACAGCCTAGCAGACCGCTTATCAGTAAGGCCGGCCCATCTTGATCGCGTTCAGGCACTGCTGGACGAAGGTCGACTCATCATCGGCGGTCCCATGCCAGCGATCGACAGCGAGAACCCGGGCGAAGCTGGGTTTCTTGGCTCTGTCATTATTGCGGAATTTGCCTCTCTACAGGCGGCTAAAGCCTGGGCTGAGGCCGATCCTTATACGGTCACCGGTGTCTTCGAAACACTAGAGGTGCATCCCTATAAGCAGGTTTTGCCATGAAACAGCTCGTTAGCCTGATCTGTCTCGTATTCAGCACCACGAGCCTTGCAGAAACCGTCTACATTCGAGACACACTGTACCTGCCCCTCCGCGCCGAACCCCTGGAGGCGTCAGAACTCATCCGAAAAGGGCTAAAAAGCGGTACCCCGCTAGAGAGCCTCGGTGAATTGACCCCCAATGGCTACCGCTGGGTTCGTTTTGAGGAAGACAATGGCAACGTGGTGGAAGGTTACATCCACGATCAGTATCTTGTGGATCAACCCATCGCGCGCACCCAACTGGAAACACTCAGCGCAAGGCTCGAGGCCGCAACCCAAGAGGCCAATGTGGCAAGTGCCGCTCTGAGCAAGGCCGTTATGATTCGGGACACTGCCTTAGCGGAGGCCGCAGACAGCGAGGAACAACTTCGCCTGGCCAATGACGAAATCATCCGCATCAACACCTTATCGGTTGATGCGATCAACCTTGCCGCCGCCCTCGACACAGAACAACAGCGCACGCGCGATCAGGCCGCTGAAATTGAGGCGCTCAAAGCCCAGCGGGCAACCCTTAGCCAAGACGTTGAACAGCGCTGGTTTCTCATTGGCGGCGCCGTTGTCTTCAGCGGCGCGCTCATCGGATTCTGGGTAAGCCGGCGCATCTACCATCGCGGCTTTTCTGGAGGCTGGGGCTGATGACCCTGCTGAGCGTTAACCTGAATAAAGTTGCGTTGTTGCGAAATTCGCGCGATACCGTCATTCCGAGCGTCATTGACGCCGCCAAAACCTGCATCGATTGCGGTGCGCGGGGCATCACTGTTCACCCAAGGCCCGATCAGAGGCACATTCGGGTCTCGGATGTTTATGCTCTGAAAACTTTTTTAGCAGACTACCCAGACGTTGAGTTCAACATTGAGGGCAATCCCTTAGAAGGGCCACAGGCCAATGGTTATCCTGGATTTATGCAACTCATCGAGGCCATTAAACCGGATCAGTGCACGCTGGTGCCGGATGATCCGGCGCAACTCACCAGCGATCATGGCTGGAACATCAATCAAAATCACAATATTTTGTCGCCTATTCTTGAAAAACTGCAGGTTTGGAGGATCCGATCCAGCGTTTTTCTAGATGCCGATCCATCTCAAATACCCCTCGCCCAGAAACTGGGCATTCAACGCGTTGAGCTGTATACGGGTCCTTACGCCGAGCACTTTGACCCACAGCAACCCCACAAGGGACTCACTGATTACCAAGAAACCGCTCGCGCCGCAGACCAAGTAGGGATCGGCGTCAATGCCGGGCACGATTTGAACCTCGTTAATCTACCCTCGTTTGTTGCAGGCATTCCTGCGTTGAAAGAGGTGTCGATTGGTCACGCATTGATCACCGATGCCCTTTGGCTCGGATTACCTGAAACCGTAAAACGATATCTTAAAGCAGTTAATCGAGCAGACGGCCTTTAACCCACCGGTCGGAACCAGTATGATCAACGCCCTCAATTCATGTCTTAAAGGTCACCATGTTTACCAAATTACTGATCTCACTGGTTATGGCCGCGCTCACCGCTTTGGCGCTTGGCTATCTTGCTCATCAATCCTTTAGCCTACCCACGGACGCTGCAGCCTGGGGGCAGTTTGCCATCTTGTTTTTGGGTATCCTGACCGCCGTTCTGTTGGTCGCTCAAACCCAGTCCAGCGCCAGTCAAGGTTCCGACCATGACGATGACGATGATGAAGACGACTATGACGACTTCTCTGAGGAAGACTTCGAGGAAGGCGCTGTTAAGTGGTTTAACACCAAAAAAGGCTACGGCTTTATCACACGGGACCAGGGTGACGACATCTTCGTTCATTTCCGTAATATTAAAGGCCAAGGTCGACGTAGTCTGACCGATGGCGAGCGGGTCACGTTTGTTGTGACCGAGGGCGACAAGGGCTTACAAGCTGATCACGTTAGCCCCGTTGCTTAAACCTTAGACCATGCCGGATGTATTCTTGCTTGGCTTACCTGAGGCGGTCGAGGCATTAGCGCCGGATGATCCGCCCGATGAGGTTGCCCTGTGCTTGAGCGCAGGCCCGCTGCACCGAGAGGCGCGACTGCCGCTGTATGCCTTGATGCATGGTTTGCTCCTTGACGAGGCTGCGAGTTTCGAGTTCTTGGTGCGCGCGTTGGCAGAAGAAGGGCCATTCTTGTTGGGCGTGGATCCACGCTTTTCAGAAAAACTTGCAACCCTTGAAGATGATGCCATTGAAACCCTCATGGACCAATGGCGAACTTGCGCAGCTATAGAGGAACTCGAACTAGACTCTGAGGACCTACTGAAGTTTCTCTTTGAACTCGTTAACCTCTGCAAAATTCGAGATCAAGATAGCGCTTTAGAACTTTTCATCTACCACGAAGGGTAAGCGTGGCCGTTTACTCTACTGATCTCGGTCGACTTTGTCCTGATTGCCATCAGCCCAAAGCGGACTGCGTCTGTGGGACTCAAATCAAACGCATCGCGTCTGATGGCGTGGTTCGGGTGCACCGAGAGATCAAGGGCCGGAGCGGTAAACCGGTTTCAATTATTCGCGGCTTGACCTTGAGTCCGCCGGCGCTCAAACAACTTTGCCAGCGATTAAAAAAATCTTGTGGGGTTGGCGGCAGCCTCAACGGCTCCGAGATTCTAATCCAAGGAGATCAACGCGAAAAAATTTTAACGATCCTTGCCACCGAGGGCATTCACGCCCTGAAAGGCGGCGGCTAATGTCCCACTTAATCAGCTGCCAAGACCTCAACCAAAGCCTCGATACCGTCGAGGACCTGGTCGTAATCGATTGCCGCTTCGACCTTACCGCGCCAGCGCTTGGCCTAACCCAGTACCTTGCAGACCATATCCCTGGCGCACATTACCTACACCTGAATGATGACCTCAGCGGTCCAATTATCGCCAATCAGACCGGGCGACACCCACTGCCGAGCCAGAAGGTGCTCAGTCGCAAACTCGGCCAGATGGGGATTCAACGGGGCACACAGGTGGTTGCGTATGATCAAAACCAGGGCGCTTTTGCCGCGCGACTTTGGTGGCTGCTGCGATGGTTGGGACACGACACCGTTCAGGTACTCAATGGTGGGTATGACGACTGGCGGGCGCACGAACACCCCATCACCCACGACTTACCCGCGCCGCAACCGGCGCCCTTTGTGTCGCAACCACCGCTGACCCGAATCATGCAACAACCAGACTGGAACAAGCCCACGAACCAGTTGATCGACGTTCGCGACCCGGCCCGTTTTCGAGGTGATCATGAGCCCATCGATCCGATTGCTGGCCATATTCCCGGGGCGATGAACCTGCCCTTCTTGGACAACCTAGAAAGCGGACGATTCAAAGATGCCGCGATCCTGGCCAAACAATTTGCCAAAGCGGGGCTAGCAGACGCACAAACCTTGGTTTGCTATTGCGGGTCGGGCGTCACCGCCACCCAAATGATTCTTGCGTTGCTTGAAGCGGGCTACCCAGAACCCGCTTTGTACCCAGGCTCTTGGAGCGAGTGGATTCTGGATCCAGCACATTTAGCAGCGCTGAGCGATGCAACCCGATAGTCCTTATTGCACGAAAGCAAGCGACATTATCTGGCAGCAAGACACGCCCTCGTCAGTCGAGTTTGACGACAGTTATTGGTCCCAAGGGGACCCCTCTGAGGAAAAACAATGGGTCTTTCCGGGCCAGCATCAACTGCCATCCCGCGCCCAACAAGCCGATTTGATCGTTTTATTAGAGCTGGGGTTTGGCTTCGGCCATAACTTTTTACAAACTATTGCGCTGTGGGAACAATCAAACTCAACCGCGCAACTGCATTACATCGCCATTGAGCGCTCACCACCCACCCTGGCAGCTTTGAAGCGAGTTCATGCTTTAACCAAAACCGCAGCAAGCAAGCGATTACTCGAGATCTACCCAGCAGGACTTGCGGCTTGGCATGTGGTTTGGTTCACAGATCAAATTCGGTTAACGCTCATTTTTGAAGACGCTCAAACGGCACTTCCGCGACTCGATGCTAAAGTGGATGTCTTTTACCTTGATGGTTTTAAGCCCAGCCAAAACCCGGAACTCTTTAATCAATTTATCTTCGAGGGGATGCGCCGTTTGGCCCAACCGGGCGCATCCGCCAGCACCTACTCAGTCGCAGGCGTCGTCAAACAAGGCTTACGAGCGGCCGGGTTTAGAATTGAAAAACGACAAGGCTGGGGGCGTAAACGAGAACTCTTGTTTGCCGAGGCGCCAGGCGACTGGCGCGGCCAACGACTGCGACGGCCGTCCGTGCAAATTATCGGCGCGGGTATCGCCGGGCAAAGCCTTGCTGGCAGTCTTAATCGATTCGACATTCAACCGATCATTCTGGCCGACCCGAATCACCCGGGCGCCTCGAGCCAACCCGCTTTAAACATTTACCCACAGTTATCGCTTCAGCGCGATCGGCTGTCGGAATTTTCAATTGCCGGCTGTTACTTTGCCTTGCACAACCAAGAAGGCGTTCAGCGCAGGCCTCTACGCTGGCGCAGCGCAACACCTGCCAAGATTCAAAGAATGCAGCGTCTCAGCCAACTCTTTCCGGATGACTATCTTGAGCAAATCGACAATGAGGTGACTTACCATCAGGCTGGCATTTGGCAGGGCCTCTCCCCGGCAGGCCTGCAAGACGCAAAGGTCTGCGAATTGAGGCCCAGTAAGGGTCAAATGCGGCTTTATGATGCAGCGGGTCATGCGCTATCACAGGCGGACGTTACGCTCCTGGCAGCTGGCGCTGGCATGCACACCCTGACGAGTCTGGCGCTGAAAAATGTTCGGGGTCAGAGTATTCGCATTCAATCCAAACACGCTTTGCCAGAATTTTTAACTGGGGATATTAATATCACGCACCTTGACGGCCACGACTTCTTAGTGGGCAGTACGTACGAACTGGGCAGCAACGATTCGCAAACGCGCTTGCTCGATACCGATCGGCTAATGTCAGATCTTGCGCAGACCCTTCAGCATCGTGACTTTACCTTGACCTCTGCACATGCCGGCATCCGAACAACGTTTTCAGACCGGGTTATTGGCGCCGGCCTGCTGCCGACTGACGCGCTCACCACGGCTATTATGGATCAGGGCGTTGGTCAACATTTAGAGCCTATGCCTGCGTGTTACGCGCTGATGGGGCTCGGCTCCCATGGGGCAACCCATGCGCCCCTCGCGGCAGAAGCCATTGTCAGTGCGTTTTGCGGCGCCCCCAGCCCGCTACCCAGGGATCTAGCCCACTTGATCCGACTGGATCGCTTCTAAGCGCAGCAGCGTTACGCCTTAAGCCAGCAATCGCACATTGATCACATCATCGATAGCCGAAAGCGCCTCTGTCAGCTCCGCTGAAGGCGCGCTTTCGATATCAATCAAGTTATAGGCGATTTCGTTACGGCTCTTATTAATCATGTCGATCACATTAATATTCCTGTCCGCTAATTCCGACAAGACGCGACCCAAAATCCTAGGCACGTTCCGGTTCGACAAGGCAATCCGGCAGCCTAATTGGCTTCGCTCTAAATACAAGTTGGGGAAGTTAACCGAATTTTTGATATTGCCGTTGGTCAGGAAGTCCATTAATTGATCAGCCGCCATGATCGCGCAATTATCTTCTGCCTCATCGGTACTCGCCCCCAAATGAGGCGTTGCCAGAACACCCGGCAAATTAACGAGTTCTGGAACGGGGAAGTCAGAAATGTATTGCCCCAGTTGGCCATTTGTCAGGGAGGCTTCAATCGCCGCCGTATCAACAATCTCACCGCGGGCAAAATTCAGCAGTACCGAGCCGGGCTTCATTGCGGCAAGGAGCGTTGCGTTCACCATTTTTTCCGTTTCAGGCAAGGCCGGCACGTGCAACGTCACGAGGTCAGAGCGCGCAAACAGCGCCTCAATGCTGTCCATCTTTTGCACCCGGCTCGATAGCCGCCATGCCGATTCAACCGACAATGCTGGGTCGAAACCCAAAACCTTCATATCGAGTTGCAGTGCAATGTCCGCCACCATCGAGCCAATCGCCCCCAGCCCCAGAACCCCTAAGGTTCGGCCTTTGAGCTCCGAGCCCTTAAACGCCTTTTTACTGGCTTCGACCTGCGTATTCAGAGCCGCCTTATCGGTCACCTCAGACAAGCCCGAAACATAGTCAATGCCTTGAACGATTCCACGACGGGATAGCAGCATACCAGCGACCACCAACTCTTTAACCGCATTTGCATTGGCGCCGGGCGTGTTAAACACCACAATGCCGCGATCGGTATAAGCATCCACTGGAATATTATTCACGCCCGCGCCTGCACGGCCAACCGCCAGCAAACCTTCCGTGGCATGATCGGGCGTCAGCTTAAAGCTCCGGAGTAAAATAGCATCCGGTTGTGGCAGCGCATCAGAAACGTTAAAGGCCGTCTTATCGAACCTGACCAGACCTTTTTCGGAAATATTATTCAGGGTAAGCACGTTAAACATGGCGGCATCCGACATTTGAAAGGGCGATATTGTACACACCCCGCGCAAATTTGATCGGTTTTATTCTCACGAAAGCCGTGAATCCATCTCAGCTTGCCAACCAAACCGTTGCCTTGAGTCTGAGCCAGCGCTTATCGCAGCTGTTGATCCAGTAAAAACCGTTGGATCTTTCGGAAGGTTTTCAAAGAGATCTGACCTTGCTCATAAGCCACTGTAATCCGCCTCATCTGCTCCAATGACGTCGGCGTGTTGAGATAGGCCAAGGAACTAAAGGTTGCAAGCAGCAACAGCACAGCCAAAAATTGCTTAAATTTCATGAAAGTGCCTCCGTCCAAAGACTGTTAAACCAAACAATATTAGCCCAATGCCCGCTGCCAAGAAACCATCCGCCAAGTCAATCGACGCGCTGCCCATCATGGGGTTCCAAGCGCCTGCAAACGGTAGCGGCGTTGCATGGGCATAGAACCAGTCAAAGACCCGCGCTTCAGACAAAAGCGACTTTTCAACCACCAACACCAGTAACGGGATCCCCATCGCCCAGATGAGCGGCTGCCCACGCGCAAGCCCAGACACGAGCAGCACCCATAGAAAAACCGGCGCGCCCCAGATAATCTGCAACGCAAACACCCTAAGCGCCTCGCCAACGACAGCCAGCCCAGCCATTAAAAATCCGTCAAACAGCGCTGTGCCAGGCAAAAGGAACGTCATTCCCAGACTCAACACGACGGTGACCAGCATGAACGTCAGCATCGCAGCCAGCAAATACAGACCGGGAATCACCACCAAACCCATCAGTGCTTTACTGAGCACAACCTGAAAATCCGAGACCGGTAGAGACTTCCAAAATAAGATGCTCCGGTCTTTTCGCTCTTCATACAAAGCAGATAGCAAATAGCCAATCGCAACCATCTGACTTAACAAGAAGTAACTTAATAAAAAGAAGGTCGCCGCGGCTTGACCTGGCCCGCCTTGATCAAAGGATAGGTCCTGGCTGTTGAATTCGAATTTGAAATTTTCGGTGCCAAAGTATTGCAAACCAAGACTCACCGACGCGATCGCCAGGACAACATTCAGGATCACTAGACCCACCGGGAGCCGCCAAATTAAATTAGGGTGTTCCCAACTTTCACGCTGGAACAAGGCCATAAGCGTTGTAACTTGATTCATTTTAAGTCCTCTTTAAAAGCGGATTGGCGCGAATTCGCGTGCAACCAGTTGATCCTTGTTTTAAATCGACGCGGTTGATTTAGTTTCACGCGTCATCATGGCGACAAAAAGCTCAGCGATGCCCACGCGCCGCGTCGTGCCGAGTTCCGCAAGACTTTCAGCGCTCACCCCATCAAAAATCATGCAGGCTCCCTCGATCTGAGCTTGCTCGGACAAAGGCTTCAATCCTCGGGCGGCGCTCATCTGCGACTTTACGACATCAACCGCTCGATACCGGCTATAGACATCATCCAACGCGGCATCGAGACGAATCTTGCCCTGGTCGATAAAAATGAGGTGGGTTAGCAACGACTCAATTTCCTCAACCTGATGGGTACTGATGAGTAGGGTCCGGTCTTCTGATAAAAATTCATTCAATATTTGTTGATAAAATTGACTGCGATATACGATATCCAAACCCAGGGTCGGCTCATCCAGAATAAGCAACTGGACATCCATCGCTAATACCAGCGCGAGATGCAGTTGCGTCACCATACCCTTGGAGAGCGCTTTCACGCGCTGCTTTAGCGGTATATCGGTCTTAGCGAGGATGGCGTGGGCTTTTTCGAGGTCAAATTGCGGGTGAATGGCCTGGGTAAATTTCAACGCATCATTGACTTTTAGCCAGCGGGGCAAGATTCCCACATCTGAAATGTAGCCAACCGAGGTCATCATTTGATGCGGCGCAGAGCGCGGTGACTTACCCAGCACCTCGACCGTACCCTCAAAGGCCGACAAGCCCAAGATCGCTTTCAGCGCGGTTGTTTTACCCGCGCCATTGGGCCCGATCAGCCCGACCACAGCGCCTTTCGGCACTTCAAACGAGACGCGATCTAAGGCTTGGTGATCACCAAATCGTTTGCTCAAACTCTGGACTGAAATAGCGTTGCTCACGATGGCTCCTTTAATAAATCTGTTAACGATAACCCCAGCAACGTGATCCGTTGATGGATACTCGGCCACTCCTCCGACAGAAATCGAGCACGCAACTGAATCTTGAGTTGCTCGGCGGCACCCTCGGCGACAAACATACCCAGCCCCCGGCGCTTCAGCGCGATGCCATCCTCAACCAGCATCGCAATGGCCTTTGATACCGTGATGGGGTTCACATGTTGCGCGACCGCTAACTGGCGAACTGACGGCAAGGCATCCCCCTCTTGGATCACGCCCTCTAAAATTAACTGGGCGAGGTATTGGTGAATCTGCAGGTATATCGGATCTTTCTCATTCCAAACAATCTTCATCCGTGACGCGCCATCGGCGGCATCGGGATCATCCGACCTGATGTCTCAAAATACGGTTGAGGGTTATAGAACATACAGCTGACCGGCGTTAAGAGGTTTAGTGTTATACCTAAGTATAACGCTTGAATAAACCCCGTCAACCCCCGGATGCAAAAAGCTTAAGCGTTGAGACGTTCGACAGCGGCGCGCGGAGGGCCTGCTTATCGTCGATAATCAAGGGGCGGCGCGCGGTCGCCGAGGAGCGCTTCGTAAACAAAATCAGGACCTCGGCGCTGCTCGAACTCGACGGCTGCCGCGTCGAGATGACTGGGCGCCAAAAACAAAGCCTGAGCGGTTAGGGCCAGGGTTTTTGCAGCAACCATCATCCCCTGAATACCGATACTCGTTCCACCGGCGGCAATCGCCTGCCAACTGTGGGCGGCAGTCCCGGGCACCCAGGTGGCCGTACTAAGGCCAACCGTCGGCACGGTCCAACTGACATCGCCAACATCGGTTGAGCCCTTACTCTCGGTAAAGCCAAAGGGCAGGACCTTTTCTTCAAGTCCTAAGACACTCGGCTGATTGATAAAACTTTGGGACAAGACCTCAGCAAAAGCCCGCTCTGAGGCCGTCATCGTATAGCCACCGACCGTGCTCAAGCTTTGATGCATCACGCGCGCCAAGGTTTCATTTGGCAAAATTGAATGATTGCCATGCATGGTTTCGATCTTAACCTCGGTTCCCGTTCCCAGCGCCGCTGCGTGGGCGGTGTTCATCACCCGATCCCAAATATTGGCGAGCTCACTGGCTTGGGGATGACGCACGTAGTAGTAGACTTCCGCAAAATCCGGCACCACGTTGGGCGCCTTACCGCCACTGGTGATCACATAGTGAATCCTTGTGCTATCGGGCACATGCTCTCTCATGAGATTGACCATGTAGTTCATGGCCTCGACGCCATCCAATGCTGACCGTCCCCGTTCGGGTGCTGCCGCGGCATGTGCGGATCGGCCATAGAACCGAACTCGGGCGGATTTATTCGCAAGTGTCGTGCCGGGATTCGCAGCGTTTCGATCGGCCCCATGCCAATGCAGTACCGTATCAACATCGTCAAACAGCCCAGCACGTACCAAATACACTTTCCCCGAACCCCCTTCTTCGGCGGGGGTACCATAAAGTCGAATGGTGCCGGCTTGGCCCGTTTCAGCGAGCCATCGTTTTACCGCGATTGCAGCAGCCGTGGAGCCAGCGCCAAAGAGATGGTGGCCGCAGGCATGGCCCGCAGTCTTATCCGCAAGCACCGATCGAGTCGGCACCGCCGCCTGGCTAATTCCAGGCAACGCATCAAACTCGGCCAAAATGCCAATCACCGGCTCGCCTTGACCAAAACTTGCAACAAACGCGGTTGGGATCTCTGCGACGCCGGCGCTCACTTCGAAGCCTTCATCCGCAAGGGTATCTTGCAACAGCTGACTACTCCGGGTCTCTTGATAGCCAAGCTCGGCATAGTCCCAGATTTTTAACGCAATGCCTGCGTAGTGCTCGCGCTCGGTTTCAAGCAAAGCCGTCAATTGAGCGCCGGCATCGGCCTGAACCTGCGACGCCACAGCGGCCCAAACAAGCCCCATGATGAGCCCTGTGCAACGTATAGCGTGTTTTACGTCTGCTTTCGCATTCCATCCGGCACGCGTCGCCCCTTGCAGGCGCCCCTGACCCATTTTTTTCTTCGCCATCGAAATACCCTTTTTTTGATTTCGCCGATCTGCCTCGAAGACTTGCTTGACCGCCTAGTTTGCCGCGGCGGCCGCTTCAATCGCTTGACGGATCAAACCTAAGCTGTCTGGTAGACTGACCGAGCCAAGGCGCCGGGCCATATCAAACCGCACCATCCAAACAGAATCAACCGCCCGCGCCAGCGCCCCCGGACCAAGATCTCGCTCCTGACAAACCTGGGCATACCCTTTTTGCTCAAACAACGCCGCATTCTGCAGTTGATCCCCGCGGCTTGCAGCACTGGGCAGCGGAATAAGCAGTTGGGGTTTTTTAAACCACAAAAACTCGAACAAAGCATTTGCCCCTGCCCGAGAGATCACAACATCTGAGGCCGCAACCACATCACCATAGGGTTCATCCAAATATTCAAACTGCTGGTAGTGCGGGGTTTCCACAAACTCCGGATCAATACCGCCGCCGCCCACCACATGAACGACATGAAAGCGTTCAGTGAGCTGCGCAAGGTCGGCGCGCACCAAGCGATTGATGGCTTGCGCGCCTAAACTGCCACCCACCACCAATAAAATCGGCTGGGTCTCACCCACTGCCTTGAAACCGTTTAGCCACTGTCGACCCCGCTCGCCGTCGGATTGAACCAAACCTGCTCTGAGCGGCGTGCCCGTTACCCGAGTGGCTCGCTGGGCGAAATGAGCCGCTGTTTCTTCAAAATTAAGGCATATCCTTCGACAAAATGGGGCACTCAAGCGGTTTGCCAAACCGGGCGTCAAATCTGACTCGTGGATCACAACGGGGATCCGGAGGCTCCACGCTGCAATGACCACGGGCACCGCGACAAATCCACCTTTGGAAAACAACACATCGGGTCGGCGCCACAGTAGGATCCAGAGTGCCTGAAAGAATCCAAAAAAAATCTTCACAGGATCAATGAAGTTCTGCCAATCGAAGTACCGCCGAAGCTTGCCGGAGGCGATGCCGTAAAAATCCAGATTGAGCCCAGACACCAACGTGGCCTCAATGCCCACTTTGGAGCCAATATAAAAACACTCAACGCCATCACGCTGGAACGACTCAATAAGCGCAAGGTTGGGTGTAACGTGCCCGGCTGTCCCCCCACCGGTGAAGACAACTTTCATCTTTAAATACCCAACACGCGTTTCAAAAAGGGAATGGTGATCCGGCGCTGAGCCTTAAGACTCTCGTCGGCAAGCCGGTTCAAAACTTGGATCAGCGCGCCGATTTCACGGGGCGCGCGATCCAGTAAAAAAGTGAGAACCTCTTCTGGCAGATGAAACCCCGTTTCCTCGGCCAGTCGCCGCAAGACCAGCGCTTTTTCAATATCGGTTAACTGGCCTGTCTGGAGCCAATGCATTGCACGACTTCGGGACGCAAGATCGGCTAGACAGAACGGCACATCCGGCAGCGGACATCTTGACGCCATCAGCAGCCAGGCATCGTGGGTGTCAGCGACCGCATTCATCAAATCAAATAAAGCCAGTTCCCAATCCCGATCCCCGACAACGTGATCAAGCCCATCTAACGCCACCAAATCAAAATCGGCTAGATTAGAAAGTACATCGGGTCTTAAATCCTGATTGGATAAACTTAAGTAAAACGCGCGGCCCGCTTGATGCTCTGATCGCTGGCAAAGACCTTGCAGTAAATGTGATTTACCCGACTCTCTCGGGCCACTAATCCAAACCGGCTCCTTAGATAGCGCAAGTGCGCGCTCGCCCAAATCACCTACAAACCGCTCGAGGGTATAGGCGCGTTTAAGCGGGAACGCAAGGGTCAGCTGCTCGCTCAAAGTGTTGACGCGTCCGTTGCCTCAGAGACCATGTCTGGATCGATTGTCTCTGACTCGATCGTCGCGGCAGGCGGGGTGTTCAGGGCTGCGCCTTCCTCGGATAGATCGCACGTTGCAGGAACAGCATCACCAAGATAAAACCCACTGGCCAGGTAACGGCCCAGCCAATACCGCACTAAAACCATGAGCACGGCGGCCACGGGCAAGGCCAAGAGCACCCCAATAAAACCGAACAATTGCCCACCGGCGAGCACGGCAAAAATAACAGCAACCGGATGCAAGCCAATGCGATCCCCGACAAGCCAAGGGGTTAGCAGACTGCCCTCTAAAATCTGTCCCAGAATAAACACCGTGAGCACATACACAGGATGAACCCAATCTTGGAATTGGTAAGCGGCAGCAATGGTTGCCATCAGGAGTCCCAAGATGAAACCAAGGTAGGGCACGATACTGGCGAGACCGGCAATGAGACCGATGATCAGCGCCATATCCAACCCAACCAACCCGAGACCCACGGCATAAAAAATGCCAAGTAAGATCATGACCAAAAACTGACCCCGAATGAAAGCGGCCAGCATTTCATCACCGGCTGCCGTTAGCTGACGGACCACATTAATTTGGGGCCGAGGGATCAATTGATCGAGTCGCGTCAGCAAATGATCCCAATCTCGCATCAAATAAAAAGCGACCACTGGCGTCAACGCAAGCGTCATCAGACTGCCGAATATTGCAAGGCCCGACTGGGTTATCTGACCCAAAAGGTACCCCATGATATCGCTGGACTGCTGCCACTCACCTAGAAAGTTTTGCGCGAGACCTTTTAGGTCAAGCGCTTGCAAGTTGAAACCAGTCCAATCTTTGATCAGCGGCCCCAGCGTCGACTGAAGCCATAAAAAGCTTGCCGGTAACCCTTGTAGTAATTCACTCAACTCCAGCGCCAGCAAGGGTAAAAAAAGCATCAGGGCGGCCAACATCACAGCGGCAATCAACGCAAATACTAAGGTTGCACTCAGCGCACGACCCAAACCCCATGCTTCAAAGCGGTCAACCCATGGATCCCCTAAATACGCCAGAAAGGCGCCGAGAAAGAAGGGCGTTAAAATCGGTCCCAGCAAGCTAACCGACACGGCAACCAAGCCAATAAGGCCCAGTCCGACAAGACTATTGATCAATACGTTCATGGCTTTAAAACCCTTTTATTAGGTCACCTTAGCCGGCGACTGCGCGTGGCTATGGCGTCCAACGGTACCATAAGGTCGACGACGACTCATCCAGGCGCAGCAGTGTTAACTTGCGATCGAGCGCAATCACATCAATGATTTGCTGCACCTCCCCTTCACTGCGCAGTTTAAACTCAACCATATCCGTAAGGATCCTAACCGGCTGAACACTCATAACTTGCGTCAGGCCCTCAAGATATC
Source organism: Pseudomonadales bacterium (assembly GCA_017854255.1). Classification (GTDB taxonomy): domain Bacteria; phylum Pseudomonadota; class Gammaproteobacteria; order Pseudomonadales; family Azotimanducaceae; genus UBA9926. The sequence goes on from JAFMIA010000010.1 coordinate 22,833, forward strand.
GACTCACCTCGGCGTAATCTTGAATCTCGGTGATGCCCTCGACCGTCAAACGCACTTCCGACCGGGTCGAGGTAACGGCATACTGCTCGCTCAGCACACTGGCCAGGACCCCAACTAAAGCCGTTGCCAACTGCGCCTGACTCTCACCATAAACTGTGCCGCTGCGCCACTGCCCCCCTTCCCCCAAGGACCAATCGCCCCGCCATTGGTTGCTGAATTCGGACTCTGCTCTGAACACCAAGATCTTATCCGGCGAGTACCGTTTTGATGCGGCCTCGATTCGGCCTAGAAATCGGCCCCAAATCTCAGAGGACGACACGCCCCGACTGTCCTCCAAGTCCCATAATGGCAAGAGTAAGGGCACGCCACGGGCTCGCGCGGCCTGATTCAAGGTTTTAGCGAATAACGACGGGTTCGCTTCTCCCAGCACCTGACGGCCAGATTCATCATCGATGGCCATCCAACTCAGAACAGACGGACGATTGCTGCCCCAAACCGGCAGATCGGCCTCGCGTAAAATTTTTGCGATCAAACTCGGCGCAAACCGAATGCGCATGACCTGACGCGGCGTCTCAGCAGGCAATGGGTCAAGCCCCGGTTGAGGCAGCGCGGCCGCCGCATCGTTGACGGCTTCAACCCGAGCATAGCTAAATTCCGAATAGTATTGTTCCGGCGTTTTTAGCGCGGCAACAATAACCGGGTTCTGAAGAATATCCGAGCGACCCGATACACGCATGAGCACCTGCGAGAGCCCCTCTGAGGCATCAATACGACGCTGCGCATCGCTTTGAGATTCGGATAACACTTCAGCCTGATACAAGTTTTCCAGGGTGACGGCGTCGAGCTTCTGGGCGACGACCAGCAACAAAACAAGTAAAGTAAGGGAACTTTTAGCAGCAATGACCCTTCTTACTGGTATGGATTTCTTGAACATAGACAAAACACAACTTTTCGGTAATGGCCTATGTTACACATTAACCACGTGATTACTGAAGTAACCGATACAGGCGATCGGCGCGACCGAGGCGCCGCGCCGCAATCCTTGCCGGCGCAATGGGTACGCAGTCTGAGCAAGCAAGCCCGGGTCGCGCTGATGATCGCATTGAGTCTCACCATCGCGATGCAACACGCAGCGGGCGAACAAGCCAGGCTGCTACACCCCCAACCCTTTAAGGTTATCTACCAAGCAGACTATAAAGGCCTGCCCATTAGCGCCACGGGCATTCGCGAGTTGTCCTGGCAAAACCTTGAGGGCGCAGAGGCGCCGCTTTATACCCTTACCTCGTCTGCTCTGAGCATTTTCGCAAAATTCACAGAACAATCCGATTTCGTAATGATTGATGGCACGGCCAGGCCGCAGTTTTACCGGTACGACCGAACCGGCTTGGGGCGCAACAAGCGTATTCGCTTGAATTTTGATTGGGACCAAAATCAGGTTAACGATCTCGACTCAGGCGAGCATTGGCCGCTCGCCGACGCCCAGATATCCGATCGATTGCTGTACCAGTTTCAATTGCAAACCGATCTGCTCAATCAAGGCGCAGACATTGCGTTGGGCACGCAGCATCGCTACCAAATCCAAGATCAAGATACCCTTAAAGATTATATTTTTTCCGTCAAGGCGAAGGTCACGCTTGAAACCCCATTAGGCCTCGTCGAGACCTATGAGATTGTTCGATCGAATGATCAAGAAAAGCGCGCCACCACCCTTTGGCTTGCGCCTGCGTTTGAATACATGTTGGTCCGGTTCGAACAAACCTCGAGCGACGGTGAAAATTTTTCGCTGGCCATTGAAAAAGCCTATCTCAACGAGACGCCTATTACTGATTTTAGCGCTGGCGCGCCGAGCTCCTGAACCGGGTGGCGAAACTTTATTTAACGCGTTTGCTGCCTGGGTTAGGCGTTGCGACCATTTTGCTTCTAGCTTGTAACGCAATCCGCATGGTGGTTCAGCCAAAACTTGGATACCACTAGGTCTTAGGTAGTGTCACCCCAGTCTGACCTTGGTATTTGCCACCTCGGTCGCGATAACTGGTTTGACAAACCTCATCACTTTCGAAAAACAGCATTTGCGCCACCCCTTCGTTCGCATAGATTTTCGCCGGCAAGGTGGTCGTATTTGAAAATTCCAAGGTCACATGACCCTCCCACTCTGGCTCGAGCGGCGTCACGTTGACGATGATGCCGCACCGGGCATAAGTCGATTTCCCAAGACAGATGGTCAAAACGCTTCTTGGAATTTTGAAATACTCAACCGTTCTTGCCAGCGCAAATGAGTTGGGTGGAATCACGCAAACATCACTTTTAACATCGACAAAGCTACGCTCATCGAAGGCCTTCGGGTCAACCGTTGCCGAATGAATATTGGTGAAGACCTTAAACTCATCAGCGCAGCGGACATCATAGCCATAGCTCGATGTGCCCCAGGAAATAACTCGGGCGCCCCGATCCTCACGCACTTGACCTGGCTCGAAGGGCGAAATCATGTCCTGCTCCGCCGCCATTCTTTGAATCCATGAATCTGATTTGATCGTCATGCTCTTCCTCCTAATGCCCTTGCATCATCGCGTTATCCGTAAACGGCTGCTGGTCATCGACCTGGCAGGTCCTTCCTTAATCATCCACAATCGAAATCATCGGCGCTGTGGGCGCCGTTTGATTCGCGAGCAGCTGCAACACCTCGTCTGCAAGCGTCTTAAAGATTTTACCCGCGACACTGTCCCCTTCATTGGCAATTGGCCTGCCTGCGTCTGAAGTTTGACGGGTCTCAAGGCTCAGTGGCAGCCGCGCTAGAACGGGAACAGAAAACTCTTCAGCAATTCGATCGCCGCCGCCTTCACCAAAGATTGCGCTGTTTTCGCCACAGTGTGGGCACACAAACGTGCTCATATTTTCGACAACGCCATAAACCGGGACGCGGACCTTTCGAAACATTTCAATGCCCTTGCGCGCATCGAGTAACGCGATATCCTGGGGCGTTGTCACGATTAACGCGCCATCAACCGGCACCCGCTGGGCGAGGGTTAATTGAATATCCCCCGTACCCGGCGGCATATCGATGACCAAAACATCTAGGTCTGGCCAATCCGTCTGCATCAGCATCTGTTGCAAAGCCCCACTCGCCATGGGTCCACGCCAAATGGCAGGTGTTTTACTCGAGGCTAGAAAGCTCATCGACATGCAATACACGCCGTGCGCTAGGATCGGCACCAGCAGTTGGTCAACCACCTCAGGTTTGGTGCCACTGGCCAACCCAAATAGCGTGCCCTGACTGGGGCCATAGATGTCCGCATCGAGCAAACCAACCCGTCGCCCGGCGGCCTTGAGCGCAACCGCCAGGTTCGTCGCGATGGTCGATTTTCCAACGCCGCCCTTGCCCGAGGCGACCGCAACAATCTGGGCAACGCCTTTGATCGCCAATGGCGCAACCTTTGTTTGTTCTGACACAAATCCTTCCTCATCACTGGCAAAGCGTTATTGTACCTAGCACGGCCGCTAAAAGCAGGTCAGCCGCTCAAGGATTATCCTGATCCGTGTTTCATCTTGATGAACCCTAGCGTCACCCATCCAGATCCCCTAAACTTGCGCCTTCACTTTCGGAGACTAGCCATGACAACTCGGCGACGAATCCTAGTAACCAGCGCCCTACCCTATGCCAACGGCGCCATTCATCTCGGCCATATGCTCGAACACGTTCAAACGGACATCTTTGTTCGATTCCAGCGATTGCAAGGCCATGAATGCCTCTACGTTTGTGCCGATGATGTCCATGGCACGGCCGTCATGTTGAATGCGCAAGCTGCGGGGCAGACCCCTTTAGACTATGCCGCCGAGATCACCAAGGCGCATATTCAGGACTTCCAAGCGTTTCAGATCAGTCACGATTGCTACGACAGCACCCACTCCGAAGACAATGAGCAATTGTCCGCTGAGATTTATTCACGGCTTCTCGCGTCCGGGAATATTGAAAAAGCCGCTGTTGAGCAACTGTTTGATACCGAAAAGGGCCTATTTCTTGCCGATCGGTTCGTTGTCGGCGGTTGTCCTTCTTGCAAAACCCCTGAGCAGTATGGTGACAACTGTGATGCTTGCGGTGCTACCTATGCTGCGACCGATTTAATCGACCCGAGATCAAAGCTATCGGGATCTAAACCCGAACTGAGAACGTCTGAACACATCTTCTTTGCGCTTTCAAAGCACACCGAATTCCTAAAAACCTGGACCCAAAGCGGCGCCTTACATCCAGCTGTCACCAACAAGCTGTCTGAATGGCTCGATACCGGACTTCAAAACTGGGACATTTCCAGAGACGCGCCGTATTTTGGATTTGAGATTCCCGGCGAGCCCGGAAAGTATTTTTATGTCTGGCTGGACGCGCCGATCGGGTATATCTCCAGCTTTAAACGCTACTGCGCAGGTCATGGTATCGATTATGAGGATTACTGGCGAGCCGATTCGGATTGTGAAGTGCATCATTTTATTGGCAAAGATATCGTCAACTTCCACGCCCTGTTTTGGCCTGCCATGTTGTCGGCTGCTGATTTCCGAACGCCGACCAAGGTCAACGTCCATGGGTTCTTAACGATTAACGGCGAGAAGATGTCGAAATCAAAAGGCACCTTTATCAACGCTCGGACCTATCTCGATCAATTGTCGCCAGAATACTTACGGTACTACTTTGCGGCAAAATTAAATCCTAGCGTTGCAGACCTGGACCTTAATCTTGAAGATTTTGTGCAGAAGGTGAATGCCGACTTAGTGGGCAAAGTCGCCAACATTGCCAGTCGGTGCGCCGGCTTTATCAACAAACAGTTCGGCGGGGTGATGAAGGCCTCAACGGGGACGCCACTGATTGGGCAGTTTCAGTCCGCGGCTCATGAGATCGCAGACCTGTACGAAGCACGAGAATTCAGTAAGGCCATGCGGGTTATCATGGGCCTTGCAGATCAAGCCAATCAATTCATCGCAGAGGAGCAACCCTGGCAACTGATCAAAAACCCAGAGACGCGAGATCGCGCGGAAGCCGTTTGCGCCGACGGTTTGAATCTATTTCGATTGCTAACGCTGTATTTAAAGCCCGTTCTGCCCGGTCTCGCTGAGCGCGCCGAGGCCTTTCTCGCAATCGAACCACTGACTTGGGCAGACCATAACACCCAACTTGAAGGTCACACGATTGCGGCCTTTCAACCGCTCATTCAGCGTATTGAACTCGCCCAAGTCCAGGCCATGATCGAGATCGAGCAAGCCCAAGGCCAACCCGCTCCGTCCACTGAGGTTGCGGGCACCCCCAAAGAAGACACCATTGATATTGCAGCGTTTGCCCAAGTTGATCTGCGTGTTGCCCGGATCGTTGCAGCGGAGGCCGTTGTCGGGGCTGACAAACTGCTTGCCCTGACTCTCGATGTAGGGGATCACCAGCGCAACGTCTTTTCCGGTATCAAATCGGCCTATCAACCGGAAGACTTGATCGGGAAGTTGACCGTCCTGGTCGCGAACCTTGCCCCCCGAAAAATGAAATTTGGCCTCTCTGAAGGCATGATTCTGGCAGCGGGGCCCGGTGGCTCTGATATTTTCCTCATCAGTCCCGATTCCGGCGCAACACCAGGCATGAAGGTGAGCTGAGTAGCCATGTTCACCGAGGCCCTATTGGTACTCTTTACTGCGATCTTCGTGAACAACTTTGTTGTCGTCCAATTCCTTGGGTTGTGCCCCTTTTTAGGCGCCAGCCAGAGGCTGTCGAGTGCTGCCGGTTTGGCCAGCGCCACGCTTTTTGTACTGACCTTGAGTGCCGGGGCGGCCTATTTGCTCGAGCAGTATGTGCTGCAACCCTTCGGCCTAACCGGCCTGCGGATTTTGACGTTTATTCTGATCATTGCCGCCTTGGTGCAATTCATGGAAATTGTGATTCGAGCCACTCAGCCGGTCTTACATCAGTTCTTGGGGGTTTACATCCCGCTCATCACCACCAACTGCATGGTCTTAGGGGTCGCCCTAATCAACGCAAGGACCAGCCAATCGTTTTTTGAGGCACTGCTTTTAGGACTCGGCGCGGGGTTGGGGTTTGGCCTGCTGCTCTTAATGTTTGCCGCCCTGCGCGAGCATCAATCGGTGTTAAACGTGCCGAAACCGTTTCAAGGCGCGGCCATTAACATGATTACGGCCGGTCTTATTGCCCTTGGGTTTTCAGGTTTAACGGCGATGCAATTCTCATGATACTCGGTTATCTGATGGTACTGCTCGGCTGCGCCCTTCTGACCTTCGGCGTTGTCTATTTCGGCCACCGCGCTTTCCCGCAGACACCCAACGTCGTTGAAGATTTGATCTATCGAACGCTGCCCCAGACCCAATGCGCCCAATGCGGCTACCCGGGCTGCCGGCCCTATGCCGCAGCCGTCGCGAAAGGGGAAGCCATTAATCGCTGCCCGCCGGGGGGTGAAGCCTTGATCCAAACCCTCGCGGACCTATTAAACCGGCCGGCGAGCCCACTGGCCAGCGAGCTCAAAGCGGTCCCTGTGCCGCTGATCGCACGGATTCAAGAATCAAATTGTATCGGCTGCATGCTCTGCATTAAGGCGTGTCCCGTTGATGCCATTATCGGAAGCCAGAACCTGATGCATACGGTCATCGAGTCCGAGTGTACGGGGTGCGAGCTGTGCCTACCGCCTTGTCCAGTTGATTGTATTGACCTTATCGAAACGGACAGTCCTTGCGACCTCACCTTGCGTCCAGAATCCGAGGAAGCCTGCATTTTTTGCAGCGACTGTGTGACCGCTTGTCCTAAGTCGCTGACGCCACAACATTTATTCCTGGCCTTTGACCAGCCTGAGCGTAGTGCGGAACTCGGTTTATCGGCGTGCATCGAATGTACGCTTTGCGATCAAATTTGTCCGAGCGAGCTGCCGCTGACAGAATCCTTTAAGCGCATGAAAGCCAATCAGCGAATCATTGCCCAAGCAGCCCAGACCGCTGAAGCCACGGAGCAGCGATTTTTACGAAGAGAAACGCGCATTCAAACCGCCGCGGCGACGCTCAAAGTGCGGCCGAAGCCCAAAGACGCCCTCGCGCTGATCGCGCAAATCAAGGGTGGGTCAGGGTCATGAACAGTAACCAAATCATGACCAGAACGGGCATGGCCCTCATCCCAGGCTTCTTGGCGAGTGTTTGGGTTTTTGGACTTGGGATCTTACTCAACGTGGCCGCCGCGCTCTTAGCCGCACTGGTATTGGAGATGGCTTATCACCAAGTCCGGCGACGACCGCAAACCCAGGCCAGTCTCAGCAGTGGTTTGCTGGCCGCCGTTCTACTCGCACTGTGTCTACCGCCGATGCTCCCCTTTGGACTGGTTGTCTTCGGGGTCGCCTTTGCGCTGATTTTCGGTAAGTTCGTTTATGGCGGCTTGGGGCAAAACCTCTTCAACCCTGCAATGGTAGGCTATGGAGGACTGATCTTATCGTCGCCCTTACTCATGACCCAATGGCTACCCGAATCTGGCGTTACGCCTTCGACCCTCGATCTGTTCCGCATCAAAATCGGCCTGCAAAGCTTGGATGGCTATACTGGGGCCACCGCCCTCGATCTGCTCCGCAATCGGCAAGGGATGACCTTAAGCGAATATTGGCAGCTCGCAGAACCCGTTTTCAATGATCAAATCTTGATCAGCCTTGGCTACCTGCTGGGCGGCATCTATCTCATCCAAGCCCGCATTATTTCGTTCAAGCTGCCTTTGGCAATGCTCATTGGATTATTGGTGCCCAGCCTCTTTCTGTATGATGCCGGGAGCTCGAGCAGCCTCGGTTCACCCTGGCTGCATGGGTTGGCCGGCGCAACCATGATTGGCGCTTTTTTCATCATCACCGATCCCGTAAGCTCGCCGAATACCACGCAAGGACTCTGGATTTATGGGCTACTTGTCGGCGGTTTGACGTTTCTCATCCGAGGGTTTGGCGCCTACCCAGATGGTTTGGCCTTTGCGGTGCTGCTCAGCAATGCGGCAGCCCCCTTAATAGACCGCGTCGTTCAATTGCGTTCTGAGCGAGCACAAAACCGATGAAACCCGCCTTTTTAATGCTCGTCCTGGCAGCCGCTGTCGCTGCACTGATCATTGGCGGCTTAGCAGAGTCCACGCATCAGCGCATTGCGCAGAATCAAGTAGACTATGATTTAAAGCAATTGCAACGGGCCATCAACAATCCATCAATGACCCTCATTCAGCCCGATTCAGACAGCCCCCATTTTGAACTGTGGTCCGACAACCAGCGGCAAGGCTTTTTGTTATCCATTGAAACAACCCAGGGCTACAACGGCACCATTCGCGCCTGGCTCGCAGTCGATCAAGCCGGATTGATCACCGCGGTGTCGACGCATCACCACCAAGAAACCCCTGGCATTGGCGACATTATTAATGCGGATGCGCCCTGGCTTGACCAGTTTTATAGCCGAACCCTTCGGCAACATCAGTTTCGCCTCAAACGCTGGGGTGGGGATTTCGATCATGTCACCGGGGCGACAATAACCAGTCGCGCCTATATCGAGATGGTGGGCCAGGGGCTCAAAGATCACGCGCATCGATTTAAGACCGAGGACGCTGATGAGTAACGCCCGTACGCTTGCGCTCGACGGGGTTTGGCGCAACAACCCCGCCCTCGTCCAACTCTTGGGTTTGTGCCCGCTCCTCGCGGTCAGTCAAACGCTGGTGACGAGTTTAACGCTCGGCCTGATTACGCTTGCCGTTTTAGTCGGGGCCAATACCCTGATAAGCCTCTTAAAGCGGACCCTCGTTGACACGGTACGACTCCCGCTGCAAATTCTTGTGATTGCGACGATGGTCTCAGCAGCAGACCTGCTTATGCAGACTTACTTTTTTGAACTCTATCAACGGATCGGGCTCTTTATTGCGTTGATTGTCACCAATTGCACGATTCTTGGACGGGCCGAACTCTTTGCCCGGCGGAATCCCATTATGGCCTCGATGGCGGATGGCTTCTGGATGGGGCTGGGTTTTTTGTGGGCCATTACCCTGCTCGGTGGCGTGCGGGAAGTGATTGGCCGGGGCACTTTATTTGACGGGATGGCGCAATTACTCGGTCCTTCCGGCGATGCCTGGCGGATTGAGGTTCATCAAAGTCCCATTTTAATTATGATGCTAGCCCCTGGGGCCTTCTTGGCGCTGGGGTGTTTGATTGCCCTGAAAAATTGTCTGGACGGATACTATGAATCGAGAAAAACGAATCGCCTTCTTGAGCACCCTACGCCAAGAGAATCCAACCCCAACCACTGAACTCGAATACGACAACCCCTTTCAACTCCTGATCGCCGTCATCTTATCGGCGCAATCAACCGACGTCGGCGTGAATAAAGCCACGCGCAAACTCTTTCCAGTGGCTGGCACGCCCAAGGCCATTGCGGCGTTAGAGGTTGACGGTTTGAAACCCTACATTAAGACCATCGGACTGTTTAACAGCAAAGCCGAAAATATCATCAAAACCTGTAACCGATTGCTCACCGAGCATGCAGGGGAAGTGCCGACCACGCGCGAGGCCCTCGAAGACCTGCCCGGCGTCGGCCGCAAGACCGCCAACGTCGTCTTAAACACCGCCTTTGGTGAACCTACTATGGCGGTTGATACCCATATTTTTCGCGTCTCGAACCGAACGCGCTTTGCGCCAGGCAAAAATGTCCTGCAAGTGGAAAAAAAACTGCTCAAAGTGATTCCGGATGAATTCATCCGAGACGCCCACCACTGGTTCATTCTGCACGGTCGCTATACTTGCACCGCGCGCAGTCCGAAGTGCGCCGCGTGTACGGTGTTCGATCTGTGCGAATACCCGCGGCGAGAGAAGCAAGCCCTCCTTGCCAAAGATTAAAGCGCCTAGATTAACAGGCCTCTTTTAGATCATCGTTGCAAGCGGCCAGGCTTTAACAGCCTAACCCCAGCAGCTGTTGTCTTAGGGTTGTTTTGATTGTCGCAGGCTGGCCATCTTTAACCGCAAGGCATTGAGCTTGATAAAGCCGGCTGCATCTTTTTGATCATAGGCGCCGGCGTCGTCCTCAAAGGTGACAATATTGCCGTCATACAGGCTGTCGTGTTCGGACCAACGACCCACCACCGTGACGTTGCCTTTATACAGTTTAAGGCGAACCGTACCGTTAACATGGCGTTGTGACTCGTCGATTAACGCCTGCAACGCCAAACGTTCTGGACTCCACCAATAGCCGTTATAGATTAAAGACGCATAGCGCGGCATCAGCTCATCTTTCAAATGACCCAATTCACGATCAAGCGTAATGGACTCGATCGCCCGATGCGCTTTCAGCAAGATGGTGCCGCCCGGCGTTTCATAGCAACCCCGAGCCTTCATACCAACATACCGATTCTCAACGATATCAACCCGGCCGACGCCATTACGGCCGCCCACTTGATTCAAAAGCGCCAACAGTTGCGCCGGCGTTTGCGCCTGCCCATCCACCGCAATCGGATCGCCGCCCTGGTAGGTCAATTCGAGATAGGTCGGCGTATCAGGCGCCGCCTCTGGCGACACGGACCAAAGCCACATCGCTTCTTCCGGCTCCGCACTGGGATCTTCTAAGATGCCGCCCTCATAGGAGATGTGAAGCAGGTTGGCATCCATCGAGTACGGCGACTTTTCGCCCGATCGTTTTTGCTCTACCGGAATTTGATGCTTCTCACAGAAATCCATCAGTGATTCGCGAGAATTCAGATCCCACTCGCGCCAAGGCGCAATCACCTGAATCGAGGGATCTAAGGCATAAGCCCCCAACTCAAATCGAACCTGGTCATTGCCCTTACCGGTTGCACCATGGGAAATGGCTTGGGAATTCGTTTCAGCGGCGACCTCAACCAAGCGCTTGGCAATGAGCGGGCGCGCGATACTCGTTCCCAACAAATACTCGCCCTCATACAGCGCGTTACAACGAAACATCGGAAACACAAAATCAGCAACAAATTCTTCGCGAACATCGTCTATGAAGATTTCTTGAACCCCCATACTCTCGGCTTTTTTTCTTGCAGGCTCGAGCTCCTCGCCTTGACCCAAATCCGCGGTATAGGTCACCACCTCGCAGTCATAGGTCTCTTGCAACCAACGCAGAATGACCGATGTATCCAAGCCACCTGAGTAGGCCAACACGACTTTGTTTAATTTCGGCATCTCAAAGCACCCATAAAAAAAGGAGTGTATGGTAATCGTTTGCTGCATCGGAGACCAGTTTTCAGCGAAGGGTGATACAATTCTTTTATGCAAACACTGACGCTTACCCGACCCGATGACTGGCACATCCATCTACGCGATGGTGATTACTTGCCCAGTACTGTGTCGGACGTGGCTGAACGATTTGGCCGGGCTATTGTCATGCCCAATTTGACACCGCCGGTCACAACGGTGCCGCAAGCTTTGGCCTACCGTGATCAAATTCTATTAAACCGTCCCCCTGGGTCCGACTTCCAGCCCCTGATGACGTTGTATCTAACGGACCAAACCCGCCCAAGCGACATCATTGCGGCCGCGCAATCACCCCACGTATATGGGTGCAAACTGTATCCGGCCGGTGCCACCACCAATTCAGACGCCGGCGTCGGCTCGATCAAAGCCTTGTACCCGATTTTTGAAACGATGCAGCAACACCAAGTCCCGCTGCTCATTCATGGCGAAGTCACTGACGCCCAGATCGATATTTTCGATCGGGAACAGGTTTTTATCGACCAATACCTCATCCCGATCATTGCGACCTTTCCCGACCTTAAAATCGTTTTTGAGCATATTACGACGGAAGACGCAGCCCGCTTTGTTGCCGAACAAAGCGCAAACATTGCCGCAACGATCACGGCGCACCATCTTTTGTACCATCGAACCGATATGCTCAGTGGTGGCATGAAGCCGATTTTGTTTTGCCTGCCCATACTGAAACGAGACACCCATCAGGCCGCCTTGATTCAGGCAGCAACCTCTGGCGATCCATCCTTCTTTTTAGGCACCGATTCAGCGCCCCATCCTCGCACGCGCAAAGAAGATGCCTGCGGTTGTGCGGCGGGTTGTTATACCGCTCACGCCGCCATTGAGCTCTATGCCGAGGCCTTTGAGCAAGCGGGCAAACTGGATTATCTAGAAGGCTTTGCGAGCCACTTTGGCGCCGACTTTTATGGTCTCCCGCGACATTTAGACACGATTACCCTCGAAGCGATCCCCTGGGTTCCGCCCAAAGCGATCCCCTTTGGGATGGATGAATTAATGCCGCTCCGCGGCGGTGAAACCATTAAGTGGCGCCTAGTGCACCCGGAAGCCGGCTCATGAACGATGCAAAGTTACCAATCGCCTACCGCTTTCGGGGCTTTTTACCCGTTGTGATTGACGTCGAAACCGGAGGATTCAATGCTCAAACCGATGCCTTGCTTGAAATCGCAGCGGTCCTGATCGGCATGGATGACAAGGGAAGACTCCACGCGGCCGAGCAGTTTTTTTTCAACGTGGAGCCCTTCGAAGGCGCCAACCTAGAGCCCGCGGCGCTAGAGTTCACTGGGATCAATCCCTCAAGCGCGTTACGGGGCGCGGTACCGGAAAAGGATGCTATGGCCGCCATTTTCAGCGCCGTTCGAGCCGAGGTAAAGCGCACCGGCTGTCAGCGCGCAATTGTGGTCGCCCACAATGCTTCCTTCGATCAAGGTTTTCTCAATCAAGCCGCTGCGCGTTGCAACCTTAAACGCAACCCGTTTCACCCCTTTTCAAGCTTCGATACGGCCACCCTCGCCGGCCTGGTTTACGGCCAGACAGTACTCGCACGGGCCTGCGCTGCCGCGGGGATTGCTTTTAACAATAAGGAAGCGCATTCAGCAATCTATGATTGCGAACGCACGGCTGAGGTTTTTTGCGACATCGTAAATCGCTGGCCTGCGCCCTATGACGTGGCCGCAAGCAACGAAAGCGCAGCGGCCTTCGACGCAGACTAATCCGCCTCGGGCAGTGGCACTTCGTCGAGCAGTGTTTGTAACTCACCACTTTGGTACATCTCGGTGATAATGTCACAGCCCCCAACCAATTCACCTTGCACAAACAACTGGGGGAAAGTTGGCCAATCCGAAAACTTCGGTAAATTAGACCGGATTTCAGGGTTCGACAAAATATCGATGTAAGCGAACGGCTTGCCACAAGCCATCAGCATCTGTGAGGATTGCGACGAGAACCCACACTGCGGCTGTTCGGGCGACCCTTTCATATAGATGAGGATTGGATTGTTCTCAACCTGTTCTTGGATGCTTTGTAAAATATCACTCATGCCCGCTCCGCCGATCGATGAAAAACCGCATTTTAGCCTTTTTTGACCAAAGTTAAACGGCCTGATTCAAATTTTAAGTTGCCCCTTAATCCTTATCACCCCAACCCCCACCGCCGGGGGTTTCGATTCGAAGAACTTGATTGGGTAACACCGAGAGTTGAATTTTATCCGGCAGGCGCTGCCCATCCAGGTAATTCATCCCGGACAATCCTGGGTCACCGCCCGCCAGCCCCCAAGGCGCTGATACTCGACGCTCAGTAATAAGGGTGACCTCGGTTTCTGCCAAAAACCGATAACTACGTACTAGCCCGCAGCCACCGACTTGTTTGCCCGCGCCGCCGGATCCGGCCCGGACAGAATACTCAAGGACTTGGATCGGGTAATTGGATTCCAGCACTTCAATCGGCGTATTGAGCGTATTGGTCATATGGCTTTGGACCGCATCAATACCCTTTTGATTCGCGCTGGCGCCGGTACCACCGCCGAGCGTTTCGTAATAATCCCAATGCCCAACCTGCCCCATCGCAACATTGTTCATGGTGCCTTGGCTGGCTGCGGGGATTTCGTTGGGTAAGGCCTCGGCCAGCGCCCCCAACATACAATCGACAATGCGCATGGACGTTTCCACATTACCCGCGGCGGTGGCCGCGGGCCGCTGAGCATGCACTAAGCAGCCGGGCGTTGCCTGAATCGTCACGACATCAAATGCGCCCGCACAGGCCGGGGTCTCAGGGGGCAACAAACAGCGAATAACGTAAAAAACCCCGGCGGCGGTTACTGAAAGTGGACAATTGATATTGCCCGGGACCGCCGAACTGGTTCCGGTAAAATCAACCTGCACTGCGGCATCGGCCACTGTGATCGCAACCTTAATGGTGCAGTTGGCTGCGGCATGACCGTCACTGTCCATCACATCTTCAAAGCAGTAACGCCCATCAGGAATCCGGCGCACCCCCGCCTCCGCCACTGCCCGACCATAACCATTGAGCTGATCAATCGCGTTACCATATCGCTCGGCAGACAAGGCGGTGATCAGCTGCTCGAGTCGATCGATACCAACGCGGTTAGCGCTCGATTGGGCCGCCAGGTCTGCGGCAGTCCCCGCGCCGAGTGCAGCTTGCAATGACGCGCGTAATGCGCGGTTAACCTCGCCCCCTTCAAACAACAAGGTCGGCGGAATCACCAAACCTTCCTCATCCAGATGCTTTGACAAAGGCATTGAGCCTGGAGTGGCCGCCCCAATTTGCGCATGATGGGCTCGGTTGGCCACAAACCCCAGCAATTCGGACCCCGAAAAAAAAGGTCGGACCAAGGTGACATCCGGCAAATGCGTGCCGCCTAAGAAGGGGTCATTCCAAATCAGCTCATCACCCGCTTGCCACTGCCGCAGCCCAACCACTTGCTGCATCGCAAAGGCCATGCTGCCCAAATGCACAGGCACATGCGCGGCTTGCGCAAACATCCGCCCATCAGCGTCAAACAAGGCGCAGGAATAATCCAGTCGATCTTTGATATTGGGCGAAAACGCCGCAGACCGAAGAATCAACCCCATCTCATCACAAACCGCTGCACAGCGCGCAACAAACACAGCCAGTTCAATCGGGTTTAGAGATTCACTCATAGCGCGGCTTTAGTGGTTAACGAAACTGGTTTATGATCCAAGGCTTTCGGCCCGCTGCTCGACGGCAGCATTGACTCGACCCAAATAAGGACTGTCTCATGAACCCAGCTGTTATGCCAACCTATGGCCGTACCGATGTTCAGTTTGTTCGGGGCGAGGGTGCTTGGCTAATCGATCACCATGGCGAGCGCTATCTTGACGCCCTGTCGGGCCTTGGTGTTGTCGCGCTCGGTCATGCCAATGAGGCCGTCGCCCAAGCGCTCACGCACCAAAGCCAGAATCTGCTGCATACTTCTAACCTTTATCGAATTCCTGGCCAAGAGCGCCTAGCCGAACGCCTTGCGATCATTTCCGGCATGGACAATATGTTTTTCGGGAACTCTGGCGCCGAAGCCTGTGAGTGCGCCATAAAAATTGCGCGCCTGTATGGTCATAACAAAGGCTTCTCGGACCCCACCATCATCGTCGCCGAATCTGCCTTTCATGGTCGCACCATGGCGACGCTTACCGCAACCGGCAACCGAAAAGTACAAGCGGGATTCGAGCCCTTGGTTTCGGGTTTTTTAAGAGTGCCCTTTAATGACGTTCCTGCCATTGAAAAAATCGCGGAGACCGCCAACCAAGTCACCGCTATTTTTGTCGAGCCCATCCAAGGCGAAGGCGGTATTCAAGTACCGGATCCGACGTATCTGCCAAGACTGAGAGCCCTCTGTGATGCCAATGACTGGCTTTTAATCGTGGACGAAGTGCAGTCGGGCAATGCCCGAACCGGCGCCTATTTTTGTTATCAACACAGCGGGATCTTGCCGGATCTTGTGACCACGGCAAAAGGCCTGGGTAATGGCGTGCCGATTGGCGTGTGTTTGGCTCGAGGCGCAGCCGCTGAAGTGTTCAAACCCGGTAATCATGGATCAACTTTTGGCGGCAATCCGCTTTCCTGCGCGGCGGCGAATGCCGTTTTAGATGAATTTGAACGCTTGAACCTGATTCAGCATGCTGCTGAGATGGGGGACTATATCCAAGCGCAATTTAGAAGCCACTTGGCTGGCGATAATCGCGTACGCGACATTCGCGGCATGGGCCTGATGATCGGAGTGGAACTCGCCAAGCCCTGTACAGAACTCATTCAACAGGCTTTCGAACGCAAGCTTTTACTCAATGTGACGGCAGATTCCGTGATCCGATTGCTGCCACCTTTGATTATTAATCAGTCGGAAGCCGATCTAATCGTCGGCACCGTTTGCGATTTGATCAAACAGATTTAACTCTAGCCACAGCATCGACCCAGCCCGCATAGCGCTGCGCCGCGGCCTGGGCGGGCAGTTCTCGCTTAAAACAACGCGCCAGCTGCCAACCCTCGGCTATGGCGTCCAAAGAGGGGTAAACCCCTAGGGCAAGACCCGCAAGGTAGGCCGCGCCCAGAGCGGTGGTTTCGGTAACGGCGGGTCGATGGACCTCGATGCCCAACTGATCGGCTAGATTTTGGGCCATCCAATCATTTTCAATCATGCCGCCATCCACGCGCACCACCGTGGGCGCAACACCATCACTGGCCATCGCATTCAACAAATCCTGCGATTGATAACTCACCGACTGCAGGGTCGCGGTCACAATATCGGCGACACCGGCATCCCGCGTGAGCCCAAAAATACCGCCCCGGGCCTCGGCATCCCAATGTGGCGCGCCGAGCCCTGTAAACGCCGGCACCACATAGACGCCATGACTATCAGGATTCGACGCAGCAATCGCCTCGGTCTCACTTGCATGATCAATCACTTTTAAGGCATCCCGAAGCCACTGCACCGATGCCCCAGCAATAAAGATGGACCCTTCTAGGCCATAGCAAACCACGCCATTTAACCGATAGGCAACGGTCGTGAGCAGTTGATGCTCAGAGCGAACCGGCTCTGACCCTGTGTTGAGGATCATAAAGCAACCCGTGCCATAGGTGCTTTTCATCATGCCGACGTTGAAACAACACTGTCCCACTAGCGCGGCTTGCTGATCGCCAGCAATCCCGGTAATCGGAATCTCGTGAGCAATTTCAGGAATGTTCGTCACCCCAAAGTGCGCACTGCAATCGAGCACTTCCGGCAGCATGCTGCGCGGAATATTCAATAGGGCCAGTATGTCGTCGTCCCAATCCTGGGTCAGGATATTGAACAAGAGGGTTCGGGCGGCATTCGTTGCATCCGTGCGATGCACCTGCCCCGCAGTTAATCGCCAAAGCAAAAACGAATCAATCGTCCCAAAACACAGCTCACCCGCTTCTGCACGCGCCTGGCCATCGACAACATGGTCTAAGATCCAGCGCACCTTGGTTGCGGAAAAATAAGGATCCAGTAGTAAACCGGTTTTTTCGCGGACCTCGGCTTCATGACCCGCCGCCTTGAGGGATTGGCACAATGCATGGGTGCGGCGGTCCTGCCAAACGATCGCAGGATACACGGACGCGCCGGTTGCCCGGTCCCAAACAACCGTTGTCTCGCGTTGATTGGTGATACCAATGGCGCCAATCTGATCGGCGCGCAAATCCGCGCTGCCGAGCGCGCGATCAACCACCTGGAGCACCGACTGCCAGATTTCCTCAGGATCGTGCTCAACCCAGCCATCTTCCGGAAAATATTGCGGGAACTCCTCCTGACCGACCCCAACAATCTGGCTGTCCTCATCAAATACCATGGCACGAGAGCTGGTGGTGCCTTGGTCAATGGCAAGAATATAGTGCGGCATGGGTAACCCCTGACTGGTGTGGGACCGAAGATTATGTATTAATCACTTTAAATTACAACGATCAAGCCCATGCACCTGTACCCGCCACCGAAGCAACTCACTTTAACCGACGGTCGATTGCGCTTGTCGGGCCGCGCCTGGGTACAGCTCAACCCAAGCCTCGGTCATCGCATTGCAAAGGCCGCCAGCCGCCTCGCGCAGATCAGACCCGGTATTGGCGTAAGCTACGGCCAGGGCCTTGCAAGCCAATGTCTTTTAAACGTCCAACCTAAAAGCGGTTTGGGGCCAGAAGGCTATCAATTGGTGATTACCAATACGGGCGCGAAGCTTCGATACGCCGAGGAGGCCGGCGCGTTTCGCGGACTGGCGACGTTTGCCCAAATTTTAAAACAAGCGGCGCAGCGCAGCGGCTCTATCGCGTGTTTAAAAATCGTTGATCAACCCGACTTCGATCATCGCGGCGTCATGCTCGACATCAGTCGTTGTAAAGTGCCAACCCTTGGGACCCTGAAAGGTCTGATTGACCAATTGGCGCAGTTGAAATTCAATCAGCTTCAGCTGTACACCGAGCACACCTTTGCGTTCGCCAACCACGCGCAGGTGTGGCAGCACGCCTCCCCCTTGACGACGGCAGATCTGTTGGAGATTCAACAGTATTGCCAAGACCGCTTTATCGATTTGGTTCCAAACCTTAATTCCTTCGGGCACTTTGAACGCTGGTTGCGCCATCCCACCTACCAACCCTTAGCGGAATGCCCTGACGGGTTTGTTCACCCCCTGACCGGCCAACGCAGTCCTTGGGGCTCGACCCTCAAGCCCAACCGGGCGAGCCTTTCGTTTTTAGAGGGCTTGTACAATGAATACCTGCCCTTATTTCAGGATGCACGCTTCAATATCGGGGGCGATGAGCCTTGGGAACTTGGCCATGGCGCGAGCCGCGCCCGATGCACGCGCCAAGGCACCACAGCAGTTTATGTCGACTTCCTTGCCAAGATTCAGACGCTTGCGCGCAAGTTTGATCGCCAGCCCATGTTCTGGAGCGACATCGTTTTAAAAGATCCGTCCTGCTTAAAAACCCTCTCTCGGGAAGCCACCGCCTTAATTTGGGGCTATGAGCACGACCATCCTTTTGAAACCGAGTGCGAGCACCTTGCCAAAGCCAGGCTGCCATTTTATGTTTGCCCAGGTACTGCCAGCTGGAACGCGATTGCTGGCAGGCTCGGCAACGCGACGACGAATCTGAAAAGCGCCGCTAGCGCCGGTTTAAAATTTGGCGCTGAAGGTTACCTGGTCACCGATTGGGGCGATCATGGCCATCATCAATATTTGCCGCTCAGTTATCCAGGCTTTCTGCTTGGCGGTTGTAACAGCTGGAATCAACGAGGTAGTGCGGCCCTAAACCTGGCTGATGGGCTAAACCGTATTTTCTTCGACAATCAGGCGTCGTCAACCGTTCGGGCACTGATTCAGCTCGGGCACCTCTCAGAACGGGTTCCGACCCAGCTTCGAAATGCCACCGTCTTCAATCGCGCATTATTCTGGAACATGAAACACGAGCCGTCCGTCTTGGCCGCGATCACCGACGCTGAGCTGCAAGTTTGGCTCGATGCGCTAACAGCCCTACCCTTGCAAATGACGCCGAGTAAGGCGCCAGGTCTTGAGCTGGTTCAGCGAGAACTCAGGCAGGCCGCCGCTTTGTGCCAGCACGGTCTTGAAAAACTCCAGCTGAAACGTCTCGCGACCGCCGGCATCCTATCGCCTGCCAAACAGCGCATACGCTTTAACCGCCTAAAGCAGTCTCAATCAAGCCTGATCGATGAACATCAAGCGCTTTGGCTCAGCCGAAACCGGCTGGGGGGCTTAAAAGAGAGCGTCGCACATTTGGCCGTGCGCTTACCGGCTGCGCGCCCCAATCATTGAAATTGATGACCCGATGAAAGAGCCCTTGCCCTAGGTTGTCTACAACCTTGTATTCAGGGCACAATGAACGTCCTTTTTAGCAGCATAAACTAATGGAGATGCCCTATGCGTGACGTAGTAATCGTGGATAGTGTTCGCACTGGCCTTGCAAAGTCCTTTCGTGGAACCTTTAACCTGACTCGGCCTGACGACATGGTTGCGCATTGTATTGACGCGCTACTGGCGCGCAACACGCAGCTTGATCCTGCAGAAGTCGAGGATGTCATCGTTGGCGCTGCAAGCCAAACGGGTGAGCAAGGCGGCAACATCGCACGACTCGCTGTGATCTTGTCACAACTGCCGGTCACCGTTGCAGGCAGCACAATTTCAAGGGCCTGCTCTTCTGGCTTGAACTCCATTGCGTTCGCTGCCAATCAGATTGCCAGCGGTTGCTCTGAAGTCATGATCGCAGGTGGCGTTGAGTCCATCTCAGCCGGCACGCGGCAGTCCCCTGGTAAATCAGAACTGCATCCCACGATTCGCGAAAAAGCGCCCGATATCTTCATGGCGATGGGCGATACCGCAGAAGTTGTGGCGACCCGTTATAACCTATCTCGCGAATATCAAGACGAATTCTCGCTCGAAAGCCAAATGCGAACCGCCGCGGCCCAGCAAGCTGGCTTGTTCGATGACGAAATCGTGCCCATGCACGTTAAGTGGCAAAAAGTCGTTAATAAAGAAACCAAAGAAACCGAAGTCGTTGATGGCGTTTGTGATCGCGACGAGTGCAATCGACCGGAAACCACCATCGAAGGGCTCGCCAAGCTAGGCCCTGTTTTTCGAGAAGGTGGCACGGTGACCGCCGGTAATTCTTCGCAGTTATCGGATGGCGCTTCTATGACCTTGGTGATGAGCGCTGATCGCGCCGCGCAGTTAGGTCTTGAGCCACTGGCTTATTTCAGAGGCTGGACGGTTGCAGGTTGCGAGCCGGACGAAATGGGCATTGGTCCTGTTTTTGCCGTGCCAAAGCTTTTGAAAGCCAACGGTTTGCGCACGGAAGACATCGATCTGGTGGAGCTGAATGAAGCCTTCGCGTCGCAGTGTCTGTATAGCCGAGATACGCTGGGTTTTGATCCGTCGATCTACAACGTCAACGGTGGTTCGATTTCAATTGGCCATCCCTTCGGCATGACCGGCTCGCGTTTAACCGGTCACATTGTTCGGGAACTCAAGCGTCGTAATAAGAAGTACGGTATCGTCAGCATGTGTATTGGTGGCGGCATGGGCGCGGCAGGTTTGTTTGAAGCCTGCTAATGCCCCAAGGACGAGCCCTTGATGAAAGGGGCATGTTGATCAAAAAGGCGCTTAACGGCGCCTTTTTTTTGCGCGACCCAAACTGGGCAACCAACGCCTTGCTGCCCAGGCGTTTTGAGAACCCTATCCTGCGCCTATACATTGAACAGAGCGCTTTCCGCGCCCCAATTCAAAGACAGCAGGCCGTGCGTTTTGGCTTAGGTACCCTTTAAACCGCGCACGACTTTGCCGCGATAAGGTTTGCAGCCTACTCATCAAAAAGAAGATCGAAGCAACCTTAAACCAGCACGCTTAATAACGCGCCCAATGACACAGTTGGGCGGTCATGCATCATTGTGAGTTCGCGGGCGCAGAACCTGAAATGAACGCTGAGAAGGCGTCCTGCTCAGTCAAAGCGCGATTCTAACTCGGATCAAGGTGGCGGGCCGCGCGCGTTAGCAGGGGCTTAAGGGCGCAACCACAGCGCCTCGGGGGATTTTTCTCAGGGCTTGGTACACGAAGGTTTAGACAACCCGTTTCGGCTAGGGGCCTTTAGGAACCCCGTTTTAGATTCAGCGCTTAAGGATCCGCGCCCCGGCCTACGGGTTCTTACCAACGCCGCTTTAAAACTGCGCCAACGCGGCCTTGAGTTGCGCGATAAACGTAATCGGTTGATCTAGAAACAAATGGTGCTGCGCATCTTTTAACACCTCGACGTTCAAACTGGGATTCAGAGCGCGCATATGTTCAGCACTTTTGACCGAAAAAGAAGCGGAATGCTCGCCATAAATCAGTGAAACCGGGCACTGCAGACCCACAAAATCCGCTTCAAAGTCACCCGTGATTTTCATTCGGCTATTCAGTTCATCATCAAATTTCCACACAAACCCATCCGCAATCGCATCAATAGAATGCCGGGCAATGTGATTAACCAGAAACGCATGCTCGCAGGTTTGTGGCGGTTGAAGCCGAAATCGCGAGCGGGCGACTTCCAGATCAGGATAGACCTTGGGTTTGGTCCAACGCTCTGGGCCTTTCGGGCTCTCGTCATCGGGATGTTTCACCCCCGAGTCCAGCAGGATCAAGCCTTTGAACCGATCCTTAAACCGCGCCAGCGCCCGAATCGCCATTAAGCCACCGAAGCTATGCGCCACCACAATCGTGTTGGTGCTTAACCCCGCGGCATCAGCGACCTGACACAGCTCTTCGGCATATAAGTCGGCGGAGTATTCGTCTCGATGATCGCTATCCCCCATACCACTGAGGTCAGGCGCAACAACGTGGTAGTGGCTTGCGAAACTCGGCGCAATAAAATCCCACCAATGAGCATGGGCATTATGACCGTGAACCAGCATCAGGCCAGGCGCCTCAGCTTGCCCCCATTGCAGATAGTGCAACTCGACCTCGCCGGCACTGACATAGCCGTCTTCTGGGGTTTGATCAATTGCTTCCCAAAACCAATCGGGGGCATCTGCCATCACGGTCTCCTTGCGCGGGGCGTTTACAGTGACGCGTAACGCTTCAGATGAAAGTCGGTATTGCCGTAGAGTGTTTCTATGGCTGTGAGTCGCTTGAAATAGTGGCCAATGTTCAATTCATTGGTCATACCCATCCCACCATGAAGTTGCACCGCTTGCTGACCCACCATCGTGCCACCCTTGCCCACTTGCACCTTCAAAGCTGACAGCGCCTTGCGGGATGCGTCGTTATACCCTTCTGCAAGCTTCATCGCCGCCATAAACGCCAAGGACTTGGTTTGCTCGTGTTCGATGAACATATCGACCATTCGATGTTGCAGAACCTGGAATTTACCAATGGGTTGCCCAAACTGCTCTCGGGTCTTGCAGTATTCCACCGTGCTCTTATACAACACTTCCATCGCGCCAACGGCCTCGGCCGCCGCGCCCATCATGCCTTGATCAAGCCCGTACTGGAGCAGCGCAAGACCCTGATCCACGGAGCCCAAGACCGCATCTTTCGTGACAGACACCTGGGTTAAGGTAATCTCGGAGGCCCTAAACCCATCAATGGTTGGATAATCGCGACGACTCACCCCATCCGCCTTCGCATCGATCACAAATAAGGTGATCCCCTCGGCATCGCTCTGATTGCCTGACGTCCGCGCCGGAACAATCAAAAGATCCGCAAACGGCCCACCCAGCACGACGCCTTTGAAACCATTGATCGAATAGCCATCCGCCTGCGCGGTGGCTGTGGTTTTAACATCATTCACATTGAACCGCGCTTGGGGCTCTATATAAGCCACCGCAGGCAACGAGGTCCCGGCAATCAGAGGCTCTAGCCAAGCTTGCTTTTGCTCGGACGTGCCGCCTTTGGCGATCATCATACCGGCCTGTAACACCGCTGAAATATAAGGTTCAACCACCAGCCCCTTGCCAAAGGCTTCCAGCAAGATCATGGTTTCAACCGCTGTACCGCCAAAGCCGCCATCTTCCTCTGAAAACGGCAAGCCCAACCAACCCATATCGGCGAACTGCGCCCAAAGTGCTCGACTAAAGCCTTCATCACCCTCAGCAATTTTCTGACGGGCATCGAAGCCATAATTATTTTGAATAAAACGCTGAACGCTGTCCTCGAGCATGTTTTGCTCATCGGAAAAAGAAAAATCCATATTGCTCTCCATTTTTGATTCGCACTGAAACACCCACTTCTTTACGACTTTGATCAAAGACCCTGATCAACGACTTTGCGCGAAGCGCTCATTATCGCTTGTGAACACGGAAATCATCAAGGTACGATGTCATCTATTCACCAATAGGAACAATTCATGGATCAGCCCGTTGTTGCACAAAACGCCCCCTACCCGATCGAAGTCGAAGCCGGTAAGTCCTATTTCTGGTGTGCCTGCGGTAAAAGCGGTCAACAACCCTTTTGCGATGGCTCGCATCAAGGCACCAGCATTTTGCCCGAGAAATTTACCGCGACCGAAAGCAAAAAAGTCTACTTCTGCGGCTGCAAAAAAACGGCGAAATCGCCCTTGTGCGATGGTAGTCATAACGCCTAGCCCGGTGCCTGCGCGCGTTATCGGCTTATAGTTTCAGCACCAAGTCAAAACACGCGCCACCCAACTTGCTGCGACTGATGGCGAGCGCGCCATCGTAACGGCTGGCGATTTCGCTCACCACTGCCAGCCCAATGCCTTGACCCGGGGCCCGCGTGTCGAGTCGCGCGCCGCGCTGTAGCACCTGCTCATGAGACGCGTCCGCAATACCCGGCCCATCGTCCTCAACCCGAAGCAGGATCCCCTGCGCGTTTTTTGATACGGTGATTTGAATCGAGCCCGCACAATACTTATAGGCGTTGTCGATCAAATTCCCCCAGGCTTCTTGAATATCACGCTCGCTAGCACGCAACGCAAGGTTCTCACCCTGCACCTCGGCGGCCACAACCTTGTCTCGATAAACTTTCTGCATCGCGCCGTTCAAACGATCCAGCACGACCCTCGCCTGGAGCTGATCTTTAGCCTGGTGCGTACTCGCAATTACCGCCCGCTCAAGCTGATAGGCAATCAGTTCATCCATCTGAGTAATCTGAACCTCGATCTCAGCACGGTGATCTTCCGGCTGCCCCATCGGCGGCGCCATCGTCAGCGCATTGCGGATAATCGACAAGGGCGTCTTTAGGCTGTGCGCTAAGTTCGCAAGCGTCGTTCGATACCGAGCAGCTTGCTGGCGCTCATGATCCACTAAACGATTTAACGTTTGCGCAAGCGGCGCAAGCTCCTGGACATAGGGTCCAGACAACGCCCGTTGGTCGCCCTCGGTCATGGCTTCAATATCCCGCGTGAAGGCACCAAGCGGTTTTAACCCCCAGCGCATCACGACAAACTGCAGGGCCATTAGCAGGCCGATAATGCCTGCAAGCCAACCCCAGAGCCTGGCTCGGAAACCTTCGACCTCGGCCTCGAGCAACGTGCTCTGTTCCATCACAACATAATCATAAAGCCCCGTATGACGCTCCCCCAGCCACTGCACTCGATAGGCTAAATATCGCAGCTTGTCAGACCCGTCGGAAACCACCCCAGCGCGCGGAACCCCCGTCGCCACGGTCTCATCGAGGGCTGCCGCTAATTCAGACGGCAAGGCTTGATCCATTGCAGACTGGCTGCGCCAAACCAGCGTCCCTCGATCGTCCAGTACCAGACCAAAGTGACCCGATCCAAGTTGATTCATTAAGGGATCCGTTAAGGCCGGTGGCAGCAACACCGTCATGTCATTGTCTTCTGTGACGGACAAGAGGCCGTAAACTTGTTGCAGCAGGCGGCCATTCAATGCCGCCAAGGCACTGCTCCGAAACGCATTTTCAAGCACGAGCCCCATAGTGCCCAGAAAGGCAATCAGCAAGACGGTTGCCGAGATCATCAAGCGTCCTCGCAACGACCCTAATAAACCCTTCAACTGACGCTATGCTGCATGAGGCGGTAGCCCTGCCCGCGGTGAGTTTCGATCTGCAATTCGCTGGTTTCAGCCGCCAGCTTCCGTCTGAGCCGACCCACAAAAACCTCGATCACATTACTATCTCGATCCAAATCTTCTTGGTAGAGGTGATCGGATAATTCATTTTTAGAGACGATTTGGCCTTCTCGCCTGAGAAACAGGGTCAACAAGCCGTACTCATAGGCCGTCAGCGACAAGGCGACTTCTCCCACGCAAACTGATTTTGCCTTCACATCCACGGTTAAGGGCCCCAGCGATAGCGCGGTCTGCAATGCACCGTCTGCTCGCCGCGAGAGCGCGCCAAGGCGCGCCACGAGCTCTTCAATGTGAAAGGGTTTTACCAGGTAGTCATCCGCGCCGGCTTCGAGGCCCTCGACTTTATCGTGCCAGTCGCCTCGCGCCGTTAAAATCAAAATCGGTTGGTCTAGACCCGAGGCTCGCAGCGTTTTCACGAGATCTAAGCCGGGCAGCTTTGGCAGACCCAGATCGATCACCGCGAGATCAAAGATTTGATTCAAACCAAAATCGAGGGCCGCGGCGCCATCCCCGAAACTTTCAACCACAAACTGGCGCGCGGTTAATAGGTCAATGAGTTGACCTCGCAGCAATTCGTCGTCTTCAGCCAACAGGACCCGTTGCACCATAGCGGCCTCCTATTGCGTTAGCGCGCCGGATTCTGCGTCAACGTTCACAAACGCCACCACGCCCTCTGCCGACAAGGTCTTAACCTGATAAAGTGTTTTGTTGCGGCGCTGGATCAGTTTAATGCCCAAAATCCGCCGATCCCGAAAGCGCTCTTTGACTCGGCGCGCCGCAGACTGATTATCAATCGCGGGGCCTCGTGCACGAACTTCCGTACTGTAGGCGTTGCGCGTTGGCAAACTATTGATCGGGTCACCCGAGTTGCGAGGGCCTTCACCCGGCTTAGGCGCAGCATCCAGCTCTAGGCCCATGGTCAACAGCCCCAGCATCACGATGCCCTTGATCGATCCTTTCAAAACACCATCCTTTCACAGCCGTGCTCAAGCTTACCCTATCGGCGTGTGCGACACCCTCAACCGCACCTGCGCGCCAGGATCTGAGCCCATGCGTACGTTATAAACCTGACCATTATACTCATAGGCCACATCATAACCGAGTAATCGCGCTTCAATCCGTGCCGTGTGATGCGTCTCACAGACTTCCCGGTCTTCATATCGCGTCTGACCGTGACGATTCTTTGCCATCGCATTCCCAACGGTTGCGCCCAATACAGAACCCAGTAGCGCCCCGACCTGCTTATTGCGCTTTTTGTGGCCGACCGCATGACCAATCGCGCCGCCCACCACGCCACCGACAACCAAACCCACGCCATGGTCCGTATTGCGACGGACCGCCACGCGCTCAACCCAACAGGCTCGGGATGGGGTTTGGACTGAAACCTGCTCAAACACAGGAACAGCGCTCAATACCACCGCTTCCTCAAACGCGACAGAACTCGCGAGTGCCATTGGGGCAAGGCTGGATAACAAAAACATTGCTGCGATTTTCATAATAGGTCCTCCTGTTAGACTGCAAGGACTTTAAGACGACAGAGATGAACCGAAGCTGAATTCCAAATCACCCTGAACCGCAGCAATCGAATGATCCGGATTTAACGTGACAACAAGATCTGCCCGACCCGGCGCATCCAGCAGCATCCACTGCGTAATGCGCTGATAATAGCCAATGAATGCCTCGATCTCTGACCGGGTCATAGCCTTAGGTCCTTGATTAAAACGCGCTTCCTGCTCTGCCCGCCAATCTAAAATGGCCTCGAAATTAGGCGCCTTGAAATAAACCCAATAATCCACGGTGAACAACTGCTGATAGGCTTGCCCGGCGAGGTATTCGTTCACGCCATGCCGCCAAAGACCTTGTGGATCCTGCTCGGCCTCTAGCGCATTAACCGGCGTTGCCAAATCCAGGGCCGGCTCAGGCGTTGCCCCGAAACACCAGCCTTCAAGCAAGACCTTCTCGCAGCCGGCGGGAATCGTCATGGTGCCAGCACGATCATCAAGCCCTTTATCGAATACCGGTACCTGCGCCGCTCGGCCCGCGCACAAGGCCAATTTTGCTTGCTGCATGAGATCAATATCGTGGGTACCGGGGACACCGCGCACTTGAAACATCGGGTGTTCTCTCATCATTTGGGTCCGCGCCGAGCGCGTCTTGTAAAAATCATCCAGCGACAGACTCGCAACCCTTAAACCTTGCGCCTGCTCAAGCACCGCTTTTAATACGCTGACCAAGGTCGACTTACCGCTGCCTTGACTGCCAGAAAAGCCAATGGTTTTGTTTCGCTCAAGGGCCACCTTGGCCACCAGGGCCTTGAGCATTGCATGGTAGGCTGGATCGCTAATCTGGGCTTGCGCCAACTGCTCGACAATCACGGTATCAATCGAGGATTTCATAATGGTGCCTGCCTCCTCCTGTTCGTTCGTGCATTGTATGACGGATGCACTCACGGCTTAAGCATCCCGACTGGCGGGTTGCGTGCTTGCGCTTTAGGCGCGCCATCCAGACCGCATCGTATTCAAGTCAGATCAAAATCCGCTTACCGTTACCGACTTAGTTTTACCGACTTAGTTTTACCGACCTAGCTTTACCGACTTAGTTTTACCGACCTAGCTTTACCGACGGAGCTTAACCGACGGAGCTTAACCCGCTGTATTTGGATCCCATCGAAACGGCGGCAAGGCCGCAATGAGCTTTCGACCATAGGCCTTGGTGGTGAGTCGAGCGTCGAGAATCGTAACAACCCCTGAATCCTGCTCGGTTCGAAGCAACCGCCCCGCGGCCTGAGTCAACCGCAAGGCCGCATGGGGCAACATCAGCTCATAAAACGCATTGCCCCCTCTGGCTTCAACCCACTCCTGCTGAGTCGCCCCCACCGGGTCATCGGGAACGCTAAAGGGGATCTTGGCAATGATCACTTGTTGACAATAATCCCCTGGCAAGTCGACCCCTTCGGCGAAGCTTGCCAGCCCCATTAAATAGCTTCGTTTTCCTGCGTCAACTCGGGCGCGATGTTGGTTCAGCAATTCCGCTTTACTGATTTCACCCTGAAGCAAGCAATCCCCCCGCAGATCGGCTGGCAAGGCATCGATCACCGCAAAAAATTGTCGCCAAGAGGTGAACAATACCAACGCACTTTGGCTCTCGGTTAAAAGCCCTGGCATCAAACTGGCAATTTCCTCGGTATGCGCATTCGGATCCGATGGATTTTGTTGCATTTTCGGCACCCGTAGCCGGCCTTGCTGGGCATAATCAAACGGGCTGGGCACAATCAACCCCACCACGTCCTCGGGCAAGCCAAGATCGGCGGCAACCAATTCAAAATCTTGTCCGACGGCAAGGGTAGCTGAGGTCAGCACTGCGCCTGCGCAGCGCGTCCAAAGCTTTTCATACAACAAATCATCGACTTGAATCGGCGTGCAGTGCACCAACAGATCATCGGATCTAAAGTCCAACCATCGCGCAGAAGGTGATGCGTCCGGGGCTTGCTGCTGACCAAATAATTGCAGCAGCCGTTGCGCGGCAACAAACCGGCTTGAAAAGCCGCCCAGCACGGGAATCAAACCTTCCAGCGCCATTCGCTCTTTTACGGTCGCGCCGCTGACCGATTGTTCTAGGGTTCGTCGCCAATCCTGAACCGCACGGTCCAATTGCCCCAAGAGGCTCGCCAAGTAGTGACATTCCGTCTGCAAGCTCGGATCGATTTCGCCGCCGGCAAAGCGGTACCGTCCGACATCACCTTGGTGGGTTGCGTCCGCTTCGAAACCCGCTAGATGTTGCATGAGTTGATCAAAACACGTGAGCGCCTCGGCAATGACCACTGCAAAACCCGGTTTTCCCGACAAAATCTGTGAGATCTCGGTTAGCTCGGCGGCCGCCAGATCCTGCTCAAGCTGATCCAGTAAGGTCGCGCCCGCCTCCAACACGCTGCGGGTCGTCGAACGGCCTAAAAACCCCGCCCATTGCGATCGCGCCTTTTCAACCAAATGATGGGCTTCGTCAAACACATACACACTGGACTCTGGCGGTGGCAGAATCTGGCTTTCTTCAGAGGCCAAATCGGCCAACAGCAAATCGTGGTTGGTTATGATCACATCGACCTGATCTAAGCCTTCTCTCGCTCTGAAAAAAGCACACTGGCTGAAAAAACTGCATTGCCGATTGGTGCATTGACTCCGATCAGTACTGACGCCGCGCCAAATCTGATCTTCAACGACGACCGCTAACGAGTCGCGATCGCCATCCCAAGTGCCGTTACCGTAACTGTCTAACAACAACGACAAGACTTGTGCTTGATTGGGCGCGTTGACCAACAATTCATCTGGAAAGAAGTCTGAGGTTTTTGAGGATTGGCCCCGACCCTCCAAGCTGGCATCCAGTTTGGATAGGCAAAGATACCGGCGCCGGCCTTTGGCTAGCGAGAAGGTAAAGTTCATCCCCGCCTTGGCCTGTATGTCGGGCAAATCACGCAATACCAACTGCTCCTGAAGGGCAATGGTGGCCGTTGAGATGATCAAGGTTTTGTCTTTGGCCGCAGCAATCAAGGCGCCGGTTAAAGCATAGGCCACCGTTTTGCCGGTACCCGTGCCGGCTTGCACCAATGCAATGGGCGACGTGTCGATTCCGGCGGTGTCCCCGGCTAACCGTCGTGCGACCTCTGCAATCATTAATCTCTGGCCATATCGGGGCCGGAATTGCTTTGCCGATAAAAAAGAGGAATAGTAGCCCTGAATTTCGTCACGAAGAGATTGTTCAATCATGATCACCGCAGCTCAAGGTAAGGGTTATTTCAGAAAGCGTGGATTCATCGAACCACTTCCACGACGTTGGGGCGTCTGCGTTGCCATCATACTCGGTGTCACCCTAGGATTTAAAGCGAGCGCCGCATTACCGCTGGAGCAACTCTCCTTGCCCGCGGGCTTCCAAATCAGCATTTACGCAGAGGTCGAGAATCCCAGACAACTGGCTTTGGATGACCAAGGCGTACTCTATGCCGGTAGTCGTCGCGCTGGACGGGTTCATGCTATTTGGGATCAAGACCACGACGGGTTTGCGGAAACGGTCAAAGTCATTGCCTCGGACCTCACCATGCCCTCTGGGATTGCGATCAAAGACAACCAGCTCTACATTGCAGCGGTTGATACCATCTATCAAACTGGTCCGCTGGATGAGGTGCTTCTAAAGCCTGTAACGCTGAGTCCCGTTTTCACCCAGCTCCCCAAAGACAAACACCATGGTTGGAAATTCATCGATTTCGGGCCGGATGGCTTGCTGTACATTCCGGTGGGAGCGCCGTGCAACATCTGCCTGTCTGACAATTCCGTTTATGCCTCGATTCAAACCTTGGACCTTTCAGTCACGCCCAAAGCGCTCAAAGCGTTTGCCCACGGTGTTCGAAACTCGGTGGGGTTTACTTGGCACCCCGAAACCCAAGCGCTTTGGTTTACCGACAATGGCCGGGATCACTTAGGCGATGACAGCCCAGCGTGCGAACTCAACATCGCAAGTACCCGCGGCCTGCATTTTGGCTACCCTTATCGCCACGGCCTGGATGTGATTGATCCAGAATTTGGCGCCCGAACGCCGGACCGAGTCTTAACGCCCCCCGCGCTCGCGCTCGGGCCCCACGTTGCCCCCTTGGGGGTTGCCTTTGCCACGGGCGCTCAGTTCCCCGCCCCGTATCAAAACCAACTCTTCATTGCCGAGCATGGTAGCTGGAACCGCACAGCGGACGCGGGACACACCGGCCACCGCATCACGATTGCCCGGGGCCAGTCCGATGACTTGCGGGCAGAGACCTTCATAGAAGGATGGCTGCAAAACAATCAAGCCTGGGGCCGGCCGGCCGATTTGCTGTTCCATCCAGATGGTAGCCTGTTGATTGCCGATGACCTGGCCAACGTCATTTATCGCGTCACCTTTGAGGCCAAAGTTGCCGCCGTCGGCCAAGCGCTGCCAATGCCTGCGTCGTGAGTTTGGGATCACAAGACCTTTCCTCTATCCAAAGGCCTACCAAGCCCTTTCTCGCTGTACCGACCACCGAGGGACTGTTTCAGCTGATCCTTGCGGTGTACTTCCTGGTCTGCGCGCACTACACCTTCCCAAACTTTGGTGGCTATGGCCTCACGTTGCCCGCCAATTATGTGGCGTGGATGATGATGTCGATCCTGATTGGCCTTGGGCTCTGGCAATGGGCGCGGGCGCGAGCCCTCATGGTGACCCCCCAACTGATCTTGTTTTGGCTGGGCGGTCTTGTGTTAACCCTGCCTTTGCTCGCGCCCAGTATCGAGGATTTATCGCTTGCTGGTCCCAGAGTGGCCGCTCTCATCGCGGGGTTGTTGTTGTACACCGCAATCCTGCAATTTCGAGTCACCAGCGCGATTTGGCAGCAACTGCTCCCGCTCATTTTGGCAGGGGCGGTTCTTCAGAGCCTGATTGGCCTGGTGCAATATTGTGTTCTTGAGCCGGGCAATTTCATGGGCTATAACACCGCCGATAACCGCCCTAACGGCACCTTCCAGCAGGTCAATGTGATGGCCAGTTTCATGGCCACGGGGTTTGCGATCAGCCTGTTTTTAGCGCTCATGCCCCAAGAGAAGCCGGTATCCCGTTTGGTTCAGACACTGCTGCTGATGATGGCGTTTTCAGGTCCCTTGTTACTGGTTGTGATTCAATCCCGAACCGGCCAATTGGCGGGCTTGGCGGTGCTGCTTTTGAGCCTGCCCCTGATCTTGAAGACTCAAGCGCTGTCGAAACCTTTTAATAAGGCCTGGTTAGGGTTGGCAACCCTTGGGCTGATTACCGGCCTCACCGCCCTCAATAACGTGGATAGCGTCAAGCGCGGCGCCGATATCTATCAAGATCCTGGCGCACGTGTTGCCATCTACGGCGGAAGTCTGGATGTGATCCGCCAGGCGCCACTCTTTGGCGCCGGGTACGGCCAATTTGAATCCGCATGGCGCGCGCAGCATGCAGCCGATGCCAGCCCGCCGGGCAACGTCATTCAGGGCCTGCATGCCTTATCGCATCCCCACAACGAAACCCTGCTTTGGGTGGTTGAAGGCGGGCTCGTCGCCTTCATCGGGCTCTTGCTACTGGCTGCTGGCTTTCTCACAACCTTGTTCCGACTGCCCTGGGCCACGGGCTTGGTGGGCCTTGCGCTCACCGCGCCAATCCTAATCCATACCCAAACCGAGTATCCGCTCTACCATTCTGGCCTGCACTGGATCACCTTGATTCTATTGCTGGCGTTTGTCGATACGCATCAATCCCCGCCGAAAGCAGTCGCTTTTCCGAGGATCATTCTGCCCTTGAGCCTCGCCTTTTTAACGCCGCTTTTGGTCATTCCCTTTATGGTGACCGGCTTACAATCCTTAGCTGTAATAACCCAGTTAGAAGCCAGTAAGCCGCGGCAATACCACCGCTTATTGGACGTCACCAATCCAGCCGCTGATATGAACCGTTTCCAATGGCATCTTTGGGCGCTGCGCCTCAACACGGCGCTGGCGGAGGGCAATCGGCAAGAATTGACCGCCTACCTAGCATGGTCCGAAAAAATGAGTCGCGGGACACCACGGTCCCCTTTATGGGTCAATCAAATGATCGCGCTGCGGGCCCTAGGCGACTTTGATGCGGCAGAGGCCAAACTGGCTGAAGCGCGGTATTTGTTTGGTGATAAAGATGATTTACGACCCTTTATCGGTCTCGATCGTTCCACGCGGCTTCAAATCCAATAACCTAGCCGGCGCTAGCGCCTTCGGCCCGGAGCATGCCTTGGCCACGTCCGTCGGGGTATCCAACCCCCGCGTATCGCACGCTTTTGCGCCGCGCCGCAGGTTTTTTCGTTTTGTCCCTAAAATAAGCCGAAGAACCGTTTTTTGAATTTTCGCTCGCAGCCTTTGAGCTGCTGATCAAAGGTTTTCGCTCGGGCTTCAACTTTCTTGGCCACCTTCATCAGCCAAGGTTTGCCTTGGTGCGTCCCCTTCGCAAAGCCCCCCTGGCCTTCGTGGTAGGACAAATACAGGTTCTCCGCATCCGTTTTTTTGATCCCATTCTTTGTCGCTGATTGGTCGATATACCAACCGATAAAATCGGTCGCGTCCTTAAAGTCCGCTCGATCAGCAGACCAGCGGCCCGTCGAGCGGCGATAGGTATCCCAGGTGCCGTCAATCGCTTGGGCGTAGCCTTTAGCCGATGCCGGTCTCGGACCTGGAAACACCCAAAGGATCTTTGTTCGCGGCGGTTTCGCTTTGGCCTTAAAACTCGACTCCTGATAAATCACAGACATCATCACCGGGACCGTCGTGCCCCAGCGTTTTGCCGACTTGTTGGCCGCTTTATACCAGCTGCGCTGCTCACTGAATATGTCGCAAATGTTATCGATATTCGACGGCTGCTTCGCCGTACAGCTTGCAAGCAATGCCGCAACAATCACCAACATCAGACTCGGGTAACGACATCGGTTTAATTTCATGGCAGTTGCTCCAGTAATGATCGTAGACCCGCCTCATCGATGACCGGGATACCCAAGGATTCTGCCTTGCTTAATTTCGAACCCGCTTCGCGTCCGGCGGCCAAACGCGTCGTTTTCGCAGAAACAGAACCGGCAACCTTGGCGCCCAAATCCTGCAGTTGGGTTTTAAGCGCCGATCGCGAGAATGTATCGAAGGTCCCGGTGATCACCCAAGTTTGTCCAGCCAGGGGCGTCGGCTGCGCCTCAAGCACATCGGACTCGGGCCAAACCACGCCAAGTTGACACAATCGCTCAATCAAGCGCTGATTGTTTGTATTGTTGAAATAAGCCGAGATTTGCGCGGCAACAATAGGGCCGATATCCGGCACCGCAACAAGGGCGGCCTCATCGGCCGCCATCAAGGCCGCCAACCGCGGAAAGGCTCGAGCCAGCGAGGCCGCCGTGGCTTCACCCACTTCCGGGATCCCCAGCGCATAAATAAACCGGCTCAGGTCAGTGGCTTTTGACGCATCAATGGCAGCAATCAGTTTTTTAGCGGAAATCGGTGCAAACCGTTCTAGCGATACGAGTTGATCAAATTCGAGCGCGTACAAATCTGCCGCATTGTGGACTAATCCAGCTTTCATCAACTGCTCAACAACTTTGCCGCCTAGGCCATCGATATCCATCGCCAGGCGCGATACAAAATGCCGGATTCGCTCTTTTTGCTGAGCGGGGCATCCCAGATCATTCGTACAGCGCAAAATCACCTCATGCTCTTGCTGCACAAGTTCGCTTTGGCACTCCGGGCATTGCAACGGACGCACAATCGGGCTCGAGTCCAAACCCCGGGCACTCGCCGCCACCCGAATCACCTTCGGAATAACATCCCCGGCGCGCTCGATAATCACTTCATCCAACAGATGCAGGCCCAGCCGCTTGATTTCATCAAAGTTATGGAGTGTGGCATTCGAGATGACCACCCCACCGACCTGTACCGGATCAAGCCGGGCAACGGGTGTTATCGCACCGGTTCGGCCGACTTGAAACTCAACATCCAATACGCGGGTTCGACCCTGCGCTGCCGGAAACTTCCCGGCAATCGCCCAACGCGGCGTGCGCGTCAAAAACCCAAGCGCCGCCTGGCTTGCAAGCGAGTCCACCTTAAAAACCACCCCGTCTATCTCATAAGCAAGATGGGCTCGGCGTTGGGCCAACGCGTCAAAATACGCTTGGCAACCCTCGGCATCGTTAACCTGCTGAATATCCGGATTGATTCGAAAGCCCCAGACCCTGAGCTGCTGCATCAGGTCATAATGCTCGCTCGGCAGATTGCCGCCCTCAACAAGACCGACGCTGTAGGCAAACATCGTCAACCGGCGCTTCGCGGTTAATCGACTGTCGAGCTGACGCATTGACCCAGCTGCGGCGTTACGCGGATTGGCAAAGGGTTTTTCGCCCTGCTCGATCAGCGCTTGGTTCAGATCATTGAAAACGGCTTTGGCAAGATACACCTCACCTCGGACCTCTAGACGATCCGGAAAGTGATCACCCTGTAACACCAGCGGGATGGCCTCAATGGTTCGCGCGTTCATCGAAA
The DNA here is from genome assembly GCA_017854255.1 of Pseudomonadales bacterium. Taxonomy (GTDB): domain Bacteria; phylum Pseudomonadota; class Gammaproteobacteria; order Pseudomonadales; family Azotimanducaceae; genus UBA9926. The sequence continues at coordinate 58,211 of JAFMIA010000010.1, forward strand.
CATCCTCGCCGGTTAAGCCATCCCCTCGCGTCGCCGCACGAATAAACCGTCCGCCTTCATACAATAAACTGATCGCAACGCCGTCGATTTTAGGCTCGGCACAATAGCGAACGTGCATCTGTCCAAGGCGTTCCGCCACTCGCTCATGAAAATCAGCGATATCAACCGCATTAAAGGCATTATCCAAAGACAGCATTGGCAGCGCATGCTGGATTTGCGTAAACCCGGCAAGGGGCTCAGAGCCCACCCGTTGGGTCGGCGAGTCTTCGGTCAGTAAGTCAGGGTGGGCTTTTTCAAGCGCTAGGAGCGCCTGAAACAATTGGTCGTACTCAGAGTCCGCGATAATCGGCGCGTCCAGCGCATGGTACTGATAGTTATGATGATGCAGCGCTGCTTTTAACGCGTCAATGCGGCTAACAACATCGGAGGTCATAGTGCTTGGGCGCGTCGAAACTGAAATTCTTGAACAGTTTGTCTTAAGTGGGCGACGGTTTGCTCGGTGACCGCACTGCGGCGGTCATCACACAGCTGCGCCCCTAAATCCTCAGCCAGATGGGCCGCGGCCAACAACAACTCTTCAAACACGGCAGGCGCATCCTCGCATTCATGGGCGCACATAAAGATCGTGACGCCTGGGGTCGTCAGCGCATTCATCGACGCAATGTCAAAAATGCCCGGTTCAACGGCATTGGCCAAACTGATTTTTGGATACCCTGCCTCATCCAGGCGATGGAAAATAGACTTCTCACCATACTCAAAGCCTTGGTCCATCAAGCTTTCGAGTAGCGGTTGGCCGGATAGATCGCCTAAGATATTCAGCACTAAAAACAGCGTTTCCTGCTGCGCCGTCAAGGGGCTCGCGTCTGAGGCACTGCTCGGCGCTTGCGCCGCCGCTGCCGCATCGGCCTGGCGCTCGTTCGTCTGAGCGCCTTCATCGTGAGCGCCTTCATCATGAGCGCTTTCATCATGAGCGCCGCGAGACGCCGCCTCGGTTGACCCAGCGGGATCATCTCGCGGCGTTTTAGCAGCCGATTGACGCACTCGCGCCTGCGCTGGATCAGAGACAGGGATCTGTGAGGTCCCGACTTTTACGACTCGAGCGCCACCGTTGGGTAATTCTGCCTTTAAATCGATCACATCTTTACCGGCATTCGATTCTGGCGCCGTTGAGACGAAACGTTTATCCAGCTTCAAGGGCAACCGATCACTACCGAAGTACTGCACCCAAAAGCCATGGACCAGCACGACCACGATCACGAGGCCTAATATTAAGAACAGCCATTCTTGCAATTCCAGTTCCACAATGACCTCTCTTTTGACGTCTTTGCCGCTTACCTGTTTTGCTCAACCCGCCGCAATCTACGCGTGCGCCTCAGGTCGATGTGTTCTGCAACCCTTTTTAGCTTGGCCGGGTTGGCCGACCTGCCCTACAACTGGACTGCTCGATATCGGCGAACCGCTGACTCAGCCCTTTAGGGTGCTCTGCTAACCCTGTTTTTATCACTCGTTTTTATCATTCGTCTTTATCATTCGTTTTTAAAGGGTGTTTTTAACACTTGTTTTTAAAACGAGTTTTAAACATCTATTTTCAACAAAAGTACTGTCTATAGCGCAGGTTTCTCAATTGGGTCGCGCTTACTGACCCTTTTCTTAAAAGCATAGGACTCAGCCTAAACCGCCGACATCGCAACCGCTTCTTCAACGTCGACAGACACCAATCGAGATACCCCAGGCTCATGCATTGTGACGCCCATTAATTGCTCCGCCATTTCCATGGCCACTTTGTTGTGCGTGATATAGATAAACTGCACCGTGCGCGACATCTCCTTCACCAGTTCGGAATAGCGCATGACATTGGCATCATCCAATGGCGCATCGACCTCGTCCAGCAAACAAAAGGGCGCCGGATTCAAACTGAAAATTGAAAATACCAAGGCAATCGCGGTCAGTGCTTTCTCACCACCCGACAGCAAGTGAATGCTGCTGTTTCGTTTACCAGGCGGCCTTGCCATCAAGGCAACACCCGTGTCGAGCAGGTCTTCACCCGTCATTTCTAAATAGGCATGGCCACCCCCAAACAACTTCGGAAAGAGCTGCTGAAGTTTGGTGTTGACCAAATCGAAGGTTTCTTTAAATCGGGTGCGGGTTTCAATATCGATTTTTCGAATGGCCATCATTAGGGTATCGAGTGCTTTCTCTAAATCGTCATTTTGTGCATCCAAATAGGCTTTACGCTCGGCTTGAACTTTGTATTCTTCAATCGCCGCTAAATTGATGGCGCCCAAACGCTGAATGCGGTTCTCTATTTTTGTCAGTTCGGTTTCCCAGACTGGGATATCCGCGTCTTCCGGCATGGCGCTTATGACATCCTGTAACACTGCGCCGGCCTCTTTGAGGAGGTCTTCAATCGTACTGCGCTTAACATCCAGGGTTTGGAATTCTAAGCGGGCCTTTTCGAGCTGGCCTCGCACCTGATCGACGCCCTCTTCAAACAGTGCGCGCTGACTTTCATTGCTGCGGATATCAAATTCAATCTTCTGCGCAACCTGACGACCCGCCAGTAATTCGGCTTCAATGCCCTGGCGCGTCTGAAGTCGCTCCTGCAGGTTCGCTTGCAGCGCCGTTGTCGGTTCGGCCAGCGCCGCAATGTCCGCTTCAAGCGTTTGCTTGCGCTCAAGCAGGCTTGTTTGTCGAGCGGACAAACGCGTAATCGCCTGACCCGTTGCGGTCAACTGCGCTGTGAGATTTTGCGTTCGCAGCGCCAATTGATGATTGGCGTCCCGATCCGCTTGCGCTTGTTGACGTAACGTCACCAAAGCTTGTTGCGCGCTGTGCCGTTGCTCAGCCAACTCGGCACGGGTGGCCTCAACGCCTTCCATCTCGTCCATGGCACCACCCAATCGCGACCGCGCCGCCTGCAACTGGACGGAATCCGTCTCCAGTTGCGCCTGAGAATGGGTAATTTCTCGATCGGCGCGTTCGAGTTCGGACGCAATTTGTTCTGCTTGGATGCGCTTGGCCGTCAGCCGGGCTCTCGTTTCACCATAAGCGCGCTGCTGCTCGGCGAGACGGCTCTGCAAGGCATCGCGATCTTGTTCTAAGACGGTCAAGTTAATCGCGCCAGCTGCCAATTCCTCATCTGTTGTATCAATCAGAGTTTCCAAGGCTTCAATTTGCGCAATCAAACTGGTGAGCTCTTTTTGCCGCTGCAGCACGCCCGCCGTGACGTCTTTATCCGCGCTCACGCGAATCCAGCTCGCCCCCATCCATAGGCCATCGCGCGTGACAACTGATTCATCTGGCGCAAGATTTTCGGCAAGGCTTAAGGCATCTTCTAAGTCTTCCGCGACAAACACGTGGCTTAACCAGGCAGACAGCTCTGCGCTGGACTGAATTTTCGCGGCAAGCGAGACCCGCGCTTCACCCTGTACAACGGGCGCATGTGTATCCGACATCCCCAGCAGGGTTATCGAGCCTTGGGTCAATCGCGCGACCGCTGGCGACAATTCTCGAAGATTACTGACGAGGATCCCTTGTAACGCATCCCCAAGGACCGCTTCCACCGCCTCTTCCCAGCCCGCGTCGACCTCTAGCGATTCGCCAACCCGAAGGGCTGATTCAAGCCCCTGCTCGCTGACCCAAGCCGTATCATCGCCAGCCTGACCAAGAGCCGCTTGCTGGAGGGCGTCGAGAGAGGCTCGTCGACCGGCAAGATGCTGCATTTCGCTGCGCTGCTCGTTGAGGGTGCGCGATAATTGTTCATTTTGAACCCGCTGGCTTTGAAGCTGACTCGCCAAACCATCAAATTCCGACTGAATGCGCCCAACTTGTTCTTCCTGGGTCTCGATCATGGCTTCTAACGGACCAATTTCTTCCGCCACGGCCTGCTCACTAAGCCGGGTTTTATCATCACCCACCGCTTTGAGGCGCTGATTCAAACGTTGGAGCGAATCTTCGAGCAACGCGATTTTTGATTGTTCTATTTCACCGGCCTGGGCCACCTTGGCCGCTTCCGAGGTAAATTGGTCCCAGCGCTGCTGCAGTTCCGCAACGTGATGCTCGGCCATCTCCAGTTGGTCTTTCGAGGCAATCTCGGAGTCGCTCAGGGCCGCTTGCTCCGGCGCCAGGCGCTCGAGCTGCTCAGCTAAATCGCGAATCAGCGCTTCATCACTCCCCAAGCTCGCCGCGGTTTCTGTCCGTTCCTGATCGGTTTGCCGCAAGCTATCGGCCAGGGTTCGAGCGCGCTCTGATTGGTACTGAATACTTTCTTCAATCCGCGCAATCTCAGTACCTTCATCATAGAAGCGCTGCTGCACCGCGGCGAGGCTATCATTCGAGCCAATCAATTGATCCCGCAGCGCAACAATCTCGGCTTCAACCCGGCGTTGGTCACTGATTCGGGCTTGTAATTCAATTTCAAATTGATCGATCTGTTGCTGCTGGACTCCAGCCTTTTGATCAAGATTTTGCCACCTAAGGGCCGAGAGCTGCGCACTGACCTCGCGCTCTTCCTTTTTAAACTCGGTGTAGCGCTCGGCATTCTTAGCTTGACGCTCTAAGTGATGAATCTGACGCTCGAGTTCCTCGCGCAGATCGGTCAATCGGTCGAGGTTATCTCGCGTGTGTGAGATTCGGCGCTCGGTTTCTTTTCGGCGTTCTTTATATTTTGATATGCCGGCCGCTTCTTCGAGATAAACCCGCAACTCTTCGGGCTTTGCCTCGATCAATTGGCTAATCATGCCCTGCTCAATAATCGAGTAGCTTCTGGGCCCCAAACCGGTCCCTAAAAAGATATCGGTAATGTCTTTGCGCCGACACTTAACGCTATTCAGAAAATAGCTGGATTGACCGTCCCGTGAGACTTGCCGTTTTATCGAGATTTCAGAATACGCGGCATACTCGCCGGTTAATCGACCCGCAGAATTGTCAAACAACAGCTCGATGGTGGCCTGACCAACCGGCTTGCGGTTACTGGCGCCGTTGAAGATCACGTCGGTCATCGACTCGCCCCGTAAATTCTTAGCGGAACCCTCCCCCATGACCCAACGAATCGCATCAATAATATTCGACTTACCGCACCCATTTGGGCCGACAACGGCGCAAAGATTATTGGGGAATGGCACGGTCGTGGCATCCACAAAAGATTTGAATCCGGCCAGTTTTATCGCTTGAAGTCGCATGTTGGAATCTTACTGTAATGCGCCATTAAGCGAAACAAAAAGATCGAAACGCGGTACTATTTACCCTTGATTACAGGGCGCGCGTCACCCGTTTGACCGCTGGTCACGTCTGGCTGATTTGACCCGCACCGCGCAATTGATGCCTGACCTGACAATTCCACCGCGATAGGTTCCCGATGCTAAAACGCCCCAAACTTTCCAACCAAACCCCAGCGTCTCGCGTGCCCCAAAACCTGCCCGTCAAGGACCTCAGCGGCTGGCTGCGGGATTACGAGGCGCAGCAGCCTTTGGTTGTTGAAGGCGGCGCCGCGAGAATCCGCTATCAAGATCCTGAAAACCCAACCCAAACCCCGTTTGCCTTTTTGGGAATCCATGGCTTCTCGGCTTGTCGTCAGGAAACCGCGCCGGTCACCCAGCGGTTGGCCGACGACTTCAACGCCAACTTGATCGAAGCACGTCTGGCAGGTCATGGCCTGACTGAGAACGGCATGGATTGTGCGGCTGAAGACTGGTTGGCGAGCGTCGTGGACAGCTACGATCTTGCTTGCCGATTGGGCGAGCAAGTGATCTTGGTCGGCACCTCAACCGGTGCGCCCTTGGCGTGCTGGGCGGATCGGAAGCTCCGACAAAGTTACCGAGCGCCCTTTGCCCACCTGTTTATGGCCCCAAACTTTAAGATCAATAACCCTTTCGACTTTTTACTCACCATGCCCTTTGCCGAATCGATCGTGCCACGATTGCTGGGCAGGACCCGCAGCTGGACCCCAGAAAACGAGGCCGCCGCACGCTATTGGACCAGCACCTACGATATTCAGGCCGTGATTGAAATGCAGAAGGTTGTGGATTGGTTCAGGGCGCAACCAGCACGTGCCTGGACCACCCCCATGGCCATGATGGTCATGGATAATGACCCGACCATCTCCGCCAAGGCGGCAAAACGGGTTTACCAGCAGTGGCAGACAGACCACAAAGCGCACCTTTGCATACTGACCGAACCCGACGCCATTGCGCACGTCTTCGCCGGGGACATCGCAGGGCCCGAGCGAACCGAACACACGATCGACGCGTTTTCCGGCTTTTTAAAGTCCTTAATCGATCAACCAAAGCCCGCCGTTCCTGCCGGCGATACCCCTCAAACCAAGCGCAACCCTCACGGCTCACACTTATGACAACCTTTAACCACTTCCCCGCCGCACTTGGCCAGGCGCCTCAGAGCGGTCAATGGCCTGCCTTGCGCCGATACACCGCGCTCAGTTTGATGATCCTCATCATCAGTAGTTGTGCGGAAACCGATCAATCTGATGCCCTCCTCGCTTCCAAGGAACCTGTGCGACCCAGTTATCCAACAACCCGCGTAAGTGATCACCAAGACACTTATTTCGGGCAAACCATCCAGGATCCTTACCGCTGGCTGGAAGATGATCGCAGTACTGAGACCGCCGCCTGGGTGCGGGATCAAAATCAGGTGACCCAAAGCTATCTGTCACAGATCCGCTATCGGGCGCCCCTTCAAAACGCGCTCACCGAACTCTGGCACTATCCTCGGGTATCTGCGCCGTTCAAAGAAGGCGATTGGGTCTACTTCTACCAAAACACGGGATTGCAGAATCATTCTGTTCTGATGCGGCAAAAGCCAGACCAAGCACCTGAAGTCTTTTTAGATGCCAATGCGCTGAGCGACGACGGCACCATCTCCATTGCTCAGGTTGCCTTTTCAAAGTCCGCTCGATTCAGCGCCTATACGCAATCCAAAGCGGGCAGCGACTGGCGCAGCATTCATATTTTGGATACAACCACCCAGCAAGCCCTCGAGCCGCCGCTGCAGAACGTGAAGTTTTCTGGTATTACCTGGCTTGGAGACGCGGGGTTTTACTACTCGAGCTACCAAGCGCCAGACGGGAGCGCCCTCACAGCGCAGGTTGATGACCATCGGTTGTATTTCCATCGTCTCGGCACCCCCCAGCAGGATGATGAACTCATCTATGGCGGCCCAGGAGACGAAAAACGACGTTACGTCAGTGCTGATTTAACCGAAGACCAACGATATTTGTCCATCCAGACGGCGCAAACCACTGCTGGTAATACTTTGTTCATCCAGGATTTGAGCCAGCCTGACAGCCCCTTCATTGAGATTCCGACCGAGGACCATGCCGACACTCGCGTGATAAAAAGCATTAATGAAACCCTTCTGTTGTTCACCAACCATGGCGCGCCCAATGGCCGACTGGTTGCGCTGCGTTTGGATCAACCTGAACCTTCAGCCTGGACGGATATCATCCCCGAACGCGCATCCCCGCTGCGCGTTTCAACGGGCGCTGGCTATCTGTTTGCACACTATCTGATCGATGCTCGATCACGACTGTACCAGTACACGGATGCCGGTGATTTGGTCCGCGAGATCCCCCTACCCGAACCGGGTTCCGCGAGCCGGCCTTTTGGTAAAGACACCGATGAGACCGTGTACTACACCTTTAGTAACTACAAGCAGCCGAGCACGATCTACGCGTATAACCCCGACACTGGCAACGCTCAACGTTACTTTAAGCCGGACATTCGCTTCAATTCGGATGATTACGAAACCCATCAAGTTTTCTACAGTAGCCCCGATGGGACTCAGATCCCCATGACGCTGACCTACAAAAAGGGCCTGAAGCGAGACGGCAATAATCCCACTTTGCTCTACGGATACGGCGGTTTTGACATCAGTATCACCCCCGGTTTCAGCACGACGACCGCCCTATGGCTGAGTCTGGGCGGCATTTATGCCGTACCCAACATCAGAGGCGGCGGTGAGTACGGCAAGAACTGGCATATTCAGGGCACCCAGCATCAAAAACAAAATGTGTTCGATGACTTCATTGCCGCCGCGGAATACCTCATCGATGAGCAGTACACCAAGGCCGACTACCTCGCCATCAGCGGCCGCTCTAATGGCGGTCTCTTAGTTGGAGCCGTCATGACCCAGCGGCCGGACCTGATGAAAGTTGCCTTGCCCGGCGTCGGCGTCCTAGACATGCTGCGCTATCACACCTTTACGGCCGGTGCTGGCTGGTCTTTTGATTACGGCCGAAGTGATGACAGCCGCGAGATGTTCGAAACCTTGCTCAGTTATTCGCCCCTGCACAATCTGAAGCCCGGCACACGTTACCCAGCCACGTTGATTACCACCGGGGATCACGATGATCGCGTGGTGCCCGCACATTCCTTCAAATTTGCGGCCACGCTCCAGGGCGCTCAAAGTGGCCCGGCACCCACATTGATTCGAATTGAAACCGATGCCGGTCACGGCGCCGGCACCTCTATCGAGAAACGCATTGCCCAAACGGCAGACACCTTGAGCTTTACCCTGTTTAATATGGGGATCACCGATCTTGAGGTTCAACATGACGAATGAGTTCAAGATCGGCCTCATTTCAGACACCCACATGCCGGGCGCCCTCAAAACGTTATGGCCGGGCGTGTTCGATTTCTTTTCTGGGTGTGACGCCATCTTGCATGCGGGCGATCTGCACACACTGGATATTGTTGATGCCCTCAGCCAAGTTGCGCCGACCTATGTCGCACTCGGTAATGGTGATGAAGGCT
>JAFMIA010000125.1 GCA_017854255.1 Pseudomonadales bacterium
ACCTGCGTCGAGCTTGTTGAAGTATACGCGGGCGGCCGCCATAACCCGACGACTCAGCAGCAGCGCTGAAATCATGGTCGGAATCGCCATGCAAGCAAAGGCCAGATCAATTAGATTGACCATGGCATCGATCGACATCATGGCCGCCACGACCGTCATAACAATGATCAAATAGTTGTAATAATGTTGCCGCTCAGCGCCGATCAAGAATCCCAGGCACTTCGCGCCGTAGTAGCTGTAGCTAAAAATCGTGCTGATGCCAAAAAAGAAAATACAGGTCACCAGAATCACAAGACCCACATGCGGGATCATCTCTTGAAATGCGCGGGCGGTCATCGTCACGCCATTTGCGTCCCCAGACTGCCAAACGCCTGAGAGCAGAATGATGATCGCTGTACAGGTGCAAATGAAGAGCGTATCAATAATCGGCCCAACCATTGCGACAAGACCTTCTCGAATAGGCTCTTGGGTTTTGGCCGCACCATGCGCCATGGCCTCGGTTCCGACCCCCGCTTCGTTCGAAAACACACCGCGGCGGACGCCATTAGAAATCACGGCGCCAATGGCACCTCCGGCCACGGCAGCCCCCGTAAAGGCATCGGTAATAATCAGCCACAAAATGCCCGGAACCTGGTCCAGGTTGGTCACGATGACAAAGAGCGCAGCACCGATGTAGAGCACCGACATTGTCGGGACCAATCGGCCGGCAACGGCCGCAATGCGGTGGAGCCCACCAAAAATCACGATGGCGACAATCACGGCAAGGACTGCGCCAGCCGAAAAATTAAACAGCATGCTGTTCGCGGGATCCAGCCAACCCTGATCGATGAACACCACTTCCCGAATGGTTTGGACCAACTGATTGACCTGAACCATCGGCAAGCAACCGATCATACCGGCCGCACAGAAAAAGGTCGCCAAGGGCTTAAAGCGGGGGCCCAGGCCTTCCGTAATCACATACATCGGGCCGCCTTGCAGATTGCCCTGACTATCAAGGCCTCGGTACATAACCGCCAGACTGCAGGTATAAAACTTGGTGGCGATCCCAACAATCGCCGTCATCCACATCCAGAAGATCGCGCCAGGGCCTCCTACGAAAATCGCAACCGCAACGCCTGCGATATTGCCCATGCCAATGGTTCCAGCCAGCGCGCTGGATAGGGCCTGAAAGTGGGAGATATCCCCCGGGTCATCTTTGTGATCATATTTACCGCGCAGCAAGGCGATGCTGTGACCAAGGTATCGAAACGGCAGCAACCGGGAAAGGCCGAGAAAATAGATCCCGCCCCCAAGAATGAGCAGCACAAGGGGCGTGCCCCAGGCCAGCTCTGCCGCGACCGCAAGGCCCTGATCCATCCAAAGCATGGCGCTGCTTATTTGTTCAAACATCGCTGTTATCGACTCCTGTATTGCCGTTATTGCCTTGGGGTACAACCCTGATATCGATATCGCGTCCGCAGCCTACGCCAAACCTGACAGAATCTTTCATCACCCGCGCCATCAGTCTAAGCAAAAACCAAGTGAACCCGCCGGTTTTGACGGCCTTTGTTCTCTATTTTTGAAACAATCAAAGGCGAGATCTCACTCAGCGATTGCACATGGGTGCCACCGCAGGGCTGATAGTCGATCCCCGGAATTCGCACCATACGAATATCGCCGGCGCCCCGAGGCGGCGCGACCGACATCGTTCGAACCAAGTCTGGCTGTGCATCGAGTACCGCCTCAGCCACCCATTCGAACGTCAAGTCTGTCCCGCTCACAATCATATGATTCAGTTGTTCGGTGAGCGCCCCTTTATCCAGTTGCAAATCGCCAATATCGAAATCCAAACGACTTTTATCAACGCCCACTTGCCCACCGGTGACCGGCGCATCAATCAGCGCACCGAGCAGGTGCATCGCCGTGTGCATTTGCATGTGCTTGTGGCGGCGCGCCCAATCCAGCTCGAGTGTGACCGTTGTGCCGATGGGTGGCAGCGCCTCAAGCGCCGCCTTGGTAATATGCTGGATCTCGAGATTGGGATCTTTGCGCGTATCCGTTATCGCAACCGTCTGCTCATTGAAATGGATCACGCCAGTGTCGCCCGGTTGACCACCACCCAGGGGATAAAAGATCGTTCGGTCGAAGTAGACCGAGCTGCCGGCCTCCGTGGCAACCACGGCGGTGACCACAGCGGTGATCGTTTTGGCGTAGGGGTCTTGATAAAAATAAGCTTGGGTCATTGCAGATTCTCAAAGATACCGCCATAGTTTGACGCTGTTAGGCAAGGAAGGCCAGTCGTCAATGAAGACTCTAAAACTCGATCAGACTGTCGCGGTAGTGACCGGTGGGAACGGCGGAATTGGCTTGGGGATCGCGAAGGGGCTTGCTGAAGCCGGTGCTGCGGTGGTCATAACGGGCCGAGACGCCGCAAAAAATGCCGACGCGTTATCCGTTCTACAACGCCTTCAACCGAACTGTCGGGCCGAAATTTGCGATATTCGTGACCGGGCAGCCATCAAGCAGTTATTTCTAACGGTTCGTGAAACGTTGGGACCCGTTGATATCTTAGTTAATAACGCGGGCATCGCAATCGGCACGCCACCCGAAGATATCAGTGAAGCGGACTGGGACGCCGTGCTGGATACCAACTTGAAATCCGTGTTTTGGTGCTGCCAAGATGCCTTTGCAGACTTGCAGGATCAATCAAGGAGTGGCCATCCGGGCAAAATCATCAATATCGCCTCGTTGTACTCGATTTTCGGCGGCGCGCGCGTGGCGTCCTACAGCGCCAGTAAGGGCGGCATTGTGCAGATGACCAAAGCCCTAGCGGTGGCTTGGGCGCCCAACCAGATTCAAGTCAATGCCATTATTCCTGGGTGGATCAACACCGAGATGACCCAAGCTGTGCGGGAGGACGCCCCGTTTTATGACAACATTTTAGCCCGAACCCCGGCAGGGCGATTCGGTCAACCTGAAGAGCTCGCCGGCGCTGCGGTTTTTTTGGCGTCTCAGAGCGCGAACTTTGTCACCGGGGTTGTCTTACCCGTAGACGGCGGCTACAGCGCAGGCTGATGGATCGCGACCGGTTCACATTGATGCCCTTAACCCGCAGCCAAGCCGCTGAGGTGCTCAGCTTCCGCTATGCGCCGCCCCTGGATTTTTACAATCCGCCACCGGCTTATCCTGGCGCCATCGAAAACTTGATCGATCCAAAGTGGCAGTTCCACGGTGTTGAGTATGATCGTCAACTCGTCGGCTATGCGTCTTTTGGCGCAGATGGACAACTGCCTGGCGGCGATTACGCCGTGCCCGCATTGGATATTGGCCTGGGCTTACACCCGGATCGTGTTGGACAAGGCTATGGCGGGGCATTCGTTTCAGCCATCATGGACTTTGCCATCAACACCTTCGCGCCCCAGGCTTTGCGCTTGACGGTTGCGGTCTTTAACCAGCGGGCTCTACGGTTGTATCAAGATCTAGGCTTTGAAGGCACTACGCGCTTTTTTCATCACCAAACCGAGTACCTTGTGATGATGAAACCAATAACACCGCGTCAAGCGCGTTAAGGCCGACATGCCTGCCGGAAAGCTTTCTGACCTGGTCATTCCGAGAATCGAGACCGAGCGCTTGGTTGTGACGCTATTGCGGCCGTCCTTGGCGGAGTTAATGGTGCGTTTTCGCCTTGAGAATCGAAGACATCTTACGGCTTGGGAGCCTTTACGCTCGCCGCAGTTTTACACCGAACCATTCTGGCAAGCCCAACTACAAGCCAACCTAGTCGATTTTAGTCGCGGCGAAAGCTGCAGCTTCGTCATGTTAAACCGCGCCGAGAATCAGGTACTCGGCGTGATTAACTTCACCCAGATCACCCGCGGCACTATGCAGTCTTGCCAGCTTGGCTATGCGCTTGGCGGCGCGTTTGAAGGGCAAGGTTACATGCAGGAAGGCGTCTCGGCCGCACTACAATACGTCTTCGATGTGCTCAAACTGCATCGCGTCAGTGCGAACTATATTCCGCACAATGGGCGCAGCGCCCGGCTTTTGACGCGACTCGGCTTTGAGGTAGAAGGTCGCGCACGCGCCTTCTTGAAAATCAACGGCCAATGGGAAGATCACATCCTGACAGCCCTGATCAACCCAGACAGCAGTCTTTAACGAATTTTGAGTAGCAACACCAGAAGAATGGGCGTGCCGACCGCTTGCAGCAGCATAAACCGAACTAGAACCTGCGTATTAGACCATCCCATGTTGTGCCGGACGTGATCATGCAGCGGGTACCGAATATTTTTAAAGATCGGAATCTTGAAGAAACGCAACAAGACCACTTTGACCATGCCCGTCGCACCATTTACCAAAATCACAAACGCGACCACCAGAATTAAAAACGGATTACCGGAGGCCAAGGCCAAAACCCCTAACATTAAGCCCACGGGTCTTGAACCAGAATCTCCCATCAGCACGGCGCTTGGATAACTGTTGTGCCACAAGTAGCCCGTCAAACAGCCAACCATCACAAAAGCCAAAATCGCCCATTGGGCGCCATCGACATAGTGTGGCACCAACAAATAGCGTGCGATTTCGGCATGACCAACAATGCCGTACAGAATACCGCCTAGAAACAAAATCGACATCGAGGTCAAACTCGCCGATAACCCATCAACACCATCGGTGCAGTTGGTTGCGTTAATCGCGACCCAGAGGAGCGGCGTTGCACCCAACATGTATAGAATTACCGGGATTTCTAAACTCCCTTTGAGCAGCGGCAACCAGATCTGAACCGGCTCGCCACCACAGAGCAACCACGCGGCGCAGATTGAGACCAATAAATCGAGTGCGCCGAGACGATACTCGCTCCAGCCGCCCACGGCCCGATCATCAAAATAACCCACCATCATCGCCGCCAGCGCGCAGGCTAAAATGCCCACGACTTTGGGATGGTAGGGCACAAACAAAAACGCAACGACGACAAAGATCGGGATAAATAAGATCCCGGCACTCATGGGTTTACCAATACTGTGCTCGGCGCCCACCGCATGAGCGCGCCCCTGATCTCGGGGCAACAAATGCCAGAGCTTGGGCAGCAACCACCAGACGAGACCCGCTGCCATCGCAGTACCTGCGCCGGCTAAGAAAATATTACTGCTGAACAGTCGCACGGGGCCCGCCCATTCGGCAAGCCAT
>JAFMIA010000044.1 GCA_017854255.1 Pseudomonadales bacterium
GAGCTATAGCCCCACACGAAACTTTTAAGATCCTCGGTGGATGGATCTGTCGACTAAGAGCGCGTGACCGTCCCGCGCTGTCGTGCGCGACCCCGGCCCAGCTAATCTATAGCCCCACACGAAACTTTTAAGATCCTCGGTGGATGGATCTTTTCCTTGTCAAAAGCCCTAAATCAGCACTTTCCAACGAAGACGCGCATCCTATCGCGATCATTGCGTTCGTTCAAGTAATTCAGCATTACGCCCGCGGTAATCGACTACCCGGCGCGGGCGGCGCCTCTGGCGGCCCCGCAAAACACTGCGCAATGCTCATCCATTCGTGCGCGGCATCCCCGTACAAAGTGAGGTCCACATCCGCTACATTCCGCACTTGCGTGACAACATGACAAAAATCAACCGCGCTGCCTTCAACAAAATTATCTTCCGAGAATTCGTTAAAACGCCAAACCGCCCCGCTCGGCGCCGTGAGCTCAACATAGGGCGCAGGCCCCGGCGGCGTCTGCTTTCGGTTCACGAAAGTCCAGCCATAGGTCTTGACCCCAATCACCACAATATTCTGGATTCGGTCCGAATCAACTCGAGTTTGGCCTAGCGCGTCAAACACTGCCTGGCCATGGGCCCAGGTTTCCATTTGGCGCGCGGTGCCAAACATTTTGACCCCCATGTCCGGGCCGAACCAGGGCACACGAGCATCTGGCGCAAGCTTGCCCAGCAGCGCTGATAAATCTTGTAACTCCGAGAACCACCGCGTAAGCAGCGCGGCGCCTTCAAGCGTTGGGTTCATCAACGTATTGGTTTTTGAGGCATTTTGTTTCATTGCCAGAAATTGATCCGGATCGGTCAGCGCGAGCTTTGCCGCCAAATCCGTGCCGTGCAGATGCTGCACCACCTTATTGATGGTCCAGTTTTTAAACGTGGTCGGGCGCGCCCAATCGGCAACACTAAGATCCGCAACCAGCGCATGGAGCACCTGCCCCTCCAGTAAAAAATCCTCAGCAATCGTACTCATGACGCGCTCCCTAACTGTCGGTATTCTGCCTCGAGTTTCTTGGCTTGTTTTTTAGATACCCCGCCCAAGGTATTCAGCGCGTGCCGAACCCGAGCTCGCGTCAGATCCGGCCCCAACACCACCATCGAATCAAACAGCGGCGGCGCCACCGAGCGTCCGCTGATCGCGATAAAGAGCGGCGCTAAAAAGTCCCGGATCTTAACGCCCATGGTTTCGGCAAGTTGCTTGAGCCCTGCTTGCAGCGTTCCGCTGCGCCAATCACTCGCCTGTTCTAAATGCCAAAGACTAAACTGCAGCACTTTGATTGCGACCTCAGGCTCTGTTTTCAGCTTCGCGAAGTGTTCCGCCTCAAGCAGCGGCAGGCCCTCCAGTAAAAATCCCGCCAAAGGCGCCACATCACTGAACACTTCCACCCGTTCTTTAATGAGCGGAATAATCTGCATGAGTTTGTCGCGGTTAAACGCCCAATCGGCTAATCGGTCTGCAAGCGCCTCATCGTCTAAAGTTTCCCGCAGCCAGCGGCCGTTCAACCATTTGAGCTTTTCCACGTCAAATACTGGCGCGCCCATGCTAATCCGATCAATATCGAAATTTGCGACCATTTCATCCAAGGTAAACTTCTCTTCACCAGACGGCAGGCTCCAACCCAGCATCCCCAAATAATTCAGGACCGCTTCCGGCATATAGCCCATATCTTTATAAAACCGGATGCTGGTTGGATTTTTACGCTTGCTTAATTTGCTTTTGTCGGGATTGCGGAGCAGCGGCATGTGAATGAGCTCTGGCATGGGCCATCCAAAGTACTGATACAACAATTGATGCTTGGGGGCCGAGTTGATCCACTCTTCCCCGCGAATAATATGCGTAATCTCCATCAGGTGATCATCCACCACCACCGCCAGATGATAGGTCGGGAACCCGTCGGTTTTTTGCAGCACCTGCATATCGACCTGGGCGTAATCAATCTCGATGGCGCCACGCAGTCGGTCCTGAATCGTGCAAACCCCACTCGCCGGGACTTTCATTCGAACCACAAAGGGCGTGCCGGCCGTTTTTTGCGCCGCGACGTCCTCAGCCGTTAGCTGACTGCACAAACCGTCATAACGCGCTGTCTGACCCTCTGCCATTTGCGCTTTGCGCATCTCATCCAAGCGCTCGCTGGTGCAAAAGCAGTGGAACGCATGGCCGTTGTCGAGCAAAGTTTGGGTATGCGCCTCATAAATGGGCAGGCGCTCGCTCTGCCGATAGGCGCCCTTAGGGCCGCCCACATCAGGCCCCTCATCCCATTGTAGGCCCAGCCATTTTAAGGAATCTAAAATCGTTTGCTCAGAGGCTTTGGTGCTGCGTGCAAGGTCTGTGTCTTCAATGCGCAATAAAAACTCACCGCCATGCTGTTTCGCAAAACAATAACTAAACAGCGCCATATAAGCGGTGCCGACATGCGGGTCTCCCGTTGGCGATGGTGCCACACGTGTTCTAACCATAACGTTTACTCACTTATTTTGACGCGCGGCTTGTTTGGCGCTTTGCTTGAGATTGCGGCCGCGCAATAGGCTTTTCCAGCGAAGAACCCTTGCGTTGGTGATGGTACACTACCTGCCATCAAAGATTAATTCAGAATTCATGACTCACCCAATCCTTTCCGTTGCGCCCATGATGGGTTGTACCGACCGACATTTTCGCTACCTACTGCGCCTCATCAGTCCGAAGGCGCTTTTGTACAGCGAAATGATTACGACGGGCGCCCTGCTTTACAACGCGCCCGAGGCGTTTTTGCAGCATGCCCAGGACGAACCGGTCGCACTCCAATTGGGCGGCAGCGACCCCAAAGCGCTTGCCGCCTGCGCAGTGCTGGCCGAGTCATTCGGCTATCAAGAAGTGAATTTGAACTGCGGTTGTCCAAGCGACCGAGTACAAACTGGCGGCATCGGCGCCTGCCTCATGGCAACCCCCGAGGTGGTAGCCGACTGCTACCGCGCCATGCAAGCAGCAACCGCTCTACCGATCACGATCAAATGCCGCATTGGTATTGATGACCACGACAGCTATGACGATTTTTTGGGCTTCATCGCACCGAACTATGAAGCAGGTTGCCGTTTGTTTGTGGTGCACGCCCGTGCGGCCATCCTTAAGGGACTTTCGCCCAAAGATAATCGAGAGATTCCGCCCCTGAAATACGACTATGTCACCCGTATCCAAAAAGATTTTCCAAAGGCCGTGTTTGTTTTAAACGGCGGACTCAAAACCGTTGAGGATGTCCTCGCTGCGCGTGCGCAAGTCTCGAGCCTCATGCTAGGACGCGCCATCTATAATGACCCCTGGTTGCTGCATCGCCTCGATGTCGCGCTCGATCAAGCCCACGCCATTGACCCCGCGGCCATCATTGACCAATTTCGAGACTATATGCAGGTACAATTAGCCCAAGGCGTTCGTTTAAAACACATGACACGACACCTATTGGGCCTGTATCTTGGCCAGCCTGGCGCTAGAAGCTACCGACGCTACCTGAGCGAGCATATGTTTGAAGACGACGCCGGCATTGAGGTCTTTGACCGAGCCATTACCCACCGCCAAACACCGAACAGGACAGCACCCTATGATGAATAAACTCTCCAGTTGGTTTAACCAATCAATCGAAGTCCCGGCAGTCGACGACGCGCCCGACGAACTTGAACTGGCGACGGCCGCTTTAATGATGGAAGTGGCTCGAGCAGACTTTGAACAAAGTGAAGAAGAGCGCAGCCTCATGCTGCAAAAGCTGGGCGCGCGCCTGAAGCTTACCGATGAGGCGGTCACGGGTCTGCTCTTGCTCGCCCAGGATGCCTCTGAAGAAGCCCATGACCTGTACAGCTTCACGAGCATTATTAATGAGCGCTTTACCTACCCCGAGAAGAAGCAGCTTGTGGTCAATCTCTGGGAAATTGCCTTAGCGGATGCCCACATCGACCCTCAGGAAGACCACATCATTCGTCGTATCGCAGGATTGCTCAGCGTCGATCACAGCGACGTTATCCACGCCCGCGCCAAAGCACGCGATCAATAGGCCATCAACAGCGGGTCAACGCGATCACGATCGCAGATCAGGTTTCGCGAGTCGGCACGAAAGCCTTGATATAGCCCGTTGCGGCCCGTTGATTGAATCACCGCTGGGGTTATCGTCTAAGCCACGTTGCGCGCTGGTTGCGGGGAGCGCTCAGCGCATTGGTGGCATCTGGGCCAGGGCGGGAACTCAGACCCAACACCCGAGCGCGAAGACCGATTCGTTTCGCCATTGGTTTAATGGTTGGTTTAATGGTTGGTTTAATGGTTGGTTTAATGGTTGGTTTAATGGTTGATTTAATGATTGGATTAGCGATTACAACGCAAGCACAAAGCCTGGTGCCTTAAGCACCTATTAACCCGTCGCGCGCAGGCCCTTTTGAGCCGACTCGGGGCACTGCGCTTCTAGCGCACAAACCAAATCGCGAAAGGCTTCAAAATTACGATGATTGAGTTGCATGAGCGTTTTATGCGCGTCGAGCACTTGGTCATGCAGACCTTCTTCCGTGATTTGATCCGCCACCAGTTCTGCCATATCGGCATAGCCGTTGTTTGACGCTTTTAAAATCACGAAAATCTCATCGAAACCCATACTGGCAATCACCCGATGGATATCCTCATGGCCAAACAACAGCGTTGGCTTAAATCCAAATTGCGATCGAGTTGCGATCGCAATTTTAGCGAGGAAGCCTAGAGCGGTGCTGTCTAAGCATTCCGTATCGCTCAAATCCACGATCACAGACTTTAGAATATCGATTTCGTTGAGGTGCTGAAGGAACTGATTGAGAATCGGACCCTGGGTCACTCTCACATCGCCAACAGGCTTTAAGACGTGGCTTGCATCAACCACCTTGTGCAGGATTCTACCGGTCATATCCAACCTTCCTTACGAGGCTTAACACAGATGCATCATCTGCTAACCCATCGTCCGAAACTTCAAATAAACGTTCGAGCAAGCCTTCCACTTCACCCGAATCCCCCAAAGCAAACGCTTTTAACGTTGCTTCTTTTTCCGCTAAGGCTTCGCCGCGCAGGCCTTGTAAGACCCCATCCGACATGATCAGCAACTTAAATTCAGGTGCCAACGCAAGCTGGACGGCATCATACTCCTTAGATTTCAATAAACCTAGGGGTAATTCACCGGCTTCCAGCACCTGTACTGCGCCATTTTGTACCAGCAAAGGATGCGGAAAATGGCCCGCTGAACAATACCGCAGTTGATTATTCCGAAGATCAATAATTCCCAGCACACAAGTTACATGATGATCAAAGACCGCCTCGCACAAGGCCTCATTGATTTGCGCCATCATGCGTCCGACCGAGAGGCTCGAGTCGGCCGCCGCCATCAGCACCAAACGCTCTACCTGCTCATTGAGCAGTACCGTAACCAAAGCACTCCCTGTGCCATGACCCGAAACATCCGCAAGGCAAAACAGCACTTCATGGGCCCTGATCGAACTGTACTGAATAAAATCGCCTGTCAGCATGAGCGACGGCCGGATGTCATGCGCAACCGTCAGGCCCTTTAAATTAAGCGCCACCTCAGGCATTAACATTTTTTGGACGCTCGCGCCCAATGCTTGATCTTCCTCCACCGCCAGTAAACTTGCGGCCATGGCTTGCAGCTTGCGCGTTGCTTGCTTTTTTTGACGTCCGACTTTGGCTTGCCGCTCAAAGGTATCGAGCTTGGCCTGCCAGTAACTGGAGAGTCCATCGGTATTACTGAGCGCGGCCGGCACGAGATCACACCCACCCTGGCCATAGAACGCTTCCAAATCAGAAGCCGACACAGGCCCAAACAAGAGCATTTGCAAACTGGGCCAGCGCTGCATCCACCTGGCAAACTGTGGCAGACATTGGGTTAGGGCGTCGCCCGCTTGAATCAACAAGATTGCCGGACTAAGGGGCAGTTCATTGAATGACCGCATCAAGGCATCCACCGAAACCACTTTTACCCGAGGATTCTCATGAAGCTGACGATGCACCCAATCACCAACAGGGCATAAAGGATCTTCGCCACAAACGAGGTAAATGTTTGCGTTGTCTGACATTAACGATCGTTCAGCATCAGAACCTCAACACGGTCGAAACCATTGCACTCAACCCCCTTCACCGATTCAGACCGGCAAATTGCGCAATTAGCGTAGCGCTGATTCAAGCTCAGTCCAAGCTTTTTCGAGCCGCTTTTCAGAGATGGGGACCCGCGTGCCAACCGGTTGCGCAAACAGCGACACCCGATACTCTTGCAGTAGCCATTCAAATTCACCCGCCAGCCGGCGCTGTTCCACACTAAGCCCAGTTAAACGCGTTTGGAAGCGCGCCACTTTGGCTAAGTTTTCATTTTCTCGCGCCAAATTGCCCGGCAGTTTATCGAGTCTGTAGTCAATGGCTTTAAGATACCGGGCATAAGACATTAGCCAAGGCGCCTCTATTTGGGTCACGAAGCGAGCACGAAACAACCACCGCAGTTGGGCGTCAATATCCATTCGGGTTGCCTGCACCGGCGGGCTCACAAGCTTCGCCAGCAGAATCTCAATACGAGTTGCCGTCTTTAACGCCTCCGTTAGCGCCGCAACCAGTCGCTGACCACGCTCAAATAACTGTCCTCGGCCCTCTAACCGTTCTTGAAACAGGGCGGCCGTGCGCACGATTGGCTGATCATCAACCAAGGTATGTCGAAAAATGGCGTCGATCAGATCGGCCTGCAACCGCGGGGCATCGCCTCGGGCGGCATACTGCAAGCCAAGCGCCTTCAGACCCGGCAATTGCTTTTGCAGGTATCGCCGTTGGTCGGGTAAAGACAACGCAAGCAGCCTTGCCACACCCTGAGGATGTGCTCGCTCGGCACTGCCTACGTCTTCAAACACGACGATATCCACATGATCGATCTGATCCACCAATGCGGGGTAACCCTTTATTTCGATCGCGCCTTCTTGGGTTGTGACGCTCGCCGGCAGGGTTTCGAAATCCCAAGTTTTGAGACCGACTCGAGCCAGCGCATGCGTCGGCTGACGATCTGGCGCGCGGGCCTTAAACTGCTGAAAAAGCGCAGCCAGGTTCCGCCCTGAACCCAAGACCTTACCTGAGGCATCAACCACCCGCACTTGAATCGAGAGATGTTTATCCAATCCTGCTACTTGAAAATCCGATTCGGCAATCGCAACGCCCGTCATGCGAAAAAGGCGGTCTGCTAAGGCCGCTCGAAGCGAGCCTTTGGACGCATCCAGCCCGGCTAGCGCTTTTTCAGCGAACTCCGGGGCCGGCACAAAATTCTTACGCAACGCTTTCGGCAGCGACTTGATTAGGGCGAGGCATTTTTCCGGCAGCAGTCCCGGCACGAGCCAGTCCAGCTTTTCGCTCGAAACCTGATTCAGCAGCGATATCGGCACATCAATGCTAACGCCGTCATCCGCGGCGGCCGGGTCAAACGCATACTGCAGCGGCAAAGCATTATTACCAACCGACAAGGCGTTGGGGTACAGCGATTCAGAAATGGCCGCATCGCGCTGCATCAGAAATTCCCGGGTCAGCGACAAGCGCCCTCCCAAACCGCGATCTGACTTGAGCGCCTCGGTTAGATCAATCTCGCTCACCACGGTCTGCGGCAAAGCCGAGTCATAGAACTCAAACAACCTTTGATGATCTACCAGCAGGTCTCGCTTGCGACTTTTGGACTCTAATGCTTCGATCTCATCAATCAGCACTTCGTTTTTGCGCAAAAACTTAAACCGGTCCACCAACTGTCGCATGACCAGTGCGTCTTGAATAAAAAGATCCCGAGCGCCGCTCGGGTCAATGTTCGAGTAATCGGTTTGCCGACGCTTCACCAGCACAACCCCAAACAAGCTGACTTCCTCAAAACACAGCACTTGCCCACGGGTTACATCAAAGTGGGGTTCAAAATAGCGCCGCTTCACCAAGTGCTCGGCGGCAGACTCAACCCATTCCGGCTCGATCTCGCAATTGGTGCGGGCGAACAATCGGCTCGTTTCAACCAGCGCTGCCGCCATCAGCCACTTCGGCTTGCGCTTAAAGAGACTCGATGCGGGAAAAATATGATACCGGCGATTTCTAGCACCGGCATAATCACCCTTGTCTGTGCGCTCTGCCACCTGCCCAAGATAGCCCGGCAACAACGCCCGATGCACCTGCTCGTAATCACTCTCGCCTCGGTTGATTCGGAACTTCTTCTCACGGCAGATGAGCAGGAGCTGAGTGTGAATCTCTCGCCAATCCCGCATTCGCAGGTAGGATAAAAACTGGCTTCGACAGAACTTCCGAAGCTCGCCCTGGGTTGAGGCTTGGCGCGTCGCCTCAAACCCCTCCCAAAGCTTCACCAAATCTAAAAAGTCCGATTGACCGTGCCGCCATTGTCGATGCGCCTCATCGGCCTTTTGGCTGGCGTCGGCTGGCCGCTCCTTAGGATCTTGGACCGACAGACCGCTGACAATGATCAGGACCTCTTTTAAGCAACTGAATCGATTGGCCTCAACCAATGTCCTCGCCAAGCGCAAATCCACGGGGAAATCTGCCAAGTCGCGCCCCACCCGCGTCAGCCTGCGCTCGCCATCAATGGCCTGCAATTCCGTTAACAGTTGAAACCCATCGGAGAGTTGGCGCTGCTCTGGGCGCTCTATAAAGGGAAACTTTGCGGGATCCCCCAGCTTGAGTTTCATCATTTGCAGCAACACGGCCGCTAGATTGGTACGCAGAATTTCAGGCGTCGTAAATTCGGGCCGGCCGAGAAAGTCTTCTTCGCTATAAAGCCTGAAACACACCCCATCGCTGATGCGTCCGCAACGCCCTTTACGCTGATCCGCGCTGGCGCGAGAGATCGCCTCGATGGGGAGCCGTTGGATCTTTGATGTCACGCTGTATCGTGAAATCCTCGCCATCCCTGGGTCAATCACATAGCGAATGCCCGGCACGGTGAGCGAGGTTTCTGCAACGTTCGTGGTTAGCACGACCCGAGTCTGGCGTAGGGGCGAGAACACCCGGTTCTGCTCTTTAGCCGAAAGACGCGCATACAGCGGCAAAATTTCAGCTGGCACCTTCCACTTTTTGCGCAATAACAGCGCAACTTCGCGGATTTCTCGCTCGCCCGCTAAGAAAATGAGCACGCCGCCCGGGGATCGGTGACCGCGCTCTAGGGCCATAATTTCATTGAGGGCCTCAAGAATCCCCATTTGCAGACCCGCGTCGGCCTCGTCTTGCGCCGCCTGCTCGGTCATGGGCCGGTAACGCACCTCAACCGGATAGGTTCGGCCAGAGACCTCGATGACTGGCGCATCATTGAAGTGCTTTGAGAAACGTTCTAAATCAATGGTCGCCGACGTAATAATGACTTTAAGATCGGGGCGCTTCGGTAGTATTCGTTTGATATAGCCCAATAAAAAGTCGATGTTCAAACTGCGCTCATGCGCCTCATCGATAATGAGCGTGTCGTATTGCTCTAGAAACCGATCGTTCTGCGTCTCGGCCAATAAAATCCCGTCGGTCATGACTTTAATTAGGGTGCGATCGCTGGTTTGGTCCCCAAAACGAATCTGAAAGCCCACCTGCTCGCCGATGGGCACCGCAAGCTCTTCGGCCAGCCGCGCCGCCACCGTACGAGCCGCCACACGGCGCGGCTGGGTGTGGCCGATCGCGCCAAGCACGCCCCGCCCCAGTTCCAAGCAAATTTTCGGTAATTGGGTGGTTTTCCCCGAGCCGGTTTCGCCTGCAACAATCACCACTTGATGCTTTGAAATCGCGGTCTTTAAATCCTCAAGCCGCCCAACAACCGGCAATATGTCAGGATAGTGCACAACCGGTTTAGCCGCCACGCGTGCCTGAACAGCCGCTTCAGAGCGCGCTTTACGTTTTTCAAATTGCTTGGCTTGTCGCGGGTTGCTGGCCAACCTAGCCAGCGAAAAGCGATCTCGAATCAAACAGCCCTGAAGCTGCTGCGCGAGGGTGGGCCGGGATTCCGCTTGCGACATGGTCTTTCACTTCATTGGATAAGGGCAACGTCACGAATCACACTAAGACAGTTGTCTTAGTTACTTCGACAGGGCATTCATCCCTTCTTCAATACCCCGAATGGTCAGCGGATACATCCGATCCTCGACCAGCTTCTTGGTCAACGCAACCGAGGTTGAGTACTCCCAGGTATCTTGCGGCGTCGGATTGATCCAGATCACTTTATCGAAAGTGTCTTGTAGCCGCTGCATCCAAATTGCGCCCGCCTCTTCATTCCAGTGCTCAACGCTGCCGCCGGAATGCGTAATCTCATAGGGCGCCATGGTCGCATCCCCGACAAAGATCACTTTATAGTCGTGGCTGTATTTATGCAGAATGTCAAAGGTGTCGATACGCTCGTTCATGCGCCGGCGGTGCTCTTTCCACACGCCGTCATAAATAAAATTGTGAAAGTAGTAGGTCTCTAGGTGCTTGAACTCGCTACGGGCCGCCGAAAACAACTCTTCACACACTCGAACATGCGCGTCCATCGAGCCGCCATTGTCCAAAAACAGCAACACCTTCACCGTGTTACGGCGCTCGGGACGCATCACGATATCCAGCAAACCGCCGTTTTTAGCCGTTTTATCAATGGTGTTGTTGATATCAAATTCGTCATCTGCGCCGGTCCGAGCAAGCTTTCTGAGCCGGCGCAAAGAGATCTTTAAGCCGCGGGTGCCAAGCTCAATATTATCGTCGTAAGCTTTGTAGTCGCGTTTATCCCACTGCCGCTTACCGCGCCGCTTCTTACCACGCTTGTCGTCGCCCTCTTCACCTCGACCGTTTTTGCCTTTGCCTTCTTTGTCCTTTTTATCGCCTTCGCCCCGAGCTTCTTTCTCGACCTCGCGCTTGAACGCTTCGATTAATTTTTCAAGCCCGCCTAAGCCTTCGATCTTCTCGAGTTCTTCTTTGGAAAGGGATTTTTCAAATTCACGGCGCAGATATTCATCTGGGATTAAGCTAGAAAGTAAACTCGCAAGATCCTCTAAGCCTTTGAAATATGTACTGAAAGCGCGATCGAACTTGTCGTAGTGACGTTCGTCTTTAACCAAGGTCATACGACTTAGATAATAAAACTCATCGATATCGGCATAGACCAAACGCGCTTTGAGCACTTCTAAAAGGTGCATCAACTCGGTGATCGAAACCGGAATTCTGGCTTTCTTGAGTTCCATGAAAAAATTGATCAGCATACTCAGTACTTCCTTTTTACTTACGCAATTGAAGCCGCTTAGCTTCTGCGTCTACCGCTTGTCTCATCGGCATCATCTCTCGGTATGGTATGAGGATGAGGCTCTTTGCCGGTCCGACTCAACTCGAGATCCCACTTATTGGAACCCTGAGTCTGATGTCCAAGCACCGGTTTTAAACGTCTTCCAACGCCGCTATCTGCGCGCTATAGCCAACCTCGATCTGGCCTTTTCGGCGGCCTTGAAGGCCGCGCTCTGAGGCGCATGGTCATAGCCGGTCAATCCAAAGCTCGCGTCGACCGTTACAATGGGCTTGAGGCTGACCTAAGCCTAGCCTTGGCCCCCAGAGCTATTACCGCCCGACTGACGCCGGTTCATAAAGGCCAGTCGCTCTAGCAACTGCACATCTTGCTCGTTTTTAACCAAGGCCCCATACAGCGGCGGAATCGCTTTCGTCGTATCGCGATTGGTTAAGATTTCTTCCGGAATGTCATCCGCCATCAGCAGTTTCAACCAATCAATCAACTCAGAGGTCGAGGGCTTCTTCTTCAGGCCCGGCACCTTGCGGACATCAAAGAAAATCTCCAGTGCTTCCTTTACGAGGTCCTGCTTGATGCTGGGGTAATGCACGTCCACGATCTGCTGCATCGTCTCGCGGTCCGGGAATTGGATGTAATGGAAAAAACACCGTCTGAGAAACGCATCGGGCAGTTCTTTTTCGTTATTCGACGTAATGACGACAATCGGCCGCACCTTGGCCTTCACCATCTCGCCTGTTTCATAGACATAGAACTCCATTTTATCGAGTTCTTGCAGTAGATCGTTCGGAAATTCAATATCAGCCTTATCGATCTCATCAATCAGCAACACAACTTTATGATCGGCCTCGAAAGCCTCCCACAACTTGCCCTTCTCGATGTAGTTTTTAATGTCGTGGACCCGATCATCACCCAACTGAGAATCACGCAAACGTGATACCGCATCGTACTCATACAGCCCTTGCTGAGCCTTCGTGGTTGATTTGATATTCCAGGCAATGATTGGCAAGCCTAAAGATTCCGCAATTTCTTCTGCGAGCATCGTTTTACCGGTGCCGGGCTCCCCCTTAATCAGAAGTGGTCGTTCAAGCGTGACCGCAGCGTTAACCGCCATCTGGAGTTCATCTGTGGCGATATAGGTTTTGGTACTTGAGAATTTCATAACGTCCCTTACATCCTGATCAATATTAATTTTTACTCGCCCCGTACTTTAATTTGACTGCGCGAGCATAGCAAGTCTCGGCCGGGCGCCAGCGACCTAACTGTCTGCTGGGTCTGGCGCATCCGTGGTTGCCCTCTTATTTCGAGGGCGGGCAATTCCAAAAACGCCGACACCCACCACCATCGCCAAATACGAAACCAGTAAGATAACGCCGCCTTGCAGCGTTGTCGCCGCGCCTTGGAGCATGACATCCATCACCAACGTGAGCACCGCTGGCGCATAGTGGCCCGGAAATTCCGCAATCTCGGCAGGCGTAAAGGCCAATACGATAAAATGGCCTCGAATCATGGCTTTGGTGAAGAATGACCGCGCCGCTGTCAGCGCAAACAACTGCGCCCCAAACAAGACCCCGAACCCAAGATAAACCACCCAAGCAATCACATACTCAATACTGCTATCCATCACTGTTCAACCCAATGAATAATCCGTTCTTCAAGCTCTTCCTCGTGAACAAATTCCTCAGAAACACACCGGTCAGTCACTGCAATGCCGGCTTCGCGAACCGATTCCGCGCGCCCAGATATCAATGGGTGCCAATCCTGCAGCGGCTTACCCTCTGCCACCAAACGATAGGCACAGGTTGTCGGCAACCAATGAAACGCGGCGACGTCGTTGGGCGTCAGCCAAACACAATTTGGCACCAACTTGTTCCGATCTTGGTACTGGGTACACCGACAGGCATCCTGATCTAAGTAGCGACACACCACGTCGGTATAAAACACCTCGTCGGTCTCTTCATCCTCGAGCTTGTGCAAGCAACACCGCGCGCAACCGTCACACAAAGACTCCCACTCAGCCCGATTCATTTCTTCAAGGCGTTTGGTCTCCCAAAAACGCATTACCCAACCACCGGCGGCATTTGTAGGTAATACCCTTTATCTTCAACTGCCGCCATGACCTCTTCAGCGCACACCCGGGCCAATTTTTGTCCCGCTTCTAAATCAAGCGTCATGACCACGGCTGGCTCACCGAACTGCGCCAGCAGTGCCGTCGGCACTTTCTCGAGCCCGGATGCTTCGGAGACGTACACGTACAAGTACTCCCGCGTTGAGGCTTTATAAACGGTTACTTTCATGATTGACCTATCGCCGCGAGTAACGGGATCCCCACCACAGCTTCACGCCAACCCAAGAGATGATCGGGCAGCATTGCCCCACCCTGATTGTCTGACTTAATAATGGCCTCTAGGTCCCGCCGCCGGCTCAGGAGCTCAGGAGAGATGCCAAACTGCTTTGCTCGATCAGCAACGACTCGGCGCAAACGATCCAGTTTATTTTTATTCACCGGGGTTGTGTCGTTCATCAACCGAGCAGGCAACTCAGCAGTCGGCACCGCACTCGCGGCCATGCCGAGTGCCGCGAGCGCGTCGCCATGCCGACTGACCGCGCGTCTGTCGACCCAATCGACGCCTTTCATATCAGCGACGCCTTGGACTTCATTCAACGCCAGCGCAATCAATTCGTCATTATCAAGGACCCGATTTCGCGGCACATTCCGAGTCTGCGCCTCACGCTCTCTAAACGCGCAAAACATGCGCAGGTACTGTAATTGCCGAGAATTTAATGACGAGATGCCTTTCAGCTTAAGATACGCCTCATCAGGATCAATTTTAGTCGGCAAGTCTTGGGTTAACTTAAAAGACTCCGAAAGCACCCATTCAATGCGATCTTTCTCCGCGAGCAATTCGGCCAGCATCGGGTAAATTTCGAACAAATGAATAACGTCTTGCGCGGCATAATCCAACTGCGATTGGCGCAGAGGTCTCGCCAGCCAATCCGACCGCGTTTCACCTTTAGGAATATCAATGCTCAGAAAATGTGCAACCAACTTTTGATAACTTAAGGCATAACCGATCCCCACCATCGCCGCCGCAATCTGGGTATCAAAAACGGGGGTCGGCACACAGTCAAGCCAGTACTGGAACACTTCCATGTCCTCTGAACCCGAATGCACCACCTTTAAGGTGTCTGGGCATTTCATGAGTGCCTGCAAGCCACTAAGGTCAGTGATCGGCAACGGGTCGAGCAGGTAATTGTCATGACCCAGGCCGATCTGAAGCAGGCCAATCATCGGGTAATACGTGTTAAACCGCGCAAATTCCGTGTCGAGGGCAATTACGGGCGCCGATTCACAGGCCCTTAGCAACGTCTCAAGCCCCGCATCGTCGTCAATATAGTGATAATTCATTAGATTGGTTTTCTTCCCAGCATTGCGTGCGCCAAAGTACCGCCATCGACAAACTCAAGTTCACCGCCCATTGGAATACCGTGGGCAATTCGGCTTACAACCACCCCGAGGGGGAGCAATCGATCGCAAAGGTAATGGCTTGTCGCCTCGCCCTCGACCGTTGAATCCAGCGCGATCACCACCTCTTGCACCTCGGACTGACATCGAGCGATTAACGCTTCCGCGCCGATCTCTTTCGGACCAATGCCATCGATCGGCGACAGGTTCCCTTTCGTCAAAAAATAATGTCCGTGAAAACTACCCGATTGCTCAAGCGCCATGACATCCGCTGGACTTTCAACAACGCACAGCTGCGCCTTATCGCGTTTGGGGTCGGCACAAATGTGGCAGATTTGCGTTTCACAGAAATTTCGACACCCCTGGCACTCACCAACTCGGGTCAGGGTCTCGTGTAAGACCTTTGAAAGCGCTTCACCACCGGCACGATCCCGCTCAAGCAAATGCCAGACCATGCGCTGGGCCGACTTTCGCCCAACACCCGGCAGACACCGAAAGGCATCTATCAATTGTTCAATCAGCGCATCATTCATAACCGCGTACTCGCCTTTCGCGTCATCCTCTACGCGCCAAAAGGAAACTTAAAACCCGGCGGCAATGGCATCCCGCCCGTCAAACTCGACATTGAGTCTTTTTGTTGCGCCTCGACCTTGCGAACCGCATCGTTCACTGCGGCGGCCAGCAAATCTTCCAATAACGTTTTTTCTTCGGACAGGACCGCGGCATCAACGTGTACGCGCTTAACATCATATCGGCCTGTCATTTGCACCGTGACCATTCCAGCGCCCGATTCACCCTGAACCTCCATCGAGGCGATTTTGTCCTGCATCTCCTGAAACTTGCCCTGCATCTCTTGGGCCTGCTTCATCAAGCCTTCCATCCCACCCTTTAACATGGCTACCCTTCTCCTTTGGCGATTTTGGGCATAATACTCCCCTCGACAATCTTTGCATCGAATCCTTTGATCAGGTGTTGCACGCCCGGATCTTTCTTGACTTCCTGTTCCGCGGCGTCGAGTGCCGCGGCACGCGCGGCGTCGATCAACGCCGCTGGCGTCTTACCGGGCGCCAGCGCAATGGTCACGGCAACCGCCGTCTCTCGGCCCAGCAGATCGCCGAGCAGTTCTGATAACCGAGCAATTTGCCCCTCGTTAAACAAGCTTGCGTGCGCGGGGTCGAGGCTCAGGTGCAAGTGGCCCTCCGCTTCATCGGTCAAGACACAATTGCTGGCCATTGCATAGGCAATGCCCCCTAAATTCGTTTGCGTTAATAACTCGCACCACCGGTCATCGCGTCCGGATTGGCCGGGCTCGGCTGAGCTGAGCACCTGCACGGCGGCGTCGGTTGGCAGTTCGATGACATTGTTCGGCTTTTGCGACCTCGCGGTATTCCCGGCAACAACTTCCGCACCGTCATCTTGGGATTGACCCAGACTTTCGGCCGCGGCAATGTTCTGGGCTGGCGGTCTTGCCGCCGCACCTGGTTCGATGCGGCCGCCAGGGTCGACTGACGCACTAGGACTTTGCGCGCTCACAGCCGGCGCTGGCGCAGCCGAGCTGAGCGTTCGAGGTTCAACTTCTGCACTCGGCCCTTGCTGCACTATCGCAGGGGTCGTTTCATGCGCGGTAACCGTTGCGACCTTGGACGCTGCGGCAGGCGTTTGCGTTGATTGCGCTGTTTGCGGCGGCTGACCACTCGTTAGAGCGTCCCGAAGTCCCGCCAAGGGAGAGCTTGCAACCGGCTTAGGGATGCTGCGTTCAGCAGCCGGGGGCTTTGGGGCTGCCACCTTAGCCCCGGGCGGCGCGCCATCGTCTAATTCGAACGCCAACATTCGGATCATGGTCATCTCAAAGCCCATCTTTAGATCCGGCGCGAGATTCAGATCACGCTTACCCATCAACGCAATCTGATAAAACAACTGGACCTGCTCAGCCGAAATGTGAGTCGCTAACTGACCTATTTTGTCCCGATCACCAAAACTGTTATCCACGCCTTCCGGCACCACTTGAAAAACGGCGACCTTGTGCAACACCGTTAATACTTCGTCTAGCAACGCTGAAAAATCTGGCGAAAATTCGGCAACCTGATCAATTACTTCATAAACCTTTGCGCCGTCCCCTGCCGCCACCGCATCGATGAGACGATACACCTCTTGCCGGTCTACGGTGCCGAGCATGCTCGCCACTTCGGTCCCGAGTAATTTGCCGGAACCAAATGCGATAGCCTGGTCTGTCAGGCTCAACGCATCGCGCATACTGCCGTCGGCGGCACGACCCAACTGCCAAAGCGCGCTCTCCTCAGCCTCGATACCTTCTTCAGCCAACACGACTTTTAGATGATTGACCACCCGCTCTGGGGTCATATTCTTCAAATTGAACTGTAAGCACCGTGACAAAACCGTCACGGGCAGCTTTTTGGGGTCGGTTGTTGCGAACAAAAACTTGACGTGCTCTGGGGGCTCTTCAAGGGTTTTCAACATGGCGTTGAAACTGCTCTTGGACAGCATATGCACTTCGTCAATCAAATACACTTTGAAACGTGAGGCCGTCGGTAGGTACTGAACGTTATCGAGCAGGTCCCGCATATCATCGACACCTGTTCGGGAGGCGGCATCCACTTCAATGAGATCGACACTGCGGCCTTCACTGATCTCAACACACGAAGAACACGTGCCGCAGGGCTCTGAGGTTACGCCCTGTTCACAATTTAGACATTTCGCAAAAATTCTGGCGATCGTGGTCTTACCCACCCCACGCGTTCCGGTAAACAAATAGGCGTGGTGCAACCGGTTTTGATCCAGCGCATTAATCAATGCTTGGAGCACATGCCCCTGGCCTTCCATCGCCTTGAAATGGCCTGGCCGATACTTTCTTGCAAGAACCTGGTATGACATAGTACGCGCCTGTGAACCCGACTGATTGTAGCCCATGCAATGGGCTTGGGCGAATTTAACACCGATTCGTTAGTGCGACACCCGACCTTTGCAAGGACATCCCATGATCATTATTGGCCACCGTGGTGCCAGCGGCAATTTCCCTGAAAACACTCTGGCCGCGTTTCGTCATGCAGCCGCCCTTGGCTGTCCCTGGGTCGAACTTGATGTCCACCTGTTAGAAGGAGAACTCGTGGTCATCCACGACGAACAGCTGGACCGAACCACCAACGGTCGTGGCCACCTTGAAGCTGCAGGTCTGGCGGCTGTCAGGGCACTGGACGCAGGCAATGGCGAACAGGTGCCGTTATTGTCCGAAGTCTTAACTGCACTCAATGGCCAGGTTGCCATTAATGTTGAGTTAAAAGGTGCCGGTACTGCCGAACCCGCCTCAAAACTGCTTCAAGCAGCCTGCGCAACGGGCATTTGGCGCACCGATCAATTCCTATTGAGCGCGTTCGATCATGCAGAATTACAACGGGCTGACCCAATCTTCGCGCGCGGCATACTCTGGGGCCGTCCGGCCGATGACATGGTTGCGCGCAGCCTGGCCATGGGCGGCCAGTGGATGAACATCGCCCTTAAAACAGCGACCGAGGCGCGGATAACAGCCGCCCAGCAAGCCGGTTTGAAAGTCGCGGTTTATACGGTCAACGAGCCTCGCGACCTGGCCGCCATGCGCGCGCTTGGCGTTGATGCGGTATTTTGTGATTACCCAGAACGCGGGCTTCAAGCGTAATACCGCCGACGCGTAATGCGCGACGCTATCTTTCAGGCCCTGGAGCTTTGGGCTTTGGCAGCTAGCACCGTCAAAGCGTCGGGGCCAACCGCCAAACCCCTTTGCGCGACGACCCATCAGACGCAAGACAAGGCCCGCGTCGCGTAGGCTCGTCAGAACGCTATGGGGGCAGACCTTTAAAGCAACTCTGTAAAAGGGTCGCCCCATTGAACCCATTATTTACCTTTGAACTCCGGAGTTCGTTTCTCAAGAATCGCATCCACCGCTTCGACATGATCTTCCATCTGATGCGCCAAAGCCTGCAAGCCCGCTGACATCTCAAGAATGCTGGGTAAGTCCGCTTTACGAGACTCTTTTAACAATTTTTTCGTCATGCGCAAGGCATGTGGCGGATTAGCCGCGACCCGCTCCGCTAATTTCTGAGCCGCCCCCATTAGGTCTTGCGGCGCAACAACGCTTGAAACCATCCCCCAAGCCAACGCCGTCTCAGCATTCACCGGCTCGCCCGTAAAAGACATCTCATTGGCCCTGGCTTGACCGATCACCCGCGGCAAAAACCAAGCGCCGCCATCGCCAGGAATCAATCCAACCTTGACAAAACTCTCGGCAAAAACGGCCTTCTCGGACGCAACTCGCAGATCACACATCATCGCAAGATCGCAACCCGCGCCGATCGCGGCACCGTTGACCGCGGCAATAATCGGCACTTCCAAGGCATCGACCGCCAAGGGAATGCGCTGGATACCTTGACGATAGCCGTTGCGTATTTCAGCGGCGGTGCCGCCGAACATGCCCACTTTATCTTTCATATCTTTGACGTTGCCACCGCTGCTAAAGGCGGAACCCGCACCGGTAAGAATCACCACGCGCACACTGTCGTCTGCGTTGATTCGATCGCAAGCGGCAACGATTGCGTTCACCATGACATCTTCTGAAATCGCATTCCGCGTTTCATGCTTGTTCAAGGTCAGGGTCACAATGGCCCCACTCTGCTCATATAAAACGACATCACTCATAGTTGACTCCAAACTGTTCAAGCGGACGGTAACATGCAACAAACGATGTTACCATCGGCCCATGCAAACCCCTTTCATCATCGGCTTGTTCCTTCTAATGGCGTTGCTGCACCCAATGCCTGCGCACTCGAACGACACACTTTTTACGGCAATCGGGGCGCGATTAGGGCATATGAAGGCTGTGGCGCATTATAAATTCATCCAACAGCGCCCCATTGAGGATTTGGCGCGCGAGGCCGTTGTAATCAAAGACGCTGAACGCGCAGGACACTCGCTGGGCTTGCCCGCGGCGCCTACCCGGCGGTTCTTTGCCACCCAAATTACGGCCGCGAAAATCATCCAGCAATACTGGTTTGAGCAATGGCGGGCCAATCCGCCTTCGCCGAATCCGCCCAGCTTAACCCAGGACATCCGACCGAAACTGCTCCACTTGGGCAACGAGATCATGAGGGCGTTAACCAGCCCCATTGACAGCCGGGACCGGCAATCATTTTTGCAGCACACCCAAACCGAAGGCTTACCCGAGGCCCTTCAAAACCAATTATTCGATGAACTTCGTAATCTCAGCACGTTTGGCAAAGATCTCCAGCGAATTCAGGCCGCTGGGGTGCTCAGGGTGGGCACGACGTTGGATTACCCGCCGTTTTCTAGCGGCACGTTGGATCAACCCCGCGGCATCGATATCACCTTAGCCAAGCGCCTTGGCGACACCCTTGGGGTCACTGTCCAGTTTGTGCAAACCAGCTGGCCGACCCTCACCCAGGACTTCACAGCCCGAGCCTTTGACCTGGCCATCAGCGGTGTTTCGATCACGCCAAGTCGGGCGGCGCTGGGCACATTTTCTGCCCCGTATCATATTGGCGGTAAAACGCCGATCGGGCGCTGCCTAGATCAAGACCGATTCAAAGATTTTGCGGCCATTGATCAGCCAGAAACCCGAGTGGTGTTCAACCCAGGGGGCACCAATGAACGGTTTGCACGACAGCATTTGCAACACGCACAGTTCATCACCTTTCCCGACAATCGGTTCATTTTTCAAGAGCTCTTGGCGGGACGGGCGGACGTGATGTTTACCGATGAAATCGAGGTCGCGCTCAAAACGCAGCTCCATCGTCCATTATGCGCGCTGTTGCCGGGTCAACGCTTAACCTATCAAGAAAAAGCCATTTGGTTACACAAAGACGATGCCTTGAAACAATCTATCGACGACTGGCTGCAGACAATAACCACGGATGGCAGCCTGAAAGCCCTATTTGATGAAGCCTTAGGACGATGACGCTACGCGTGATGCTTTGATAACCCATCGGGGCTTACTTTTCGCAAACGGGCCGCCTTCACAAGACGACCGCCAAGCGCCTTAAAAGCCCTTGTGCTGCCTCAGCCTAACTCGGTTGTTGCAGCGGCGTTTACTAGCGTTTGATATTCCGGAACCGGCTCACCCGCTAAGAATGCTCCGAGCATGGTATTGACGGCCTCGGGCGCGTCCTGTTGAACCCAATGCGAGATCCCGGCTAAGTACCGTAACGTTAGGTCCTGGACATAGTTTTCAGTGCCGTAGGTTGTCTCAATGGATAACGCCATATCATCCTCGCCCCACAGCATTAAGGTGGGCACTGAAATAATAGGCAGACCCAGGCGTTTTTGTCTGCGCATCCCACCACCTCGAACCAGTCCGCGATAATAGTTAATCATAGCCGTGACATTCTCTTTACGACCCCCATTCTCGTTATACAGGGCAACAACCGCCTCAGAAAAGTTATTCGGTGCTGCGGCCGTCGTTTGGATCATGGCGCCCATACCAGCGCTTTTGAGCAACATCCGTTCTGGTAGGCGAGGTAATTGAAAGAAAAAGATGTACCAAGACTTTTTAAGCTGCGCCCAACTCATGGCGGCCGCAGCCGGCCCTGGATGCGGGACATTACAAATCACCAACTGATCAATTTTGCGGATTTGGTGCATCGCAAAGTGCCAAGCAATGACAGCGCCCCAATCGTGCGCCATCAGGGTGACCTTAGAGCAACCCGCCGCATCGATCAGTCCCCCAACGTCATCCATCAAATTTTCAAGGCTGTACGCAGCGATACCCTGAGGCGCCGAGGAGTTGCCATACCCTCTTAAATTCGGCGCCCAGACGCGGTAACCCAGGCGCGCCAAATAAGGCAGCTGAAACCGCCAAGAAACACTGTGCTCAGGAAAACCATGCAAACAAATGATCAAGTGGTCCCCATCGCCAATCATGTCGACCTCAAAATTAAGGCCATTGGCGGCAACCATCTCAGTTCGTATTTCTGGCAGAATATCGGCAGTGCGTCGCATGGTTGCTCCTTAAACTCTTTTCGTCAGCATACACGTCCGCCATTGTTTTGGAAAAATGCATGATCAACATTCGCCCGATGACAAAGACCCCTTGCGCCCTCGGCGAAGGCCCGCTTTGGGATGCGCAACACCAGCGATTGTTTTGGGTTGACAGTTTCCTAGGCCAGATATTTTGTCGAGATTCGGGCGGCACAATTAAGACTTGGCAAATGCCCTGCATGGTTGGCAGTCTTGCGGTCATCAATCTCGATGAAATTCTGGTCGCCCTGCAGAGCGGCCTGCACCGGTTTAACCTCAGCACACATACCTTGCAGCTTATCCATGACCCTGAGCCGGATTTGCCGACAACCCGTCTCAACGACGGCAAAACCGACAGAGCCGGTCAATTTCTATTTGCGTCCATGGGCGTGACTGACCGGACTCAGGGCTGGGGCGGGCTATATCGGCTCCGCCGTGATGGTGTCGTAGAGCGTCTGCTTGATAACGTCATCGTCGGCAATGGGCCGTGCTTCTCACCCAATGGCGATATCCTATACTTCAGCGACGGCCGAGGCGTGATATTGCAATTCGACTATGACCCCGACCGGGGCTTGAGCGCGCCAAGGCCGTTCTTTGATGCAAAAGCCGCCGGCACCGCTTGCGATGGCGCAACCGTTGATGCCGATGGCAATCTATGGGTTGCATTGATTGGTTCTGGCAAAATTGGCTGCATCAGTCCAATGGGCGGGCTAAAGCTTACCATCGATCTGCCGATACCCCTTGTAAGCTCGGTGATGTTCGGCGGCCCCAACTTGGATGTCTTGTTCGCGACTTCGATTAGTAACTCGGGTAACCGACAAGACGCACACCCGCAATCGGGACTCGTCTTTGAGATATCAGGATTAACCAGTACAGGACTGGCAGAGACTGCCTTCACCGGAAAAATTCCGCTATAATTTCCCGATCCGACGGGTGGCGGGCTGTATATCGCCATTACAAGGAAGGTTAGCTCGTGAATAATGTAGCAGCACGTTACCAGGCGACCTATTCAACGTCCGTACAAGAAGAGGCGGTAGTTACCGACATCATGATTGCTTTACGTCCAAGAGAGTTCTTCGAGCAGCATTTGCAAGACTCGACGTTCGTTAAGGAACTCCCCCCTTCAGATGCCGAAATTATCGGCGCGGCGGGCGAGTATATTGATTACGAAGAGAATGATGTCCTTTTTATGGAAGGCGATGATGCCGACGCAATGTACTTTGTCGTGACCGGTCAAATTCTGATTTTTACCGATAAAGACCGCTCTGCAGAAAAAGAACTCGTGCGGCTTGGCCCACTTGCTCACTTTGGCGAACAGGGCCTACTCAGTATTAACGCCGGCAAACGAACCGCCAGCGCGCGCGCCTTAGAAAAAACGCGTCTTATCAGAGTCTCTGGTGAACTCATTAAAAACACGCTTGCCCATCAGAGCAAACTCGTTACCCAACTCGAAAAAATCGGCGCCGAGCAACAAGAGATCAAACGAGAAGATCGTAAAATCCAATTGCTGCTTCGGCTAAGCCGGTCTAGAACATCAGTCAGCCTGCAGGTCTCACGTTTCTCCGATAAGTTTTCGAGCCTGCTGTTGGGTGTTGATATTAATCGCCATGTCATTCAACTCGATGAGGTCATGTCTCAGCATCGCAACCCGATCCGAGTAGGAGACACCGTCGCTGTGACGGGCTCGATTACCGGAACCCCTATTGTGTTTAAGACTCGGGTTCTCGCTCTCAAAGTCGTTGACGGCTCAACACTGTATGAATGCTCGATTCCTGATGAGATGACTTATGAGCAGCAACGCGCTCAGTTCCGGTTAGAGCTCGGCGCCGCAAGTCGTGCTGAAGCGAGCATTACCAAAGAAGGTAAAAAGTACCGCGGCAAAATTAGTGATATTTCGGAACTGGGCGCTGCCTTTCGACTACGCCGAGGCGTC
>JAFMIA010000126.1 GCA_017854255.1 Pseudomonadales bacterium
AGGCTTCTCAGCCTACCGAACCTATTTCAGCAGCCTGCTGCAACGCCTTAATGTCACCGTGAATCTCTTTAAGGTCGGCCAGTACAAATCAGCCGCCGAGCCCTACTTTCAAGATCGTATGTCCGATGAAGACAAGCAAGCGCGACTCGCTTACCTCAATGCTTGGTGGGATACCTATACCGATCGATTTGAAACCGCGCGTGGCCTGCCCGCAGAATCTCTCAACGACACGATCGATAATATTCAAGCGGTGCTTGAATCCGCTTCTGGCAATTTGGGTCAGGTCGCGTTGAATTCAGGCTGGGTTGATCAATTAATGAGTGATCGTGAACGGGCAGAATATTTGGTCGGCGTCATCGGCGCCGATGAGGAAGATGAGCAGCGCTACCGAGGCATCGGCTTTGAGGATTATTTAGCCCTGAACCCAACCGAAGCCGAAGCCTCAGAACACAAAATTGCGGTCATCACCGCCGTTGGCAGCATTGTCGATGGCTATGCTGACGCGGGATCCATTGGCAGTCTCACGCTGCTGGAACGAATCCAGCAGGCACGCGACGATGACGCTGTGAAGGCGATTGTCTTGCGGGTCGATTCCGGTGGCGGCAGTAAATCCGCATCCGAAATTATTCGTCAGGAGTTAGCCCACGCCCAAGCCGCCGGCATACCGGTTGTTGCTAGCATGGGATCGGTTGCTGCCTCGGGTGGTTACTGGATCTCCGCGACCGCCGATCGTATTTTTGCCCATCAGAACACCATTACCGGCTCGATTGGTATCTTCGCCCTCATTCCAACCTTTGAAAAAGTCCTCAACGAATACGGCGTCTTTGGCGACGGCGTTGCAACCACGCCACTTGCGGGCGCCGCGAGTATCGATCGCGGGATCCAGCCGATTTATGCCGGCCTCATTCAGCAGGTTATCCAATCCGGCTATGATCAATTCTTAGCCGTCGTCGCAGAAGGTCGTAACATGACGCCCGAGGCGGTTAATGAGATTGCGCAAGGCCGCGTCTGGACCGGCACGAAAGCACTGGAACTTGGCCTGGTTGACGAGATTGGCGGCCTTGATGAGGCCATACAAGCCGCCGCTGAATTAGCCGGCATAACCGACTACGCAATTTGGCGGGTCGAGCCGGAAGCCTCCCGACGACAGCAGATTCTTGAGGCCCTGACCGCAGAGATCAGAACCCTTGCGCCAGCCGTCAAACACGATCCAATTACGCAATACTGGCGCGCCATGCAATCAGAAGTTAGCACTCTGGCGCGCTTTAATGATCCGCAAAAAGCCTATGTGATTTGCGAGACTTGCCCCAGTCCCCTGGCGCGCTAAGAAGCCCTCAACGAGACTTCGACCGCAAGCGTTCGGGTTACAAGATCCTCGAGATTTAAAACCGCTTGGCCTGCGAGCGACACGCCAATGGCGTCATCCCAAGGCGCAAGCCAATGCCTTGGGATGGCTTTACCTTGTAGCGCCCATAGGGCGCCCACCGTTGCCCCATTGCAATCGGTATCCAAGCCTTCTGCAACCACGTCCCCGATGGCCGCACTAAAGTCATCGGGATGGCGTAACAACGCCCAGATCACAAGCGCTAAATTGTTCACCGTGTGCACGACATTCAGGTGTTGGTAGCGTTCTCGGATCACGGCGCCGCCGGAGGCCGAGGCGGTTTGGGACCGAGCGAACTGTATGGCTTTATGGCAATCACTATTATCTGGAATGGCCTCAAGGGCAGCTTCCACACCGGCCAGCAAAGTGCCGCCGCCGGCAACCACCGCGCCAATCACAGCCACCACAACTGCGCCATAGACGCCCTCACCCACATGCGATAGTTGCGCATCAACCGTTGCCAATTGCGCCGCCAAGTCGGGATCACCGGGCGCCACCCAACCATACACATCCGCCCGAATTTGCGCGCCAATCCAGTCGTTATAGTCATTTTGGGCGCATTCGCGAACATCGAACCCGAGCGCGCCGCCTTCAGGGAACCATTCCCGGCCTCGACTGATTAACGTGCGATAGGCAGCCCGCTCGGCGGTATAGGTACTGCCGAGCGGCAGGTGCAACAGCCAGGCCCGGGCGACATCTTCTGTTGCAAGGTTTGCGCCCTTGGCTTCGAGCATCATCAAGGCCAGCACCGAATAATTCACATCATCATCCGGTAGGCTCGCCTTAAGTTGCCCCTTGCAACAGGCTTTCAGCAGCAGCTCTGGCGCTTTTTCAGAATCATAGGGAATGTAATCTCGCAGCGGTAAGGCCGCAACGGCACTCAGATAACCTTGCAGGGCCTCCGCGCCTGCTCGCATCGAGAAACGCTCAACCGCTTTGCCCAACATACAGCCCGCAACCCGGCCTTGCCATGCCCCTCGAATGCGCGCGGTGTAGTTGGCCGGCAATTGTTTTCGGTCCGTCATAATGGTTCTCCTTTTAGTGCACTCACGGTTTCCAACGCAGCGGAGCCTGTTATCAGCTGTCTTTTACCCAGCACCAATTTACACAGCATTTATACAGCGATCTGTTGCACGGCCTTGTCGGTCTCCCCCCGCCGTGAGCGCGCCGCCCTAAGCTAGGTTGCGTAAGCCACCCCGCCATCACAGGTAATCACTTCCCCCACCGTGAAGGCGCCCGCTCTAGAGCACAGAAAGATCGAAAGCCCGGCGATGTCTTCGGCCGTACCCACCCGGCCCCGAGGGTTGTTGTTTGCAACACTGCTCCAATCAATGTCCGTGTCGCCGCCACCACCCACACCGGTGCTCAGCATCCAAGTTGGAAAAGGTCCCGGCGCAATGGCATTGACGATAATATGTTGCGGCGCAAGGTGCAGCGCAAGACCCCGGGTCAAATGATGCAAGGCCGCTTTTGACGGGCCATAGGAAAAGGTTTCAAACACCGGATTTTTGATGCCATCGATCGATCCGATATTCACCACTCGCGCGGGATTCTCGGCGGTGCCCGAGGCCCGCAACAAGGGCAGTAATTTCTGGGTTAGGAAAAAAACGCCTTTCACGTTGGTGTCCATCACCTTATCCCAACCCAACTCCGGAAACTCATCCAGCGGCGCGCCCCACGACACCCCGGCATTATTGATCAGGATATCCAGGCGCGCCTCGCGCGCGCTGAGCGTGTCGGCCAGCTGCTGACACCCCTCAACATCTGCCAAGTTTGCTGGGATCGCTATGCATTCACCGCCATAGGCCGCTTGCAGGCGCTCAGCCGTTGCCGCACACGCATCGGCCTTACGAGAACTAATGTAGACCTTCGCGCCGTTGGCTAAAAAGCCGGCAGCAATCATCTCGCCGATACCACGGGAGCCGCCTGTTACCAGCGCGATCTTGCCGCGGATATCAAATAAATTGTTGAACATTGTTAACTCCTAGATTGATCTTGTTCGTTGAACTTGTTGGTTGGTCCTCATTTTCATCTTCATCTTCATCTTTACCTTAATCGCAATTCTGAATTGACCCGCTCGGGCAGCGGGCTGACCGCTTCAACCCGCTCCTTGCGAGCATGGCGGACTCAGCAACCGGTAGGATCGCTTGATACCAGCTGAGTAGTGCCGCGACGCCCCTTTTTTTGTCCACCTAACATGCCTTGAATCACTAAGGTGCATATAAAGGTATCAATTACTGTGGTCTTGCTTGCGCTGCTGCAAGTTACCGTGGTTTGATCAGGCTTATCAATTTTTTGGAGTTATAGCATGCCTGATATTGCTAACGATCTGTACACCCTTGCCATGTCCGCCGAAGCACAACCGCTTATGGACGCCGTGACCAAACACATTGCTGATAATGTTGAGCCGATCACGGAAGAATTTCAGGCCCTCGAAAAAGAAAAGACGGATCGTTGGTCTTGGCATCCCAGACAGCTCGAACTGCTTGATGGCGCCAAACAAAAAGCAAAAGACTCCGGCCTTTGGAATTTCTTCTTGCCCGATTCCGAGATTGGCGACGGCCTAACCAATCTCGATTACGCCTATATCGCGTCCGAGCTGGGTAAATACCCACTGGCGTCTGAGACCCTAAACTGTAGCGCCCCGGACACGGGCAACATGGAGGTGCTCGAACGGGTTGGCACGCCAGAGCAAAAAGAGCAGTGGTTAAAGCCGCTTTTAAACGGCGATATCCGCTCAGCTTATGCGATGACCGAGCCGAACCTGCCCTCATCCGATGCCAAGAACATCAGCACCAGCGCGGTGCTCGACGGGGATGACTGGGTCATCAATGGCGAAAAATTTTATATCTCTGGCGCCGGGGACCCGCGCTGCAAGATTATGATTGTGATGGTCAAAACCGACCCCAATGCAGCCCCTAGCCGTCAGCAATCGCAAATTCTGGTGCCGAAAGACACACCCGGCGTCGAGATTCTCGAAGGCATGCAAGTGTTTGGCGCCGATCACGCGCCCCGCGGCCACATGCACATTCGCTTTAACAATGTCCGCGTGCCGAAGGAAAACATTCTATTGGGTGAAGGTCGCGGCTTTGAAATCTCCCAGGTCCGGCTCGGACCCGGCCGAATTCATCACTGCATGCGCAGTATCGGCAAAGCGGAAAAAGCGTTAGAGCTGATGGTCAAACGCTCAGCCACTCGGGTCGCATTTGGAAAGCCCATTGCCAAACTCGGTAAGAACCTTGAGTTGATCGCGCGGGCTCGAATCGAAATTGACGCCATGAAGCTCATGGTTCTGCAAGCCGCCAAAGCAATGGACGTCTTGGGCAATAAAGAAGCCCGGGTTTACGTGAGTGCCGTGAAAGCGATGGTGCCCGAGAAGGTGTGCCTGATCATCGACCAAGCCATTCAAATGCATGGCGCAACCGGTATTTCACAGTGGTCGCCCTTAGCTGGTATGTACGCCGACATGCGGCACCTGCGTTTTGCAGACGGGCCCGATGAAGTGCATCACATGGTCGTTGGCCGCGCCGAGATTCAAAAATACGATCTCTGGTAGCGCTTGGCGCTATTGGCGACAAGGCTTTGGCGAGGCTTTTGCCCATTAGGCGCAGGATTATCTTGCGCCTCGCGGCATCGGTAAGGGCATTTCATTGATTGCCGCTCGACAACTGAGGGCGCTTTATCGC
>JAFMIA010000127.1 GCA_017854255.1 Pseudomonadales bacterium
AACACAATTCTACGGTCATAATCTGCATCCTAACCGTCACCTAAAAATTAGCAATGGCGAGGGAGCTTGATTTTAAAACTGCCCAGCACGCGCGCTTCATAACCGTGTATCGACGACACCTGCCGACCGTGCAAACTGTTAACCGCAGTGTCGATAATCGATCGCAAGCATTTTGAACATCGCAAGCCAATATCGGCCTAGGAACCCAGCCACTACCGGATCAAAACACGGCCAAATAGATTCAATCGTTCTTGGTTTACCGAAAAAGTCGCTGGCTCAATCGGCCATTGGCGGTGAGTCATCGCGAGTTCATGCAT
The DNA here is from genome assembly GCA_017854255.1 of Pseudomonadales bacterium. Taxonomy (GTDB): domain Bacteria; phylum Pseudomonadota; class Gammaproteobacteria; order Pseudomonadales; family Azotimanducaceae; genus UBA9926. Next base: position 318 of record JAFMIA010000127.1, read on the forward strand.
CGCCGCCGCGCGGATCTATGCTCAAAGACTGCAGGGCGAACCCGCCATCAGCCTCATAAGGCTTCTACCCGATTCGGGCTTGCGCTTGATAGGCTACATGAGCCACCTCGGAGCAGCACCAGTGCTGAGCGATCCAGTCATCTCATGGCCACAGCAGAGCCAAAAGCCCTGAGCGAACTGGTATCCGTGATTCGCCCGTTGCACCCAAGCACAGAAGACGTAGTGCCTGAGAGCGGGGCAACGTTTGCTTCGGAAGCTCGGCAAGTCGAAGATTCTGCGGGCCAGTGCTCCGTGCGGTATCAAACGGTATGAAAACCCGAGGGGTCGTTGCATCTCACGTGAGACTTAATCCCGCAGTTCGTCATCCGAATGAATTGTAGCCTGGGTAAACGTCACCGGGCATCCTGATTCAGGACGCGTTCCTGAGGTCAGCCGCACGATACTGGGGCCTGACCGAAACGAAACAACCTCTATTTACCCGGGCATGATCCTGAGCACGCGCTGGACCCAAAGTCCGGACAGACCCTTAGTCCCGTCATTGCAGTTGTAAGATTACGCGCTTTCTTGTACCTTCTCGCCCATGCTAATCCTGCCACTGCTACTCCTAATTTGGTTCGTTCTGATGCTCCGATCAGGGCTTGCAGAGTATCAATATTACCAATCCGTCAAAACACTTGAGCCCCAAATTTGGGAACAACTCGGGTCGCCCAAATGGCTGACAATACCGATAGTATTCATATCGCCTAAAAACGAAAACTTGTTAAAGGGTATTGCAAACGAAACCATTCAGCTGCGCGCTCTTAACCATCGCCGGGCTGGCCGCCAGTTCCTTATATTTATCGTTTTGGCTTTGATACTGGCAATCGGTTATTTAAATCTGGTCTAACACACTGGAATAAACATCACGATCGCTACATAACAAGCTTTTGCCCTCAGGGCACAGATTTCTTCTTTTAACCAGTGTAGATGACCTACTTTATCAAGCTTGTAGCCCAATCAAAATAATGGTTAATCGATCACGCCCGCGAGTGCGGCGAGGCGGTATCGGCGTAATCTGTATCGAAACCTCTTTAGCGCACTAACTCCGGATACCCAACCGCAGACAGTCTAAACAGCGTTCGAATAGATTCAGCCCTGAATTCGCCGGTGCTAAGGCTTGGGCGCCAGATCCGAGCCCACTAACTGATATCGTGTTAACCAATCTAGGATTTTTGGATACTGTACTGCTCGCTCGAAATTGACATGCGATTCAGCGGCAGGGGAAGAGATCATATCAAGGCCTTGCAGACGCCAAACAGCGCCGCGCCCTTCTGGATCTACCGCGCCAAGCGCGCGGTCACCAACGACTAAATAGTCGCTATGGTAAGCAAAATTATGAGGCCCTGCCGGGTCCAGTTCTGCAAACAGGTTTCGCCCTAAGTTTGGATAACGCGCTTCAGACAAAGCCAGATGATAAAGGGTTGGCATGACATCTTTATGCGATGCCACGGAATCGGTAGCGCCCTTTGCGATTTCCAGCTCGTACCGCTTGGGGATATAAAAATAGAGCGGGACTGAAACCTGATGCAGCGCCTCCTGCTCGGTATAGTCCAATCCCCTACCCGCATGATCCCCTGTGACAACGACAATCGTTTTATCTTTCAGCGCACTCTCTTTGATTTCCGCCAAAAAATACCCGAGTTGGTCATTGGTGTAACGAAAGGTTTCCATCGAAGCCATCGGCAACGCGCCCAACCTTGATGCTAACGCTTTGGAACTGAGTGGCGTTTTCTCTTCCACATGGCCTGGCATCTTGTATGGCGGATGATTCGTCACACTCAAGGTCACAATCAATAAGGGTTTCGAATCAACTCTGCCGTACTTTAAACGCTCGATTGCCTGTTCGTAGACGTATTTGTCGTCGCCGCCCCAAACAGACATCGCCATTTCCGGGTACAGCCTCTTCAATTGCCTTGCCCCGATGAACTCGTCAAAGCCTTGCCGCTTAAAGTATTCCGACCGGTTCTTGGTCCCCTCAAAACCCGCGTAAATGAAAACTGTTCGGTATCCAGACCGCTTAAATATTTGAGCCGCAGAAGTTTCAAGCTTGGTATATTGATGGCTTGAATAACTGATTTCGCTGTGTTCCGTATTCAGCAATAGGCTCAGAACTGACTTCTGAGTATCGTTATGTGCGGGCAAAAAATGTTGGAAATAGTAGTCTTGCTGAAGATGCGGCGCCAAAGCGCCAACAAGCGGCACAGACCCATTAAAGCGATCTAAAAGCAGACCTTGCCCCATGCTCTCAACTAGATTCAAAACCACATCCGGTGGGCTGGATCTCAACTCTTCGGACTTAGGCGTTTGAACAAAAAACTGAGGGAATAAACTAGATGAACCTGGCGCCGCGCCATAAAATGCTTCAAACAATTGCCGGCCTTGGTGATCAGAGGCGAGCCCGAAATCCTTTGATCGTCGAAAATCCTGATACCCATAATAAAGGGCAACAACCCCATTCGGAACGACATTATTAACCGCACTTATGGATGATACGGTTAGATGCTTCTGAGCCAGGGGGAACGTTGTCAGCGTGCCACGCCCAAGAGACAAATAGAGAATTAACGTCCCGACAAGCAGCACCCCAAAACCTTGTTTTGAAAGCACCCGCTTTTCGGTCTGTCGCTCAATAATTGAAAACCCAACAACGCAAGCCCATATCACGATAAGACTCAAAGCAAGCAACGCCCCTAATGCTGGCAAAAAGTCATCGAGCGCGGCAACACTTTGTAAAGTCTTATCCGCACCATAGCCCAACCCATGAAACACAAAGCTATCGAAAGGGCGTCCAAAAAACCGAATATAAACGATGTTGGTTACCGATAGGGCTAAGCCAACTAGCATGATAAACAGCGCCCAAAGCCTGGCAAAAAGCCAAATAGATCGGTGCAAGCCAATATAATTGTGACCGAGCGGCAAGACGGCTAACGCAAAGAGAACACTCAGAAGGTTCGCGCGAAAAATAAAAGCAATATCAAATCGAGCAGCGATCATCAGCGACCGCTGTAAGTCATCCTGATGCGTGGCTGCCTCAGGATCAAAACTCAGTAAAACCAACGTCAAACGACATAGCATGAAGACCAGCAACATCAGCAGCGTTGAACCCACTATCAGCGACATCACTCGCAGATAGTTCAATCCTCCAGGCGAGCGTTTAGATATCACAGTCGACTTCCTTAACGAAAAATTGAGTCGCTACATTCCGCGCCTTGAGACTGGAAAACAGGTCGCTCAGGATCAAAAGCCATCTTCAATATAAACTCGAGCCAAAACCACCAAACAAACGGGAAAGCCTGTCCTCAAATGTCTTATCGCCAATAATAAGCTTGCGTTGGCAAGGCTTGGCTCGCCTTTTGAGCCGCGGCGATTGCACCTTACGTTAACCGCCTGACAGACGCATCGCAATAAAAGCCCGCATCTTGTTCCAGCAATAAGGTTGCCTTAACGATGGGCAACACGTCGATTGTTCTCAGACAAGGCTGATAGATAATACGAGCCCGGAACCTTGCCGCGCTGTGCTCACCAAGACTTGAAACCCTTGGAGGATAGGCCATTCAAGTTGATACAGGCCCATTGCATGAGCTAGATTTTTTTTCACAGCCCTAACGGGTTGTAAGGACTGAAGATTGGCTGCGTTTTGGTTTTGGCGCAGTGGCTCAGCCCATTAGAAAAGCCATCGACAGCCCATGTGGGCTGGAATTCCAAAATCGAACAATCCTTGTTCTAAAGCGCTCCGCTTTATACCGTTGGACAGCAAGTCGGAAAATTTGCTCACCATCCCACACCCATCCATTATAGGAGCGTTCCATTATGAAGCATCTTTTTATTCTGCTGTCGCTGATCTCACTATTGAGCAGTTGCAGCGAAAATCAAACAAACCAAGAACCCATGACAACCGTTGCCAATGACATTACTGAGTCTAATGTCCAAGCACAGCCCGTCATCGAATATGTCTGGCACAAGAAAGGCGCCAATTTTTCTGAAGATGCTTTGAACGCCGCTATTGATCAGTGGAACGCCCTTATTGATCAAGGGGAGTACCAGATCCAGTTCGCCAATATCCTAATGGCAGACCAACCAAATGAAGACATGGACTTTATGTGGTCCATTTTATGGGATTCGATGGCGGCTCGAAACGCTGGCTGGCAATACTGGCAGCAAAATCAGGAATCTCAATGGCAATCCATGACCAGTGAGTTGCTAACCTATTCAGAAGAGCATGCCTACGCCTTTGCGCCCACTGTTCAACGTTCGGCCAGCGCCGAATCAGACAGTAAATCCTTCAGGGCGCAGTACGCATTCTGTAACTTCAATGACGGTTATTCACAGATTGACCTTGCGCAGTTTCAAACGGCTTATCATGCCTGGATCGATGCTTACGAGCGCGACAACGGGCCCACAGGATATTGGTATGTTGATTTAGCCCCTCAGTTCGAGTCCGAGGCGTCCTCCGACTTCGTTTGGTTACATCTTTGGGCTGACCTTGATGAGCAAACGACCGGAATGACGGACTTTGGTCAATCGCCGCTCGCAGCACAGGTAGCTGCGATCTCGACTTGTCAAAACTACGATTTTACTGGGCAAGGAATAAGAGGCTAGAAATATTGCTGAGTGCTTGAGACCCGCCTAAAGCCCACAAAGCCGCACCGGCATGCTGATATCTATATCTCGTTTTTTAGGTGCTAACCCAACGCAAAGGATCGATATTC
>JAFMIA010000045.1 GCA_017854255.1 Pseudomonadales bacterium
TTCTCGAAAGTCGCGTCCAAAGAGGACTCCTTTTTACAACATTGCATCAAATTGATTCTCGCCGGCTACACCGATGAGAATTTACGGGGCAAGCTCGAGACCTTTATGAACACGACTTATGAACGCAACATGGTGCGTGCGACAATTCTAAATACCATGGCCAATATTGCACCGGGCTTTGGCATGATCGGCACACTCGTGGGCTTAATCGTGATGCTCTCTGAACTCGACGGGGGCACAGGTGGCTTGGGACAAGGTTTAGCCTTGGCCCTGATTACAACCCTTTATGGCGTTATTTTAGCCCAACTGGTTTTTAAACCCGCCTCGAGACGCGCTGAACAAAAGGAACAGATGCTTCGATTTAAGCACCAGTTAACCATTGATGCCTTCCTGCTACTCGTCAATCGAGCCAACTCTTTTGAGATTCAAGACCATCTAAATAGCTACTTGGATCCGGCTATTCAATTCAACAGCGCTAAAGATTAGTTGTCGGAGATACCAAAATGAACAAAACACCCGAAAAAATATACGACTCAGATCCAACCGAAGATACCAGCTGGCTTTTGACCTATGGCGACATCATTACGTTATTAATGATCTTCTTTGTCCTGCTTTTCTCAACCTCAAAAGTCTCGCAAGAGAAATTTGATCAGGTTGCGCAAAGCATTAACCAGTCGCTTAACCGTCCCGGACCGGACCCGAAAGTTGCTGACACGGTGATCACGCCTTTGGCCGAAGCGCAAACGATACTCGAACAACTTATTAGAAAAGAAGGCCTTGAGCAAAAGATGACGACGAAACGCACTAAGGCAGGATTGATGATTGAATTGTCCAGTAATTCGTTCTTTGATTCAGGCTCAGCGGATGTTCGATCGTCAATGTTCAAAACACTACAAGACCTAAGCCATGTCATCCAAAACCTTCCAACGAATGATTATCGCGTCGAAATTGAAGGCCATACGGACAATGTCCCGATCAAAACAGCTCGCTTTCCCTCGAACTGGGAGTTGTCAGCAATGCGCTCGATAAATGTCTTACATATCTTTGAAGAAACGGGGCTTCCGAAGGACCGAATCATAGCGACCGCATTTGCAGAGACCAAACCGAAAGTTGCGAACACAAATGCCCGAGGCGTTGATCTACCGGAAAATCAGGCGAAAAATCGGCGAGTGGTGGTCTACATTAAAAACGATGAGGGCGCCTAATCAAAAGCGCCGGCACTGACAGCGCCTGGCTTTCGATACCAGCTGGAAAAGCAAAATGCCGGCTGCCCCGTCATCTTAACGATGGGCTCCTTACTACGGACTCCTTAACTACAGGCTGGGCTCACACAGAACCGTTACCGCTTTCTCGGAATCCTGTACACGGGTATTAACTAGGCCAGCCAGGTCCTCGACCAGGCGCGCCCCGGTAACCCCCGCAGCATTCAAAGACCCGTCGCCCTACTCAAACCGATAAGGCGCCAGGGTGTTTTGAGCCTGCACCCGCCATTTGTGCCACTGCCCACCACCATAGTAGGCAAGGCTACCGGGTGCTGCCTCGCCGTGACCATTGTAATAGGTAATACAATCTCGAAGCGGTCGGGTCTGCGTGTCTGCTTCGCCGCAATGGACCGCATAGGCCGATTCAACATCCGCGTCAACGTCAACGACGGTCGCGCCCTGCGCCTTCACCGTATTCAGCATCCAGATAATGTAATCCCCGTGCTCTTCGATGGCATTGGTAAAATTAAAGCTACCGCCACCGCCCTGGGGACCGGACACGATGAATAGATTGGGATAGCCTTCGCTGTGCAGCCCCAAAAAGGTTTTGGTGCCATCTTGTTGCCACTTTTCATTAAGCGAACGGCCGTCCCGCCCGATCACTTGGTTAAACGTTGAGGTTGCCATCCATTCAAACCCAGTCGCGTAGATTAGGACGTCCAGCGGGTAGGTTTCTCCGTTGTGCACAACGCCTGCTTCATTTATCTCAGAGACGCCCAGCGGCGCCGTATCGACCAAATGAACATGCGGTAGATTAAACGTCGGCAAATATTGATCGTGAAAGGTCGGGCGTTTACACCCATAAGGGTAATACGGCTTTAGGGCTTCCGCGGTGACGGGGTCCTCAACGATGGCATCCACCCGCCCCCTGATTTGCTCCATGATTTTGTAATTGGTATCCAATTGTTTCTGTACCATTTCCTCAGGCGACAGTTCACGATCATGCTGTTTGCGTTCCTTAAAATCCGCTACTTTGCCCGCCAGATAATCATCATTGGCCTTCATGGCGGTTCTGCCGGCTGATATCTTGGCAAATCGAGCGCGTCGCGCCTTCGCCCAGTTCGGCTCATTTGGCCAGGTCTCAAGCTCCTCTTGGGTGGTCGCGCGTTGGTCTCGAACATCGACAGAACTCGGCGTTCGCTGAAAGACATAGAGCGCCTCGACCACCTTCGCAAGTTCTGGCACGACCTGCACAGCGGTCGCACCCGTGCCGATAATTCCGACGCGTTTACCCGCCAGATCCAAATGATAGTTCCAGCGCGACGTGTGGAACGAGTCGCCCTGAAAACGTGTCATGCCTTCGATTTTTGCCAGCTTCGGTGTCGTTAACAAACCGTTTGCCAGAATGACATAACGGGCCCGCATCGCATCGCCTCGATCGGTGCTGACCACCCAACGCTTCTGCGCTGCTTCCCAACGGGTTTCCGTCACCGTTGTATGAAACAGGCAATGCTCATAAAAGCCAAAGCGCTCAGCCAGATTTTGACAATACTCCATGATCTCAAAGCCGCTGGCGAACTTCATCGATGGGATATAGCCCATCTCCTCGAGCAGCGGCAAGTAACTGTAGGCTTCGACATCACAGGCAACCCCTGGGTAGCGATTCCAATACCAAGTACCGCCGACATCACCGCCCTTCTCACAGAAACGAACATCCGTAAAACCCGCTTCCTGCAGCTTGTGCCAAAGTAAAAGGCCCGCAAAGCCCGCGCCAACGACTAAAATTTCACACTCATCGGAAAGCGATTCGCGCGGCACGGGTTCGTCAGAATACAAATCGGTCAAGTAGTGGCTAAATTCCCCTTCCATTGCGATGTAATCGGCAGCGCCACGGCGCGCCTCTTTGAAATCCCGATATCGAGCTTGTTCTTCGGCATTAAAGGCCGCCCCAGGGGGCGCCTCCGGCAGGGTTTTTAAAGCCTCATTCGACTCGACCCCATAACCCTGGCCTGCAATTGCGACCGCCGCTTTGGCGGCTCGGGTATTAAACTCTTTTAGGCCGGTGGTTGGATTGATCTGAATCGCCATACACGTTCTTCCATTGCGGATTAAAGCTTCCCTCAGAATGCGGATAAGATCCGCCAAGATCAAGTGGAAAAATTGATTTGAAGCGACTCGACAGGCGCGCGCGGGTCAACTTAGAAGCCGGTCTGACCGTTCTGCAATCGGTATTAACCGATGCAAGCATTATCCCGACCGAGGCGGCCTGAGCCGCCGGACTTTGGGATGCCGCCCTTTCACCTTCCCATCGGCCAAGGCCGCCTGTACAGCTGACGCGGACCCTCGCTCGATCGCAACAAAGGACGCGCGATCGGTAATGTCTATTTTCCCAACGATACTGCCTGGAAACCCGAGCGAGCCCGTGATCGCACCGAGCAAATCGCCGGGACGCAATTTATCTTTGCGGCCAAGGGATAGCTCGAGTGTGACAAAATCAGCTGGTGCTAAAACCGGTTGATCCGCTTCATACTTCGGCGGGTCAATGGCCGTGATCATAATCGATAAGCGCGCTTCGATTGCGGGCAACCTGAAGGCTTCTTTATCCGTAAACAGGCTCACCGCGGTACCGGTTGCCTGGCCCCGACCGGTTCGACCAATGCGGTGGACGTAGACTTCCGGGTCCGCTGGCAAATCAAAATTGACCACCAACGGCAAACTGTCTATGTCCAGACCTCGTGCAGCAACATCGGTTGCAACCAACAGGCGCAAACTCATCTGCTTAAATAGCAATAACACTTGGTCTCGCTCACGTTGCTCAAGATCGCCATGAAGTCCCGCGGCCTCAACCCCTTGCGCTTTTAACATGATGACCAGATCATGAACGGCCGCCTTCGTCTGACAGAAGATCACGGCGGCTGATGGCTGATAGCCCTGAATAAGATTGATGAGGGTCTGCGTCTTATCCGAGCGCTGGGTGCGAACGAAAATTTGTGCGATCTGACCGTCGGCAACCTGCGTCGACACCGTAATCCGTTCTGGCGTGCGCTGGTATTGGGCGCTGATGGAGGCAATGTCATCGGGAAAAGTGGCCGAAAATAGCAAGGTCTGACGACTCGAAGGCGTTTCAGAAATGATGTCGGTCATATCGTCGCTGAATCCCATGTCGAGCATTCGGTCTGCTTCATCCAAGACCAATGTCTTTAATCGCGGGAGGGTCAACGTCTGCTTTCGCAGATGATCTTTGACCCGCCCTGGGGTCCCGACCACGATGTGCGCACCATGCTCTAGCGAGCCAATTTGTGGACCAATCGGTTGGCCACCGCACAGCACAACCACTTTAAGGTTTGGCAGCGCCCGTGCAAGACGCCTGATTTCGGTCGCGACTTGGGCGGCAAGTTCCCGCGTCGGGCATAAGATGAGTGCCTGGGTGCCAAAGTCACGAGGATTGATATCGGCCAATACTGGCAATCCAAAGGCCACGGTTTTACCGCTGCCGGTTTGCGCCTGAACCACCAAATCACGTCCAGCAAGACCGGGCGGCAGCGCGGCCATTTGAACGGGCGTCATCGATTGATAGCCCAACGCCTCTAGGTTTTCGAGTTGTTCTTGGGGCAGTGACAAGACACTAAAGCTCGACATGATAAGACCTTTTTAGCGGCGTAGACCGGTGCAGTTTTAAAAAAACCCTTACGGATCTGTTCTAGAGACAGCCCATTTAATTAGAAACGTCGTTGCGCTGTGATTGCCGGGCCGAGACTCAGCTTAGTCTGGCTGCGCCCATTTCGATAGACTGGGCATCGAGGTATTCATCAAAGGTTCCTTTGAAATCGAAGATACGTTGATCTTTGATCTCGATAATCCGGTCAGCAAGGGACGAGACAAACTCTCGGTCGTGGCTGACAAAAATCAAGGTGCCCTCATAGTTATCCAGCGCGAGGTTCAAGGACTCAATGGCTTCCATATCCAAATGGTTCGTCGGTTCATCTAAGATCAAAACGTTATGGTCCTGCATCATCAACTTGCCAAAGATCAACCGGTTCTTCTCACCACCGGAACACACCTTCACAGACTTACTAAAGTCTTCATTCGAAAACAGCAATCGCCCTAGGGTCGCTCGAACAATCTGTTCATCATGATTGGGCTTTCGCCATTGACTCATCCAATCAAATAAATTCATATCGTCCTGAAAAACGTGCGTTGGATCCTGCGGGCAGTATCCGACGGAGGCATTCTCGGACCATTTAATGCGGCCGTGGGATGGCGCTAACTCATTCATCAAGCATTTTAGAAAGGTCGTCTTGCCAACGCCATTCTCACCGATCACCGCCAGACGCGTACCCGCCTCGAGCATCAACTGAGTATTGGTAAATAACTGCGGATCGCCCTCAAAGCCATGCGCCAGATCTTCAATCGTCAGCGCCAAACGATGTAACTTCTTGTCTTGGGCAAATCGAATATAGGGGCTTACCCGACTTGAGGGCTTAATTGTCTCAAGCTCAATTTTGTCGAGCTGACGAGCTCTAGAGGTGGCTTGCTTTGCTTTTGACGCGTTAGCTGAAAACCGACTTACAAAATGTTTCAGTTCAGCGATTTGGACTTTCTTTTTCGCATTCTGGGACTGAACGCGTTCGCGAGCCTGGGTTGAGGCAATCATAAAATCGTCATAGTTACCGGGATAAACGTTGAGTGCTTGGTAGTCGATATCGGCCATGTGCGTGCAGGTTGCATTCAAGAAATATCGATCATGAGAAATGATGACCATCGTGCTACTGCGCGCATTCAAGATATCCTCAAGCCAATGAATCGTATGAATATCCAAGTTATTGGTGGGTTCATCCAACAATAAAATATCGGGGTCTGAGAACAATGCTTGGGCTAACAAAACGCGAAGCTTCCACCCCGGGGCGACCTCGCTCATCGGGCCATAATGCAACGCAAGGTCAATGCCCGCACCCAAAAGGATTTCACCGGCCCGACTCTCCGCGGTGTAACCATCCATCTCGGCATATTCGCCTTCTAAATCAGCAACTCGCATCCCGTCTTCTTCCGACATCTCGGGTAGGGCATAAATTCGGTCGCGTTCTTCTTTGACCTGCCATAAGGCTTTATGTCCCATGATCACCGTATCGATCACACTGAAATGCTCAAAAGCGAACTGATCTTGACTGAGTTCACCGACTCGTAAGTTACGGTCAATCGAGATATTGCCACTGGTCGGCTTCAAGGATCCATTTAGAATTTTCATGAACGTCGATTTACCGCAACCGTTGGCACCAATTAAACCGTACCGTCGACCCTCGCCAAATTTAACAGAAATGTTTTCAAAGAGCGGTTTGGAATCAAACTGCATGGTGATATTGGCACAGGTAATCAAAAGAAATCCTCACGATGTCGGATTGAAGGGATAATTCGCGAGCGCACTATAATGGGTCGGGGATAAAAAATGAAGGTGTAGCGCCTTCTCAGCTTAAAAAAGGCGAATATCCCGTCAAATTGACCCCTAAAAGGGTCCAACGACAGCAAATCATGGCGCTGAACCGGAAACGGCCTAACGAATTTTGAAGCGCACTCGCGCAGTCCAACCGCATAACCTTTCCCCAGATCCTGGGCGCGATCAGACCGTACATTCCAATAGGGTCAGTCATGAGCGCGATTTGATTACACCCGCGGCACTCAGACCATTTCAAGGTAACTGATCCAGCTCAGGAGTCGATCAACCGCCCAGAAACCTGCAACAACCCCTACCCCATAGATGAGGATCTTTCTTCCCCGCGCGAACCAAGCTGTCCCCACCTTGACGAGCCGGTTGATCAGCAGCCCCAAACCCAATAGCGCAAGGACAAACCCCACCTGCCCCAACTCCACACCGACATTAAACGCGAGCAAAGCCCAAACGACGTCTGTATCGGGTAGCCCAATTTGCGTGAGGGCTGCGGCAAAGCCAAGTCCATGAAGCAATCCAAAGAACGATGACACGAGGATGGGATATTGATGCGTGAGGGTTGGCCGAGGCCCTTTTGCAAGTTCGACCGCGAGCAACAAAACGCTCACCGCGATCAGCAACTCGATCAGTGCAATCGGCGCGCGCAGCACGCCCAGCGCCGCAAGGCCAAGGGTCATGGAATGCGCAAGGGTAAACCCGGTGACCATCACCAAAACGCGCCGCAAGGACGATGCCAATAACACCAAACACAAAACAAACAGCAAATGATCATAGCCCATGAGGATATGATCGAAACCGAGGGTTAGATACTGACCAAAGCTGCCCTGGTTCGGGGCAATGGCATTGAGCGTCTGCTGATGAGCACCTGCCTTTAGATAATACAAGTCGATTTGACCCGACAATCGTTTAAATCGGATCAATGCTGGCGGGCTTAACCCCTCAGACGTCCGCTGAATAACCAGATCTTTGGATACATCATTGCATCGATAGACGGTTGGTTGACTCGATGTCCCAGAGGCCCCGCGTTGATCATTGGAGATCCTCGTACAAGGCGGCATCAACGTCGCTGTCTGACGGTCTTGACCGGGGGCCGCCTGAGTATCAAGTGTGAAGGTGCCCCTTGGGGCCGCCACGAGTTCGATATAGAAAGGTTGTAACTCATCAGTTAAAGCCAAAAAGGGCGTCATCAGACCCGCAAAAATCAGCCAAAACAGCCTTTTCACACGCAGGTCACGCTGGCCTTGCGCCTTATTGAACAACGCCGAGCCCCGGCTCGATTGCAACCTTATACTCTGCCAACAGCGCGTCCATAAAGGCTGAGCGCCGCTTATCCTGTTCGGCAAGCCGCAGGGCCGTTACAACCTTGGCTTTCACTTCTGAGAACGCCAAGACCCGCGTCGGCGTTACCGCCGCGATCAGTACCAAGTGCAGGCCATGACGAGACTGCAAAGGTCCCTGCCACAGATCCGGCGTCGCCGATAATTGAAACACTTGAGCCGCAAAATCCGCCCCAAAGTGGTCCACAATTATGGGTTCCGCCCGGTCGACATAATTGCGGTGGTAGGCAAACCGCTCGCCGTACTGTCCACCCTCTGAAAACGAAACCTTACCGGCGTTGAGCTGGTTTAAGGATTGTGTGGCCAATGCCAGTGCCGTTGATTGCGCACGCTTTTCCGTCTCAAAATACACATGGGTGAAGGTGATCTGTGCTGGCACAGAAAATTGTTCCTGATGCGCCTCGTAATAATCCAACAGCGCAGACGCTTGCGGCGTAAACTCTGTCTCGGTTAATCCGGCAGCGGCAAAATCCATTTTTTGGACCATCCGCCGCCGAATCACATAATCCCCCTCATCCAAGCCGAAGGCCTTGGCCTTACGATACAAGGCTTCCTCTTCAACGAGATCCTTGACCACTTTTGATTGAGAAGATTTCGGCAACGACTGCCACTGCGCGAATGCATCCTCAGGCGCGCGGTTCTGACGATGCTGAATAAATTGAACCACCGCCGCCTGATCCACGACAATCGTCCCGTTACTCGTCTGGCTAGGCTGCTCAAAAAAAAGCTGATTCAAACCAAAGAGAATCAGCCCGGCGACGACAAAATGGATCAGCGGTTCACGCAGAATAGATCTCGCCATTAAGGCGTGTACCAAATCGGTGAGGTGTAGGCGCGATCTTGGATCGAACGTGGCGCCTCATCCGGCAAATCGACCCCAAAATACGCAGCATCGACGGTTGTCCAGCGAGGTCGCGGGATCTCCAACACCCGCACATAATAAAATGCCCGCTCTGACGCATCAAAATTAGGGTCCTGCCAGTAGGTCGCAAGGTCTGTCGCACCAATCGTATTGAGATAGGTTGCTGTTTCAATATCGACCGTTGATCCGACCGCTTCGAGCTTACCCGTTTTCGCGTCGATCATCCGTTCTGCCGACCAAGCCACATCATAAACTTGCTCCTGCAGCGCACCGCTTGCATCCTGCCAGCCTTTGATGACTTGAACCCGATCCAGGTTAGCACCATCTGGATCCTTGGCAGCAGCAATCAAAAAGGTCGGCGCTGTCGACTGAGGCCCTTGCGTTAGATCACCGCCCATCGGCACCCCTTTTTGATATCCGCGCGCGACATAATCGGGCTTATGAATGTCACTTGCATCGAATGACCAGCCACCAAAGAAACGAACCTGAATGCGGGATCCGGTGGTTGCGTAAACTTCTCGGCGTTTCATGGCATCAAACAAAGCAGCGCGGGTATTTTCCTTAGCCCAGACCGCGGCATAACCTGATGCCACCAGTCGCCAATTCTTCCAAAGCGCATCGTTCGCCATCGCATTGGTCATCCGCTCGGGCTTGGGTTCCGACTCTGGAAACTTGCCGAAAAAATTATCTTCTTCGGTCGTGCTAATCGTGTTGTGACCGTCTGTACTGCCGATCAAACCAAATTTAAACGGGTTTATGCCAAGCTCCGCCTCATTGGCCAATCCTAGTTTTAAGGCGCTGCGAGCATATTCATGCTGAAGCATCCAATCTTCTTTAGCCTCGGTTCGTCCGATGTTATCCGCGTCCCAATTTTCAAAATCTGCGAACTCATCATTTGGTGACAGGGTTGGATGCGCCTCACCATCGCCCTTAACTTGCGTCACTTCGTAGATCGGCTCCCACCGCGCTCGCAGCGATGCATAGTCCGCATCAATCGGTTGACCATCAACGGTCATAGACGGGAACATCATTCCGTTGGAAATATTGCCGTTGTGCGCAATGGCCATTACCTGACCACCGGTTGTTGCTTCGTACTTGGCGAGCGCGCGCCAGAGATCCTGCGGATCACGACTCGTCTGAGAGGTAAAAGGTGGTAACTGTGAGACCTGATCAAAGTCATCCCGGTACAGTACCACTCGGTGTAAATTGTTACCGTCGATCATCGACGTCCATTCATAACCTGAGAACGCCGTAAACTGACCGGGCTCGTTAAAGGTATCGGCCGTGCGCACAACGTCATCCCATATCAGCCGCTGCGCCGCTTCTGGGAACGGATAGTTATTGGCTGGATCCTGCATGCTGTTAACAAACGAAGCCATCATCTTCGCCGGGTCACCCTCGGCGATATAACCTGACCACTGACCACCAGCGGTGGTTTCGGTCACGATGGGGTCACCCACGTTGTACCGATAGTAGCCGCCCAAATACTCTGCATGATCCGAAACCACGAGAAAATCCAAGGGCCGTTTGAGTTTCACCGTCATGCCATTGTGCGCGATCGTTTCCTGACCCCGAGCGAACCGGTAAGCATCCGCTGGCGTTAAATTTTGATTTCCCAAAGAGTACGCATCGGCCGAGTTACGGGTATGCAAATGGGTATCACCCCAATAGACATTCTGTGGATAGTGCTCACCGGACGGCAGGGAGTAGGGTTTTTCGGTTTCCGCGATGGCCTGCTGACCAAGCAGTCCTGCCAGAATCAAACCGCTTTGCGAAAGGATTGATTTGATGCTTGATGGTGTTGCTGGATTTGTCTTCTGACTCACGGTTGGAATCCCCTGTATGGAACTTAACTCAAATGAAACGATCGCAAAGCTTGCCCATCGAATGATGCGCATCACTTTACGCTTCCCGCCCACCATACTACCTCAATTTACCCGCCGCGCGATGAGCTGTTGCTGGACCTTTTTTCATGGGCGTCAATAGCGCGCGCAGTACCAACCTCAGTGTGGGCATCGGTTGGACTGCCACCTTTTGCATTCACCGCGGTGCAGTTAGGCCTCCCATTGATCAAACCGAAGAATTTCTGACAACGGTTTCCGCGTGACCGGCCCGAATTTCCCAAGAGGGTAACCAACCGGAATTAAGCAAAAAGCGCCCATGGTTTCTGGTAGGTTCAGGACTTTGGCAACCGCTGCTTGATCTTGCAGCGCCAAGGTTGTGGGCGCCGCGCCCAAGCCAAGCGCCCTTGCTGCCAGTAATAAATTTTGGATGCCCGGCCAGATTGACCCTCCCCCTCGCGCCATCATCCCCGCATCTGCTTTTACGCCAAATTCCATACAAGCAATAATCAAGGCCGGAATTTCATGCAGGTGCTCCATCTGCCAAAGCACGCTCTTCATCATGCGCGTTCGTTTTTCTTGATCTTGATGTGGCAGGGATCCGGGGTTCTCAATCATCGGACCAATATAATCATTCACACCGGCACGATTGAGTTTGGCCAATTCGGCCTTCACGTCAGCGTCCTGAACAATCATCCACCGACCGGATTGCATATTCGAACCGGACGGCGCTTGATTGGCCGCATCGACCAATTTGATCAGCAGCTCCTGGGGGACTGGTTTGGTATCAAGCTTACGCATAGCGCGGCAATGGTAGATGGTATCGAACAAGCTCATGGCGTCGCCTGGCTCGCTATTGGTTTCACTCGTCGTCATGATTCACCCCTTCCTAACGCGATGAACTGGGTTATCCAGCCATCAAACAATTGTTTAGCCCAGGCTTGATGATTTTCTTGCCTGGCCCCTTAAAAATAACGACCCACACTCGATCTGAATCGTTCGCGGTCAGATCTTGCGCGGTGGCGCGACCGCGATCTTAAACACCCTTTTGCGCACCCGCTTTGAGATCACCGAACCCCAGGTCAAGTCGGTCGTGTCGAGCAGTCTTAAACATTTTTTTAGCGCGCCCTTTTCGCGCTTGATCTCAAAAGCGCGACTAACCCGATTCAACCGGCACCCAGGACGCATGAAACCCATGGGGCACTCGGCTGGGGATTTTAATGCGCGCAACGGCTGGGCCTTCAAAGTTTTGAGCATCGATAATGTGGCATTCACAACTTCGGTCATGGCTGTCGTTCACAAAACAAATGACATAGCCGTCGTCCTCTGATTGCGCGTTACGCTTGGGTGCGAAAACCGCTTCGCCCGACTCCTTATCCGGTCCAAACTCGTGGACTTGAACCGCGCCCGTCTGATTATCATATTTGAGTTCAGCATCGAAGGTCGCTCTCTCATCGACGCGAAATCTGGCTGCGTAAATAAAACGATTTTGATAGCCAACCAAGTCGTCCTGAATTCGAGGAAAATCGCAATAGTCATTCGCGAGTAGCAATTTTGAACTCACCGCGCCGGTTGTCAGGTTCAACCGCCACTCGTGCAATCGGCCCAGTTGCTCCCGCACATCGTGATCAGCACTCGTCTCAATCGCACCGCGATCAGACCGGCAGGCTTGTAAAACAATCTCATCCCCGTCCTCCCAAGCATTGGCAACATGGAACAAAAAACTTTCTTCAATTTCAAACCACCGAATGCTGTCATCCGAGCCAAATCGCGGCACCACGCCAATCCGACAGCCATTTTCCGGCTCCCAACCAATCATGGATTCACCCTTCAGCAACTTGTCAAAATCAAACACCAAGGGCAGATCCGGAAAGATCGTATAGTGCGCGGTGATGGCGCAATCGTGCATCATAATCCCTTTCGGAATCGTAATTTCCTGAGTATGAACCGCGCGACCCTCGGCGCTAACCACTGAGTAGGTCAGGTACGGCGGAAAGGGCGAATACCCAAACGTCATCATTTCACCCGTTTTAGCGTCCACCTTTGGGTGGGCCGTGAAGTTATGATTGAGAGTCCCGTCAAAGTCATGCTCTCCGACGGTCGTCAAATTGGGCAAGGACACTTCGTAGGGCGTGCCACCCTCCATCAAGCCAAATAATTTCCCCTGATGAAACACCATCGCAGTATTGCCAGTATTTTTGCTCTTCGGCATCTCGCCTCTGGCGATGACATCGCCAAATAGGTTTAGGCCAGGATAGATCCACTCGCCTTTTTCGCGCTCTTCTTGCAAGCCTTTTGAATCAATGAACTTATTACGGTAGGTTGCTTGTCCCCCAGAAAAAGCGACGCTATGAATCATGCCATCGCCATCAAAGATGTGATATCGGTCCATGTCCGGAACAAAATAGGGGTTGGGTCCAATCCGAAGGAAGTGCCCACTGAGATCCTTCGGAATTTCACCGATGACCTCTAGGTCTACCGCCTCGACCTCTTCAAACACAGGCTCGTAATTACCCGATAGATATCGACTGGTATAGTCCTTTGGTCTTGCTGACATATTGATCCCCTTAGTGCTTCAACACTTTAATTATAAATCTGGCCAGTAAGCCAAGCAGAAAAGCCGCGAGCCGAACGCGCGCGTGCCCTCAACCAAAATACCCTGAGCGGTCCGGATCGGCAAGCGTCTCATAAAACGACTCTCGGTTTCGGCAGGCCTCAACAGGTATCCAATGAAACACTATCCAAGGGCCGTTTGATGCTTTGATGATCAATCCAGTATGCCCACATCAGAACCGGTTAACCCGATAATCAGTGAGGGGCACCTCGGGCGGAGTGCTTTGCACAAGCGCTGCCACGAGGCTTGCTGTCATGGGCGCAAGCGTGAGTCCGATATGGCCATGACCGAAAGCATAGATAATTTGACGACCCACTCGGGATTCTGAAATCACTGGACGACTGTCCGGTATGGATGGTCGAAACCCAAGCCAGCTTCTCGAGGCGGCCTTCAAATCAGGAAAAATATCCCGCATCCGATGCGACAAAAAGGCCAACCGATCCGGCGTCGGCGGCGCTTTGACACCGCCCAGTTCGACGGTTCCTGCAACGCGCAACCGGCCAGCCATAGGGCTCATATAAAACCCAGATTCCGCGGCGCAAACGGGCCGACGCACTCGATCACTTTCACCGTCATACTCCAAGTGGTAGCCGCGCTCGGTTTCTAAAGGCACAAGATCTCCGACTTGATCCGCCAAGAACTTAGAATGGGCGCCTGCCGCGATGACAACTTGCCGGGCTGTCACCCGCTGGCCATTACCCAGCTGCAGAACCACTTGGCGTTTTTGAGCGGACAGCCGCACGACCGACTCCGGAAGAATTTGCACGCCATCAGCTTCGGCCCTGGCAGCAATGAGCCCAACGAGATGGCCCGGATCGGAAACCGACAAAGCATCTGGAAAGAAGGCGCCGCCCCCCTCAACCTGCGGCAGGTGCGGCTCCAATTGCGCAAGCTCACCCGGATTAAGCAATTCAATGTTGACCCCGAGTGCCTGCCTCAGGCGCATGTCCCGCCGCCCCGCTTGATAGCGAGCTTCATTGTTAAATACGTACAGGCAGCCTTTATTTTGTATGAGATGCCCCGCTTCAAGGTCGGCCGCCAAACCCTGCCAACGAGCCCCAGCGTCCAGGGTGAGCGCGGCTATGGCCCGCATATTGTTCGCACAGTGTGCAGGAAGCGACTGCCAAGCAAATTGCGCAAGCCAGGGCAGCAAGGCCGCCATAGCGCCCTGACGAATGCTAAACGGACCTTGTCGATCAAGCAGCAAGCTCGGCAATTGCTTTAGCAAGGCTGGGGAGCCGACCGGTGCAATCGCAAAGTCCGCAATCGTGCCCGCATTACCGAATGATGCACCCGATCCGGGCGGGCTTGGGTCAAAGACAACAACACGTCGACCCAAGCGCTGCAAGGTCAGTGCCGAGGTCAGACCCACAACCCCTGCCCCAACAATGACGATATCTTCCTCAAAAACCCGCACTGCGACCTCCGCTGTTTTGGCGCGACTGCCGCGCCGGCCAACCGCTTGATTCGTCCACGGCGCGCTCAGTCAATCAAAGGTTGGCCTTCGAGTGCAAGGCCTCATCGGTATCATCGCTGAATCCACCGACGTCAACCAGTCTCTTTGCAGCCCTAGACGAAGACGTGACATCTGGTTAACCTCCCAAGCAAGCAAAATTAAGGAGTTCCCATGACCTACGCGCCAGCCGAGCAACGATATTTCGATGCAGATAGCCACATCATGGAGCTGCCCAATTTTTTAAAAGCGTATGCAGACCCAAAGCTAAGAGACGATATTCCAGAGGTCAGCTACAGTGCGTCGCTGGTCACCGATGAAGAGGTTGCCGTCATTATGGCCCAAGGCGGACGTCACAGTGATGAGCACGTCCAAGCCCAAATCGCGCTAGGCGATGACCTCATTGCGCATTCCAAGGAAATCCAAGCCCTAGGCGCTTTTAACAAGCAAGACCGGACGCAGGCGCTCAATCTACTCGGCTTTGACAAACAACTCGTCTTTGCAACCCACAGCGTCGCCTTTCCATTTCACCCTAGCTCGAAAAAAGACCCCACGCTTCGATATGGCGCAACCCGCGCACACAATCGGCACATGGCCGATTTTTGCGATACGGATTCGAGACTGATGGGCGTCGGCATCGTCCCACTGGATGACCCAAGTCGAGCGATGGCCGAACTGGAAGTCGCCCTGGATCTAGGTTTAGAAGCGATCTGGGTACCCCATCGCGCCCCCATTGACCGATCGCCCGGACATGTCGATCTCGACCCCTTCTGGGCGCTATTGGCCGAATCCGGCACACCCTTTGTATTGCATGTGGGCGGCTCGCCCCTGCAAGCCTTGAAGGCCTGGAGCAACAATGGTCGCGCAGCCGTCAAAGATTGGATGGGCGGTGGCGAAAATGTTCGCACCAAAGATGCTGCTGTGATGCACCAGCCGCCGGAAACCTTTTTGTCGATGCTGATCCTCGATGGCGTGCTCGACCGAAATCCCGGTTTGCGGGGCGCAGCGGTTGAACTCGGCGCTGGCTGGGTCCCTGAAATGGTAAGAAGGCTCGATTGGGTGACTAAAATTTACAGTCGAGTTGATGAATCGGTTCGCTTCGAACGCGCGCCCAGCGAGCAGATACGGCAGCAACTGGCATTCACCCCCTTTCCGAACGAGGATGTCGCACGGCTCATCGATGACTCCAATGAAGACCTCTACCTTTTCTCGAGTGACTACCCGCATGTCGAGGGCGGTCGCAATCCTATCGGCAAGTTTGAGTCCTATCTCACCGATGCCAGTCCTGTGGTGAAAGAAAAGTTTTATGCGGACAACTTTTTAAGACTCTGGCCAAACGCCGCGGCATAAAGGCAAAGGCAGGCAAGGCGCACTGTTATGGGCCTAGCCGCATATCGATGTTCTTTCTGTCAGCGTTGTTTCGGGCTCGGCCGACCTACTCCGGGCAACCACTCATTTTGGTGACTTTTCTATGACCCTATTGGGCCAGATATCTCCGCAGACCTTCCTTGAAACCTATTGGCAGCAGAAACCCCTGGTGGTTCGGGGGGCCCTCCCAAACTGGCCGTCCCCCTTAACAGGCGACGAACTTGCGGGGCTGGCGATGGAGCCGGACGTCACGTCCCGCCTAGTGCGCGGCGCCGCAGGTCAAAACCCGTGGTCCGTGACTTTTGGTCCGTTTGAAGCGACCGATTTTGCAACGCTGCCGGCGTCTGATTGGTCTTTATTGGTTCAGAGCGCCGATCTATGGGTTCCTGACATTGCCGCGCTAAAACATCAGTTTAATTTTCTACCGAGTTGGCGACTCGACGACATCATGGTGAGCTTTGCGCCCCCCGGCGGCAGCGTCGGCCCACACTTTGATCAGTACGATGTGTTTTTGATTCAGGTTGAGGGTCGCAGGCATTGGAAAATAGGCCAGCGATGCGATGAAGACACGGCCCTGCTACCGGGCACAGACCTCAGTATTCTGGCGGATTTCGTCACCGAAGCTGAACACACGTTAACGCCTGGAGACATGCTCTACTTGCCGCCCGGGGTCGCACATCATGGTGTTGCGCTCGACAACTGCCTGACCTATTCGGTCGGCTTTCGCGCCCCGACGCTCGGCGAGATGATCTCGGATCTTGCCACCGATCTGGTCATGGAACCCGATCAGTTGGTCTATCGCGATCCGGACCCGGCGCTTTGGCAACAAGATCAGATTACCGATGCACACATCGACCAAATACAAAGTATGGTTCAAGCACTAGCCAATGACCGCGGCCGCCTAGCCGACTGGTTTGCACGATATGTGACTCGACCCAAGTCTGAGCCCGGCACCACCCCCGTCATTGAGCACCGAACCGCTAAAACCCAGCTTGGTCAGTACCTCAATGGTGCGCAGAAGGTCTAAAGGCGAACCCCGCTTCACCCTTCCGCATTTGGATCGACGAACCCGGGTGGGGTTAGCCTCAAGGCACGCCGCGCTGCGGCCTTGCATCGAGCCCAGCTCTCCTCAGGATGACTTAATCGAGAAACTTCACTTGATTGATGATCTGGCTGTCGAGCATCGTTCTAATTTCTTCGTAACCTTTGGCAATGGCATCCAGTTCTGCTTCCTCATCACCATAACGTGACGCTAATGCTGCATTCACCTGCTCGTAACGCGTCTGGCTGGGTTGCATCATCCCCATATTTTCATAGGTCACCGTTAGCCAAACATTCGGACTATTGGCTGCGTCCGAGGTCCAAACCGCATAATCAACGATGAAGCCCAATTCTTTTTGGATTTCCATTGAGCGCACCCAGGTCCGGTTCAATTTGACCAAATAGTCATCCAAATAATTCGGCTCAACGGCGACGACGGTGAGCTGTACCTGCTGTTCGCTCGGCGCGTAATCTTTGTAGATTTCGGCGGAGGCTGTACTAATGACAGCCAGCAGCCCTGCCAGAACCATCAATCTAAGTTTTACGATCTGCATTACATTCTCCTGTGAATACTTTAAAAAAAGACGCGGCCGAGACCGCAACAAAAGCAGCTACAGGTCAAAGCGCCGCGCTTGCGTTTAAAACTCAAGCCGTCTTGATTGGACAGGATGCTTGCAGCCAACACAAGCATCGTTCGACTTTGGTTGTCTTGTTGTCTTGGTGTCTTGGCCGGCTCGGGTTGGCAATGAAGACCCGTTTAGGGCAAACCCCACGGATGTACACCTGCCGTCGGTTAGGGCCTGTTACCCGGCGCGCGCCTTTCGCCGATGCACTCTTACCGGCAGCTCCGCAATTCCGCGAACGAAGTTCGAGGCAATCCGGACCGGTTCGCCAACGACTTCCACATGCTCGAAGCGGTCCATGATTTCTTCCCACAGGACGCGCAACTGCATTTCCGCCAGGCGATTACCCATGCAGCGATGAATGCCAAAGCCAAAGGATAAGTGATGCCGAGGATTCTGACGGTCAATCCAGAACCGCTCCGGGTCATCAATTGCGGTTTCATCTCGATTGCCGGACACGTACCACATGACAACCTTATCACCGGCTTTAATTCTTTGACCCTGAAAGGCCACATCGTGCTTTGCGATGCGACGCATATGGGTCAGCGGCGTTTGCCAACGAATAATTTCGGGAATCATCGAGGCAATCAAGCCCGGATTGGCACTGAGCTTTTGATACTCGAGAGGGTACTGATTCAACCCCAGCACGCCACCAGAAATCGAATTTCGCGTTGTGTCGTTCCCCCCAACAATCAACAAAATCAAGTTCCCCAAATATTCCATCGGATCCATCTCCGCCGTTGCGGGGTCATTCGCCATGAGTGTAATCAGATCGTTGTGCTCTCTTGGATCCCAATGCACCCGTTCGTTCCACAGATCAGTGAATTCGCTCAGGCACTGCATTAAGCCCTCGCGCCGGTCCTCATCTGGCAGCGTGCCACCGGTTGCCACACTGGATGTCGCAAGATCCGACCAAGCCGTGAGCTTGTGACGCTCCTCGAATGGAAAATCGAATATTGTGGCGAGCATCTGAGTCGTGAGCTCAATCGATACCTGGTCAACCCAATTAAAGGACTCGCCCGTGGGTAAATCATCCAATATCCAGCCAGCACGTTCGCGGATCACGGGTTCAAGCTTTGCTAAATTCATGGGCGCAACAACGCCGGTCACCGCTTTGCGTTGCAGATCATGTTTGGGTGGGTCCATTGAGATAAAGTTTGGCGCTTCAAAATCTGCACTGCGATTACCGATACTGACCCCACCTTGGGACGAAAAGTCGTGATGGTTTTTATCCACCGCCATAATGTCGTGGAAACGAGTAATCGACCAATAGGGGCCAAATGGGCTTTGTCTACAATAATGTACCGGCGCTTCTTGTCTAAGTCGCGCAAAGATTGGACGAAAGGCATCATGCTTAAAAAGCATGGGGTCCGACACATCAACCTCGGATAAATCCTGCGCTACGCTCAATGGATCAAATGCTTCGCTCATCGCTGCTCATCCCGATTGTTCTTTTGAAGAACTGTGACATTTAAATCCAAACCTTGCAATGTCACACGATTCGCCATCGCACCAAATCATTGACATCTTTCTGCACGGGGCGTTGAATAAAACGTCTAAAAACTGATGAGCACTCGCAGCATGACTGAGCAATCAACCGACACGACCATTCCAACCGGCATGGCACTCCCCGCGAAACTCGCAGACATTGACGCGGATTTCTTAAGCAACTTGCTGAAGGCGCGCGGACTGCTTGAAGCTGATAATGCGATCACGGCCATTGAAGAATCTGGCGTTGGCATGACCGCGGGCTACTTTTCAGACATTAAGAAAATTAAGTGCCAGTTTAAAAACCCCACCGATTGTCCAGCCCACCTTGTTGCCAAGGCTTGGCCAGATTTCGAGATGCTGCCAGAAGATGCCATTAGCGATATGTTCATCAAAGACATCAAAGGCTACATGATTCCAGCCGAGCAGTTCTATCCAAGGCCGGTTGTCTATCTCGCCGATTTTGATACGACCAATAATCGATGGGGCCTGATCATGGAGGATGTCGATCAGTACGCTGAGCAAAAGGTTCATGAATCTGAATTAACGCTCGATGAAGTGCTGCAGATGATTCCGGGCCTTGTAGACTGTGCGGTCGCTTGGGAAGGTTGTGATTCTGGCGAACGCGCGGATACGCTGGCTGAATTTGAGGTGGGTCACTGGGGATCGGCTGAAAACCTTGCGTTGTATAAAGACGTGATGCCCGCGGGCGCCAAATTATTCGACAAAGTGGTCTCGATGAGCGAGTCCGATCTCAACGATGGCACCTCTTGGCAAACGCTTTTTGGTACTGGGGTTGCTGAGTTGTTTACCAACAAGCTCGATGCCCACTTTTCAAAAATCGACCCCGCGCTCGGCGCGACCTGTACTCTGAGTCATGGCGATCTGCGGGGTGACAATTTATTTTTCTGCCCCAGGACCGTGGCAAATCCCCATGGTTGGTTAACCATCGATTTTCAATTGCTCTTTAAAGGCCCTATCCCATCTGACCTGGCTTATTTAATGAGCAGCGGCAGTGTCCTACCCGAGGTCTATGAAGCAGACAATCGCAACCGCATCCTCAGAACTTTTTATGACTTATTTAAAACCAAAACCCAGCGTTATCCGGATTATGAATTCGAGCAATTTGAAACCGAGTTCGCGGCGATGTGCACGGTTATGTACATCTATTATATCGGGATGGGCGGCGCAATCTGGCGCGCCGCGGCGTTCGAAAATGAACAGCCTGGTCGAATCGAACTGGGCAGCAAAGCTTTCACAATCGAGGACCTTGCGCCGGAAGAGCTCCGAAAGCGCATGTGGTGGCGAAAAACCATTCGCAACAATCGGGTTTTATTCAACGATTTACAGCTCGTGCCGCTTTGGCAATCAATGCCCGATAATGCCAGCGGCACTGGGGCTTGGGTTGAGCTACCGCCCCACCTTACGGCGCCCTGAAACAAAGCGAAGGGCACAAAATCTGCCGGGCGCTCTAAACATGGCTTAGAGCGCTGAATACCAGCAGATTAAACCCGCGGCAGGTATTGGCTTACCGAAACTTAACTACCGCCGTTGATGGTAATGGTTTGCCCGGTCATCCAACTTGAGGCTTCTGACGCGAGATACACAACCGCAGGCGCGATATCTTCCGGATCACCCAATCGCCCTAACGGAATATTCATCCGCTCGCCCATCTGCGGGAGGTCTTCTTCTTTTAAGCCCAGAAACTCCATGAACACTTCGGTGGGAATTGGCCCAGGTGAAACACCGTTGACCCGAATATTGTATCGAGCCAGCTCGGCGCCCAAGGTCTGGGTTAGATTGTTCACACCGCTTTTTGCAACCGCATAGGGCCCGTTAAAGGGTGACGCGCGATTGGCCGCTTGGGATGAAATATTAATAATGGTGCCACCACCACTGTCTTTCATAATGTCTGCCGCTGCTTGGGCACCGGTCCAGACCGCTTTTAAATTGAGATTCATTTGAAAATCCCATTGCCGCTCTGGCAACTCGAGCAGCGTGCGCGCAACGCGATCATCCGCCCCACCGGCATTGCTAACCCAGCAGGTTAAACCGCCCATCTCATCCCGAGCGCGCGCCGCGAGCGCCTTTACTTGCTCGATGTCCATCACATCACAGGTGACCGCCAGCGCCCGCCGGCCTTTGGCTCGTATTTTTTCAGCGACCGCTTCCACTTCCGCCGTTCGTCTCGCCGCAACCACAACATCAGCACCGGCATCAGCCAATCCGAGCGCAATGGCCTCACCGATACCGCGACCACCACCAGTGACCACCGCAACCTGCCCATCGATCTGAAATCTGTCTAAGATGCCCATACGTTACTCCTTGGTTTTGTCATGACCTGACTTTGATGGATCGTATTTTTCTGCGTAAACCCCAGCGATTGCCACGTTCATCGCGCCTACATTTAAACCATTGTGTTTTCGCAATGTCCAGCGCCAATTGCCGCGTCTTCGATCGCGCGTGCTAAAAGATACCTGAATTCTTGGCATATTACGGTGTCCGTATAGCGCCTTCAGGCCAATCTAGTTCTGATTTAGGCTACTCGGGCTAATCATTGCGATGCAAGATGCCTCGACCCACCGTTTTTATAGCCCCCGTTTCTGTAGGCCCCGGTTTTATTTGAACCCGATTGTTTTGCAGGCGCACTGTCCTTGCGTAAGGCCATTGGTACAGCAAAGTCACTATAGCGTGACAGGCGCCGCCGCCCGACCACATTGCCCCCAGCCACCACCCCCCGCACGCGACCCGGCAGCCCGTCGCAATTCGCGCCCAGTGCGGATCAAGTCCTGCTCAATCACGAAATTAGTTTGGGGTATGCGCCTTCAAGAATTGCAGGACCCGTTCGGCAGTCTCCGCACCATTGGCCTTCCAATCTGTGATGAGCTCAGCGTTCGGTGCCAACGCGGCAATATCACGCGAGACCGATTCGGGGTGATAAAGATCCTGTCCCATGAGCACCAAGAGCGGGTTATCACAGAGCGCCACCTCGGCTCTGGTCGCGCTAAACACAAAGTCGGTGTCGTATAAATTAGACCGAAAAGACGACAAGGTCTGGTCGCTCAGCGCTGGGTCTAACCGCTTCTGATCCGCGGCCCAGCCATCAAACATCTCATAGAAAGCGGCTTGATTCTGATCAAGGCCAATGGATTGCTGAATCACCGCCGCGGCGACTCGCGATGGCGCCGCTCGCATTAAGCTAAAGCTGAAGGCCCCACCAATACAACCGCCGAGAAGATGACACTGATCAACCTGCAAGTGATCCAACAATCTTAAGTGATCAGCTGTATAGGTGAGCCAATTGTCTGCGGCTGTAATCGGCGCCTGAGAGGTGCCAGCATTTCTTTGATCCATCGCAATCACCTTGAAGTCATGCTGCAGCGCCTCGATTGGATTCCAAGGCCCGTGCGCCCAGAAATCAATTGCTGAGCGCATACCGCCCGGTGCAAACAACAGCACCGGAAACCCTTCGCCATAAATCTCATAGTGTAGATCAACGTTTTGGTTCTGAAATTGGGCCATTTTTAATCCTTGAGCCTAGTGATTCTGAATGGGCCTAATTAGGTTCTAAGCCCCGCAATTGAGTTGTTATGCCGGCGCACCTCGCGCGTCACGCCGTGTCGTTTAGTTTAAGCGCGCCTGCACGTTACCCGTCAACACCTTACCGCTTGGTGCCAACCGGGCGCCGCGCGAGGGTATGAATCTGCATCTCGGTCGCGACTTTTTCGCCCTTGATGAGTCCCGCCGCGCTTTCGTCCGGCAGCACACCAACCCAAACGGATTCATCCCAAAAAATCGGTCGCCTAAAATATATCGCAACGTCCATCTGATCGATGCCATTTTCCCACAGTGCAGCGGTGATCAAGTGAACGCCCTGTCCGCCGCCAATAATCGGCGCGCGGAATCCACCCGCACGAGCGGCCTCAACGTTGTAATGAATGGCATTGCCTTCACTGCTATAAGCGGCTGTCGCCTCGGGGGTTAATGCATAGCGTGCAAGCAGTTGCAGCGCACCCGTCTCTGTAATGACCGGTGCTACCTGCTCGCCCGCGCCTCGCGTCCCGGCCAGTTCGGGATTGGGCTTGAGCGATTCACGCGCAACCGACAGCACCGGCGTGCCGTCCGGCAGCGTGATTTCAACTGCTGTTCGAATTCGGCGCCCCCTGGGCACCGGTCTGACCCACTGTATTTGTC
>JAFMIA010000046.1 GCA_017854255.1 Pseudomonadales bacterium
GACACGGAAAAGCAAAAAGTGCAGCAGCAGTTTGATGGTTTTGGCATGTTCATCGCGATGGATCCGCCGAAACATGATTTGCAGCGCGCAACCGTTACGGGCGTCGTTGCACCGCCGAACCTGGCGGTCATGGCGACGACCATCCGCACGCGTGCTGGCGCCATTCTTGACTCATTGCCCCTTGGTGAGACTTTTGACTGGGTCGACCGTGTTTCGATTGAATTAACCACTCAGATGTTGGCGACGCTTTTTGATTTTCCCTTTGAAGATCGCCGGAAGCTCACTCGTTGGAGCGACGTGGCAACCAATCCGCCTGGCACTGGGGTGACAGAATCGGCAGCGCAACGACGAGAAGAACTGGTTGAATGTTTGACTTACTTTACCGCGCTCTGGAATGAGCGGGTTAAAGCCCCAAAAAAAGGCGATTTAATTTCGATGTTGGCGCATGGTGAGGCAACAAAGAACATGGTGCCCTTTGAGTTCCTCGGCAATCTACTGCTCTTGATTGTGGGCGGCAATGACACGACCCGAAACTCAATCTCTGGCGGGGTGCTGGCGTTGAATGAGAATCCGGCTGAGTATGCCAAGCTGCGGGCTGAGCCCGGATTGATTCCGAATATGGTCTCGGAAATCATTCGGTGGCAAACCCCGCTCGCGCACATGCGCCGCACGACCACAGAAACGGTTGAATTGAACGGCGTCACCATTCCTCAGGGCGAAAAAGTGGTCATGTGGTATGTCTCGGGTAATCGAGATGAACGGTCAATTGCCCGGGCCTCCGAGTTTTTGATCGATCGGGACAAGGCGCGCCAGCATCTATCCTTTGGCTTTGGCATTCACCGGTGCATGGGAAACCGACTGGCCGAGATGCAACTGAGAATCCTCTGGGAAGAAATTCAAAAACGGTTCGCTTTTGTGGAAGTCATGGCGCAACCCACGCGAACCTATTCAACCTTTGTCAAAGGTTTCACTGACATGCCGGTGCGATTGCATCCGTTGTAATGTGGCGGTCGCACACGCTGCGTCTAACGAAGATGGGCGCAACCGTTGGCCGTTCAGTTTGTGGGTTAAACAAGTTATACACCAACCAAAAGGAGATATCTCCCAATGCAAAAAGGCTTTCATCATGTGGCATTTGCGTGCCGAGACCCAGAAGCGACGCGTCATTTTTACGAAGACTTATTAGGATTCGCCCTGACTCACACGGAACTAGAAGGCGATGACAAGGCGCGTATGAAACATCTTTTTTTTGATGTGGGCGATGGCAGTTCGATGGCCTTTTTTTATTTGGAGGGGCCCGGCTTTCCAAGCGCGTATCCAACGGACATTTCAACCGGCATGGGACTGCCTGTTTGGGTTAATCACGTCGCCTTTAAGGCCGACGCGGACCGAAAACAGCAGGTTTTGGCAACGCTCAGCGATGCGGGCATTGAGCCGCTCATGGCGGTCGATCACGACTGGTGTCAGAGTCTGTACTACCTCGACCCGAATGGCATCATGGTCGAGTTTTGTGAAGATACGCCGGGTATTGTGCCGGATCGCGCAAAGGCCTTGGCGTTGCTGACAGCGTAGATTGCATTCGTGAGCCCGTTGATGTTGGCCTACCGTTTTCGGATAAGGCTGATGCGTTGAGTCACAAAACCGGCCTCTCGACAAGCAGGCGCGCTGCTTCCTACGGCATGCTGAATGAAATTAAAAAAACGCCGCGGCTCGGGTCGACGAAACAGAGCACTTGCTTCGGCACCCTGGCTGTCGAGTACCGGTGTAACGTCGGGCGTCGTCCTCAGTGCTGTCACGGGCAGTGGTTTCAATATTGGAATAAACACGTTTGGTGATGACTGATTGAGGTTGGCGTCCGTCATTCGAGGTCGGTTAAAGATAAAAACAGGCTTAAAATTATGATTGACCGGCTCGAAACGGCGGGTTTAAGCTGTTGAAGGCGCGTTGGGCTGTTAAGGGACGCTGTGGGAAGGGTCGGATAACGATTGCCAAGAGGAGGTTTTGAACCCTTTCACGGTGTTTAGACAGCGCTAATGATCAACAATAAAAATTAAAATGAGGTGGAAAATGGGGTTATCAAAACAGACGCAATACTTCGCTGCGCTCGTCGCGGGTGCCGGTTTAGGGCTGACTGCGCCACTGTATGCTGAAGACGGTCAACGCCGCATCGAAGAGGTGGTTGTAACGGCCGAGAAGATCGAGTCAACCGTCTCGGACACATCCATTTCCATCACCGCTTTTTCAGAAGAGACAATCGAAGATTTTGGGATTCAGGGCGCCGACGAACTGGTCAACTATCTCCCGGCGACCACTCGAGACGCGTTTGACATTCGTATCCGCGGTGTTGGCCGGAACTTTAGAGCGCTCGGCGGCGATCCCGGCGTTGCGACCTACTATAACGGCATCTATTCCCCAGACTTTGGGATTGCAGCCTCTGAAAACGGTTTGTACGATTTGGCACGGGTCGAAGTGTTGCGGGGACCGCAAGGCACCCTCTATGGTCGGAACTCAATTGGTGGCGCTTTAAATTATGTGACCAACCCCGCCGACTACGAGTCAGCAGGCGAAGTTCGCGTTCAGATGGGCGGCTACGACACCAAAGAAATCTACGGCATGGTCAATGGCACGATATTGGATGAGGTGCTCGCGGGCCGGATTACTGCAACCAAGCGGGATCGCGATGGTCATCAAAAAGGCCTTAATGGCTCGCCTGATCTGGATTCGACCCATGATCGTAACGTCGCAGTCTCTCTATTGATCGACGTTCGGCCGAATCTCTCGATCAAGGTGCGCGGCAATGATCGCATCTCGGATCGAGCGATTGGTCAGTACGGGTACATTGATCAAGGACCGGCTGGCTTTCGAGGTGCGGGCACAGACTATGCGGCCTACGGCTTAAGGCAAGTGCCCAATGGCACGCCAGGCTCTGTGAACTACACCAATCCCGGTAACGGGGCGATCATATCCGGGATGCCAGTGCGGCCGGGTATGGATCCTGCGGCAACGCATATGCCAAATGCGTCCTTTGGTCGAACAGATGTCGAGGGGCTTTATGGCTCAGCGGATATGGATAATATGCGCAACCTCGTGAACGATTCCGGTGGTGATTGCCAATGGCCCTATGCCAATACCGAGTGTAATCATTCTAAGTTTGATCATATGTCGAGCAGCTTCGAGCTGACTTGGGATATCAATGACGATATGGCGTTGACCTACCTCTTCGGCACCAACGATTTTGAATACACGTTTAATATTGATATCGACGGGTACGATAGCGACTTCTCTAAATATCGACAAACGGTTTTGGAAGACGTCTGGAACTATTCCCACGAACTGCGGCTGCAAGCCAACTTTGGAGATCGAATTTCGGTGACATCGGGTCTTTTCAGTTTTTCTGAGTCTCGGAAGCAGAATTACACGTTAACCAATAACACCCTAAGATACACCGAAGCTGCGGATTATGGTGACTTGGCA
Organism: Pseudomonadales bacterium; assembly: GCA_017854255.1. Classification (GTDB taxonomy): domain Bacteria; phylum Pseudomonadota; class Gammaproteobacteria; order Pseudomonadales; family Azotimanducaceae; genus UBA9926. The sequence goes on from JAFMIA010000046.1 coordinate 3,475, forward strand.
TTGCCGACGCCCGCAGCATTTGGTTTGGGTGGTGCCAGCATTCTTCAAGTCTATGGCGGCTTTGGGTTAACCCAAGCGCCAGTGACAATAGACACACCGCAAGATGGAGAGCAGGTTGCCGGGCTACATGGCGGTAGTGAGGATGCTTATCGTCACCGCAATAGATCCTTTAATGAGCAGGTGGCGTTTTATACCCAGGCCACGTTTGAGTTGAATGATCAATTTGCCATTGTGGCGGGTATTCGTTATGCAAAGGATGATAAAGAAGCGTTGGAGCGGCGGGTCGCTTATGCCGAGATTGCTTTGGCGAGCGCGTTTTCCCCTATATTAGTCGGTCTGAGCACGATTCCCTCGGCGGCTTATCCGACGAATATGGCAGTCAGTGCGGAAGGGTTTCAGATCCCTGGCGTTGGTCAAAACACGTTAGCCTACTACGCGACGCCAGCGGCGGCGGGGGGGTTGGGTGCAATATCTGATTTGGCATTAACCAACATTGCGGCAGGCCGAGCCGTGTTTAACGGTAATCCTGCTAACCCCATTACGCCCGTCTGCGCCATCACTGATGCCAGTTGCTCGCAGACCTTATTGCTCCAAGGCATTCCTTACAGCTTCGCGTGGCGAACGTCTGATTCGGATTCCTGGTCGGACACGAACTTCCGCATCAATTTAGATTGGACGCCGAATGACGACACGTTGATGTACTTTTCGGTGACGACAGGTTATCGAGCGGGTGGTTTTGCACTCGGCGTCTTGGATGCTCGAACTCAGTCGGGCGATGCGGGTTGTCTCAACCTAGGGTTCTATGTGAATTGTTTGAAGCCAGTATCTTATGATGCGGAGACCGTGACCGCTTTTGAGATCGGTTATAAAGGTACCTGGCTCGACGGCCGAGCCCAGGTGAATGCGTCGATCTACCGATACGACTATGAAAATTACCAAGACCAAATCGATTCCTACGACAGTGCTCGCGGGGCGTCGGTTGATACGGTTGTCAACGCAGGTGCTGCGACGAACCAAGGGTTTGAAGTAGAAGCCACTTGGCTGGTTGGCGATTACTTCACTTTGGGCGGCAATTATAGCTATACCGATACCGAGTACAGCGAAAGCTATTTGGTAACCGAGCGGAATGATCTGAACCTGCCGAATTCACTCTTTCAATTTGCGTTGGATGAAAACGGTAATCGAATCCAGACAGAAACCGGACAAAACCTGTTTAACTTAGACGCCTATGTTCGAGATGTGCAGGGTAATCCCTTGAAGCGCATTCCAAAACAGAAAGCGACTGTCTACGGTAGCTACGAAATCCCAACGGTTAATGGCATGCTGGCGTTGAATGCGACCTACAGCTACACCGGCGAATACGCGTCATCAGCCTTTCAACGTGCGACCGACCTTGTGCCATCGCGCAAGCGGGTCGATCTGAGCGTGAGTTGGAAGGATAATGCTGATAAGTGGGTGGCGAGGTTGTTTGTCGACAACGTGACTGATGAGCGCGCGTTCCGTGGGATTGGAATTGCGACAGAATCGCAAAATTACCGCACGACCGGTGAGCGTTTGTATCCTCGGTACTGGGGTTTTGATGTCACACGCCGATTTGGTGGCTAATATCGGTTTTGGTTGAAAAGGGCGCTCAGCGCCCTTTTTTTTGTTTTTCAAAAGGTGGTTGTGTATGAAGGTTGAAAAAAGGGTATTGCCACACTTTTTTGTGAGGTTGGGATTTTGGGGATTGATCAGCGTAATGCCCTTGGTTTCGGCAGAACTGACCGCGGTGGAGTCCCGTTTGGCAGAAATTGCCAAGCAGCAGAAGGCGCCTGCGATTGCGCTTCTCGAGCAAGTGGTGAACATCAATAGTGGCACGATGAACCATGCTGGAGTCAAACAAGTTGCCGATGTCTTTGATCAAGAATTCAAAGCCTTGGGCTTTGAGACCCGCTGGCATGATATGAGCGAAGTTGATCGGGCGGGTCATCTGTTTGCAGACAATGGTGGGCCTGGGGTCTGCCAATTGCTGATTGGCCACTTGGATACGGTGTTCGAGGCCAGCAGTGCCTTTCAAAAATTCGTGAGGCGCGGTGATACGGCCACTGGGCCGGGCGTGAGCGATATGAAGGGTGGTGACGTGGTCATTCTGTATGCGCTCAAGGCTTTAAAAGCGGCGGGCGTCTTGGATGAAGGCCGCTATATTGTTGCGCTCATCGGCGATGAGGAAAAGTCCGGCTCGCCAAAATCGATTAGTCGGAGCCATTTGATTGATGCGGCAAAATCTTGCGATGTTGGTTTGGGTTTTGAATATGCCACCAGTCTAAATGCCGCAACGGTTGCGCGTCGCGGCTCCAGCGGTTGGATGTTAACCGTGACCGGTGAACGGGCCCATTCTTCTGTTATCTTTAGCGAGGCGGTGGGCAGTGGCGCGATCTTTGAAGCGGCGAGGATCCTAACCCGCTTTCACGAGCAGTTAACGGGCGAGCAATACTTGACGTTTAATCCGGGGGTTATTGCAGGCGGCACCGAAGTCGATTACGAGGCGTCCCTTAATGCGGGTCGGGTATTCGGTAAAAGCAATGTGGTTGCGCAATCGGTCGTTGTGCAAGGCGGGCTTCGGACCCTGAGTCGGGAGCAGGAGGCGCGCGCCCGCGCGGCAATGCGGGCTATTGCGACCCAAAATAATTTGCCGAAAACCTCAGCGGAAATGACCTTCACGGACGGTTATCCCGCCATGGCCCCGACCGACGGTAATCAGGCGCTGCTCGCGCTGCTCAGTCAAACCAGTCAGGATTTAGGATACGGACCGGTTAGCGCTTTTGATCCTGGTAAACGGGGTGCCGCCGATATCTCCTTTGTCGCGGACTATGTCGATGCACTTGATGGCATTGGTATTGAGGGTAAGGGCGCCCATGCTTTAAACGAGGAAATTGATCTCAATACGCTGCCGATGTTGATTGAGCGTGCAGCGGTCTTGATGTATCGGATCTCGCAGCAAAGACCCTTGAACTGATCCGGCGGTTACGGCGCGATCGGACTGGCTTGCCCGGCCTTGGGGTCAATGGCGGCTGACTCAATCCAGCTCAGGTCCACGGTCTGAATGTCGAGAGGCTCGTAACTGATGCCGAGTTGTGTGACGGTGATATAGCCCTTCGCGAGTAACGGTCGGTCAGAGTTGGGCTCATCGTCAGGGTCCATTTGGTATCCCGCGCGCCAGAGTCCGTCTTCAAGTTCTTGAAAGTCAACGGACAGAATAGAAGAGGCTGCAAGTTTTGTTGGCTTGAAGCCTTTTGGCGTTTTTTGAGTCGGGAAATTAAGGTTTAAAAAGCTGTCTTGCAGGCGCGTTCTGGGGTCTTGTATTAGATCCGTAATCACCGCCGCGGCCCAAGGGAAGGTCGTCAGGGTGCTCGGAAAACCGGTTGCGGCCTCATCAAAATTGATTTCAGCGGAGGCAGCCATGGCGGGAAACCCTAGCTGCACGGCGGTCACGGCAGCGCCAATGGTTCCTGAGACGACGACATCCTGGCCAACGTTTTGCCCAAAGTTGATGCCGGACAGCACGATGTCTGGCGGGTTGTCTTGCAGGATGTGCCCGATCCCCAAGCGAACGGCGTCCGCAGGCCGGCCGGCGACGCTCCAAACTTGATTACCGTGGCTGGTGTAAGCAACGCCCTGGCTGGTGATACTGGTGCCGCTGCCACTTTGATTGGTTGCGGGCGCGATGAGGAAAACGTTGTGACCCGCCTCGAGAAGGCTGGCGCGGAGCGCTTGAATGCCAGGCGCAAGATAGCCATCGTCATTGGTTAATAAAATATTGAGGGGCGGGGCAGCCAATGCCATATTGGTGAGTAGGGTTAACACACAAACAGCCATAATTTTTCGCATAATCCACTGCCCTCAGCCGGTTTGTTAGATCCCAAAATAGCCAACAAGTATGGCATGATCAATTGGAAAAGGAGAATCCTATGGCTGCATTTGAAACGCTAAAGTTGACCCAGCGAGACGGGGTCTGCTTCGTCACCATCGATAACCCACCCGTTAATGTGATGACGCCGAGACTCTATCAAGAGCTTGTCGCAGTGACCGAGCAGCTTGAAGGCGATGACAGTCTTCGGGTGGTGGTCTTTCAGAGCGCGGATCCGGATTTTTTCATTGCGCATTTTGATGTCAATGCGATCTTGACCTTTCCAAGTGATACGCCAGCGGTGAAGGCCGAAACGTTATCGCCCTTTCACATGATGTGCGAGCGAGTGCGAACTATGCCGAAGGCGACGATCGTTAAGATGGCGGGGCGCGCTGGCGGCGGTGGCAACGAGTTTGCGGCCTCCTGCGATATGCGCTTTGGCGTCCGGCATAAAACGATCATTAATCAGATGGAGGTGCCACTGGGCATTTTACCGGGGGGCTCTGGCACCCAACGCTTACCACGGCTTGTCGGGCGGGGTAGGGCGCTTGAAATTTGTTTAGGCGGCGATGATATTGATGCTGAGACCTGTGAGCGCTGGGGCTATTTGAATCGAATTTTCGATACATCCGACGCGATGAGCGACTTCGTGGACAACCTCGCTTTTCGGATTGCCGGATGGCCGGGCGAGGCGATCGCGCTTTGCAAAGCCTCTATCAATAATGCTGAGCTGCCGATTGAGGATGGCCTGCTAGAAGAGGCCTATTTGTTTCAACAAACCCTGCGTACAAGCGGCGCCCAGGACAACATGCGCCGTGCTTTAGCGCAAGGCTTGCAAACCAAAGCTGGCGAGCTTCGCATGGGGGCGCTGGCGGCTGAGTTTGCGCAGCCGGATGACGGTTAACAATGGTTGAACCCCCTGAACTGCTGATTGCTCGGCTGACCAAAGCCTCGCGGGTTGAGCGGATTGCTTGTGAGTTTGGCGCGCTGCAGTTTCGCTATTGGGCGGGACCTAAGGGCGGTGAAACCGTGCTTTTGGTACACGGGGGCTCGGGGTCTTGGCTGCATTGGGTTGCGAACATTGAGGCGCTGACGCAACACTACCAGGTTTGGGCGGTCGATTTACCGGGACTTGGAGCGTCGGACGCATTGCCCGCTGGCTACACGGCAGAAGATGCCGTTGCGGCTTTGGTTGCGGGGTGTCGCGGCCTTAAATCACTTCAACAATATCACCTTGTTGCGTTTTCATGGGGGTGCGCCGTCTCCTCCCAAGCCGCCTTGCAACTCGGCGATGCCGTTAAAAGTCTAACCCTAATTGGTCCTGCATCGATTGGAGACGTCTCAAGAAAGGGCGGAATGAAGCCGTTACAGCGAAGGCTTCCTGGAATGAGTGCCGCTGATCTGGCCGCGTTACATCGCCTTAACCTGCATCACTTGATGATTTCAGACCCGGCTAAAATTGATGCTTTGGCGCTAAAGGTGCAAGTTCTGAATACGGCTCAGGCACGGTTCAACAGTCCAAAGTTTGCCAAGAACCGAATGGTGCTCGACGCGGTGAGGCAATTGCGGCAGCCTGTGCAGGTCATTTATGGTGACCAGGATGGTCCCGCGCTGCCGGATGTCGCGAGTAAATCAGCGCTGTTCTTTGCTGAAAATCCTTTGGTGCACTTCGAGCTCGTGGCCAACTGCGGTCACTGGCTCGCTTTCGAACAACCCGAGAGTTTCCATGAATTGCTGAACGCTTGGGTTCTGGGTTGTGTCCGGGATTAAGGCGACGTGGGCGGTGTTGGTTGAACGGCTCGGGCCGCACGCTGCATTTCAGCTGCCAGCAGATCGATGTGCGCATCGGTGGTTTGCCAGTTACTGATACTGATGCGAATCACTGCGCGCCCCTGCCAGGTCGCCCCGCTCATCCAAACTCTGCCGGCGTCCTGTAAGCATTGTAATGCCGCGTTTGTTTGAGCATCTTCATCCAACGCAACAAGCACCTGATTGAAGCCGCCCTCGTTGATGAGGGTATAGGGCCCATCGCGAAGGTGCTCGCGCAATTGCGCGGCAAGGGTACAAAAATGACCGATTAAACCGGCAACCCCTGAGCGGCCTAGAAACTTTAAGGCCGCCCAAAGCTCAACGGATCGCGCGCGCCGAGACATCTCTGGGGTCATCTCCATGCCATTGCGGATGCTGCTTTGGTCAAGATAGCTCCCGCTCGCGGTTAAGGCGGACTTCAAGGCGCTAGGATGTCGGCACAGTACAAGACCACAGTCGTAGGGTACGTTGAGCGTTTTATGGGCATCGACGGACCAAGAGTCGGCTTGGCCTGCGCCGGCCATGAGGTGACGGGTGCGATCACACGCCGCGGCCCAGAGCCCAAAGGCGCCATCGATGTGAACCCAAGCCCCCTGCGCTTTCACGATCGGAATGATGCTGGCAAAGTCATCAAAGGCGCCCGTGCAGACCTGGCCAGCCTGCAGGATCACAATCGCGTTCGGGGCGAGCGTGGGCAGTGCGGAGGGCAGCAGTCGCCCCTCGGAATCGGTTGCCAGCCAGTGCATTTGATTGGCGCCAAAACCAAGAAGGCTCAAGGCTTTATCGATTGAGCCATGCAAGCTATCTGGCCCGTAGATGTGGATGGGTGGCGCGCCCTGCAGCCCCTTTTCCGCGAAGGGCCACTGGGCCTTGGCATAAAGGTGACTGCGGGCAGCGGCTAAAGCGGATAACCCCGCAATGGACGAGCCGCTTACCAGCCCCATGAGGGTCTCTTTCGGTAGGCCGAGTAGGTCAGTAACCCAATGTTCAACCGTTTGCTCAAGCTGGGCGGCAATAGGGGACATGCGTCCGAGCGCGCTGTTTTGATCCCAGGCATCCCCAAGCCATCGAGCGGCGAGGGCAATGGGCAGGCTACCGCCGGTCACAAAGCCATAGTAGTTGGGGCCACTCGAGGCCGTGGTCGCGGGGCCGCCGTGAGTTGCGAGCGTCTCCAGCACAATGCTTGGATCACAGGGGTCTTCCGGTATGGGCTCATCAAAAACGGCTAAGGCCGTCAAGGCAGTCTGACCTGGAAAGACCGCCCGGGCGTCTAATGTGGCAGCGTAGTGTTTGGCTGCAAAGGCCGCGGCGTCCAACAAGTCCTGCTGCAAGTTCAGTTCAGATTGGCCCGGGAGCCAGGAAAACGTCATGGTTGAATACTCTTCGGCCCACGGCGGCGCTTAGTTACGGTATTTGGGTCTTGCGCTTGTCGGTCAAGCGCGTAGGGATGGGCTGGCAAGTCGCGCGCCGGCACTAATAAGACAGCGCCGTGTTTTCAAAGATAAATCCGTCAGGGTCGAGCACCAAGCGGTGCCTTGGTCCAGGTTGATCAACCTCACCGCCGGCGTAGGCGGCATCTTCTGCCCAAAGCGCAATCCGCCTGTCGGCTTTGTCCTTGCGAATTCTCGTTTCGTAAACGCGGACAGGTTGGTCTTTAAGGACTTGCCAAAGTGCTGCAGCGGGCTCATGCAGCGCCAGTTGATGCAAGGTGATCCAAGTGGGCGGCGCAAGATCAATCTCGCCGGCGGCATGGCGGGCGAGCGCCTCAGCCGGCTGAATCCACTCGTGGTTTTGAATCTCGAACCCATCAACGGCAATGACCTGATCCGTTTCTAAAATGCAGGCAAAAAACCAGGTCGCGTACCGGCGCGGGGTGCCGGCCGGGGGCGTCCAATGCGCAAACCAGGCAAAGGCATCTCCGCCTATGGTGATGCCTGTTTCCTCAAGAGTTTCCCTTACTGCGGCGTGTTGCGCTGCGATATTAACGTCGCTGCTCTCCGGATAATCTTCTGGATCAATGCGGCCGCCGGGAAAGACCCACATACCGCCAAAATGCACCTTAGACGTCCGATGTAACATCAGGGTTTCAACGCCTCGATCACTGTCTCGTAATAAGATGACTGTGGCAGCCGGAATGGCCGGTGTTTCGAGTTGGTCGGGTTGATCGGCCGTGCCGTAAATGTCATTTCGATGTTGCGTGCTCATCTGTCTATCCTATGGGGTTGAACGTCGGGGCGCATAACGCGGTGATGGTCGACTCACAACGCCGTTATCGGTTAGCGCAAGGTGCGTCAGGGTCTGTTCGTCATGGTTCATTCGCCAAGACAACATCTTTTGTGCAAAAGCCAAGACGAGGGATTGATAATCGGGGTGGTCGATCAGGTTATTGAGCTCCTCTGGATCCGCCACCAAATCAAAAAACAACGCCGGCAAATTGGTGAAGTGAACGTATTTATACTGGGCGCTGCGGATGACATTGAGCGAACATTGGTGGGGGGTGAGTCCAAGACGGTGTTCTAAGGCTTCGCCGGCAGGAATATTTCTGAAGTCATATTCCCAATGGGCTTCCTCGCGCCAGTGGCCGGTTGGGGCGCCCGTGTGGATGAGCGGACGAAGCGATTGGCCGTCACATTGCACTGGGCATTCAAGACCAAGCCAATCGAGAATCGTCGGCATGATATCAACATTCTCGGTGAAGTGATCGATCTGCGCGTTGGCGCGGCTTGGATCAAAGTCAGGGTCTCGGATGATCAGCGGGATATGATACGAGGCATCAAAATAGCCCAGTTTGCCGAGTAAATGATGGTCTCCCATTTGTTCGCCATGATCCGAGGTGAAGATGATGAGCGTGTTGTCCCACTGGCCATTGGCTTTCAAAAAATCGAACAATCGCCCTAAATTGGCATCTACGTCGGTCATGAGACCAAAATAACTGCTCTTAAGCCGCGTCAGTTTGGCTTGGTCCGCCGGGGCACTGTAGTGCTTTGTGGCCAGCATTTCAGCCAGAAACGGATGCTGCTCGGCTTCGATTTGAGCCGACTCAGCGCGAATAAAATCTGCGAGCGCGGCAGGATCATACAGTTGGTTGTAGGGCTCGGGCGCAACCCAAGGCGGGTGCGGGCGCAGCAAAGACAGATGAACACAAAAGGCATCGTCGGTTCCGCGGATGTAATCCATCACCGAGTCAACCATAAAGCGGGTGTCATGGTGGTGTTCCGGGATTTTAAGCGCGGCAGGATGCGCCAATCCGTCCTCGTAATCGATGGGGCTGTTTTTCTCAGTATAGAGTCGCCAATTGGGCTCGGGAATGTCGTACCCCAGGGTTTCAAGCCAAGTCGCCCAAGCATCCGGAAAGGTGCCCATCTGCAGCATCGGCCGAATTCCGGGCAAGGGGCCCTCATAGGAAGACAAAATTGGGTCATCCGGCGCAAATTGTCTGGGGTCATTGGCGGTGTCAGTGTAACCAAACAAAACGGGATCGCCGCCACTGGCTCTCACTTCCTTTGCCCAGTTGGTGAATCGCGCATCGAGCGGCGTACCATTCGTGCCCGAGCGGTGATTTTGGAGGTACATGCCGGTATGTAAACTGGCTCTGGAAGGCCCGCAGGGCACGGCGTTAGCATAGTGCCGTTTGAATAAAACGCCGGAGGCGGCGAGGGCATCTAAGTTGGGGGTTTGAACCGTATGGCCTAAGCTTGAAAGGCAAGCCCCGCGCCATTGATCCGCCGTAATAAATAAAACGTTCTTCATGTGGTCTTCTCAGTTAGCGATCAAAGTATGCCATACCCGGGGACCGCTTGCTGGCCAGCGTTAATGGCCTCACGTATGATGCCCGGGGTGAATCAAAAGGAACTATTCGGTGGCTTCAACGCCTGATCAGGCTCAACCAAGGCCGCGCGCGCTAAACTATGCTTGGGTGATCTGGTTGTTCTCAACCCTCGGGTTTTTGTTCAGTGTGCCGGGACAAACCATGGGGATGGGGGTCTACACAGACTATTTTATTGAAGCCCTGGGCCTAACCCGGACGCAACTGTCCCTGGCCTATTTAGTCGGTACACTCTTGTCGGCCTTTTGTTTGCCCCGGGCCGGGCGATTATTTGATCAGCACGGCGGGCGGGTCATGATTGCGGCCTCCAGTGTGCTACTGGCCTTGGTGCTGATCTACATTAGCCAAGTTGACCGACTGTTAGTCCTGCTGTCTGGTTCGATTGCCTGGGCCTGGCTGCTCATGTTGCTGGGTTACTTTGGCGTGCGGTTTCTGGGTCAAGGGGTTTTGACCAGCGCGTCGCGCAATATCCTACTGATTTGGTTCGTTAAACGCCGCGGCCTGGTGAGTGGTTTGCGAGGCGTTTTTGTCTCCTTCGGCTTTGCGCTGGCGCCGCTCGGCATTGCGATTTTAATCCATGACTTTGGCTGGCGTGGCTCGCTTTGGGTGATGGCGGCTGGGCTTTTTTTGTTTGGCTGTGCGGCTTGGCTTTTTGTACGCAATCGGCCGGTGCCGGAAACCGCGGTCATTACACTTCCCGAAACTGGCTCAGAAAATGAGGCGCCGCGCGAGACAGGGCTTAAAGGCATGACCCTGGCTGAGGCAAGGCAGCGGCCCGTGTTTTGGCTCTATGCGGCGAGCCTTTCAATTCATGCGCTCTTCGGAACAGCGCTTACTTTTCACATTGTGTCGATCTTTGATCAGGTGGGTCGCAGTTCAGCGGAAGCGTTCTCTTACTTTTTACCTTCGGCCATTTGTTCAACCCTAGTTAATTTGCTCGCAGGTTATTTGGCGGACCGGAATCCTTTAAAACCCTTTTTGATTTTGATGCTGCTCAGTTTCCTAGTGGGGGCTTTTGGACTCGCAAATTTGGCGGATGACTGGGGTTATTGGTTGTTGGCGATTGGTTTTGGTGCGGGCGGGGGCCTTTGGGGGTGCTCTCAAATCTCGCCTTCGTACGCTATTTTGGCACCAAACATCTGGGCGAAGTCAGTGGGTTAAACACCGCGCTCACAGTCTCGGCCAGCGCCATCGGCCCGGCAGCGTTTAGTCTCGGTTTGGATGGTTCCGGTAGTTATCTTCTGCCCGTGTACCTGTGTATGGTCGGCTTGGTTTTGCTGCTAATTTGGGCTGTGATCCATCCGGCGCCGGAACGCACGATGGGGCAGTATAAAGGCTAAATGCGTTCAATAAGGTCCAGGGGTAAGCCTAGGCGCGTCACGCCCCTGCTCTAAGCCTTAATCGGTTGACTGGGACGGGGGTTTGATAAAATTCAGAGGTGCGGGGAAAACGGATGATCTTGAAAATGGATAAAGGTGTCGAGAAACCGCGGGGGCAATTTCGGGTTATTTTGCTGGCTTTGGTCCTCTTGGTGGCAGGTTGCGAGCAGAGCACGTCAGTAGAAACTAAGGGCGAAAAGAGTCAAACCCCATCAGCTGCTGAATTGTTTGACCGAGGCGCGTTGCGAGCGATCGCCTACGGCGGCTATCGGTCTGCCACAAGAGCATTGGTGCCCAGTGTTAATGAGATTAAAGAAGATCTGAAGATTTTGTCAGGTCTTGGGTTCACAATGATTCGAACCTACAACACGCAGCAGTTTGACGAGACCCGTCGCATCTTTTTAGCGATTGAAGCGTTACAAGCTGAAGATCCTAGCTTTGAAATGTATGTCATGTTGGGTGTCTGGATAGATTGTGCTGGCGCCTGGACCGATGCCCCCAACCATGAGGGAGAGGATCACGAGGCCAACCAGCGCGAGGTCGACGCGGCGGTTCAATTTGCCAAAGCGTATTCCAATATTGTCAAAGTCATCGCGGTCGGTAACGAGGCTATGGTTCGTTGGGCTGCTGCCTACTATGTTCAACCCAAGGTGGTTTTGAAGTGGGTGCAGCATTTTCAAGCGCTCAAGCAAGCGGGCGAAATCGAGTCTGGGATCTGGGTGACCAGCTCCGATAATTTTGCATCTTGGGGCGGCGGCGAGGGCAGCTATCAGACACCGACCTTAGACGCTCTAATTGGAGCGGTCGACTTTGTTTCGATGCACACCTATCCCTTTCATGACACGCATTATAACCCAGCCTTTTGGACTGACACCTTCGATGAGGTGAGCGCTCAGGCGCCGCAAGCAGATGTGTCGGCCACGATGGCGCGAGCGGCAGCTTATGCACAAGATCAATACGCCAGCACGAAACGCTATGTGTCGAGCATTGATCCAGGCAAGGCCGTTCATATTGGGGAGACAGGCTGGGCAAGCATTGATAACGGATTTTATGGCCCGGATGGTTCGAACGCCGCCGGCGAGCGCCAACAACAGTTGTATTTTGAATTGATGACCGCGTGGGCTCGGGCAGCTGGCGTCGTTCTGGTCTTGTTTGAAGCCTTTGACGAACCTTGGAAGGATGCGAAAAACCCAGGCGGCTCCGAAAATCATTTTGGCCTGATCGATGGCCAGAATCGCGCCAAGCGCGTGCTCTGGACTGAGCTTGATGCAGGCGCATTGCAAGGCCTTACCCGCGGGGGGCGGCCGATCGTTCGGTCGGATACGCCTTAGTGGCTGGGCCGTCGTTGCCGTAAACCCTTCACCAAGCCCAAACCGCGCAGGTAAGCGCTTGATCGATTGCGTGACAAGATGAGTCTCGTGCGCGCTCGCCGCGCAATCAACCTTACTGCAAGACGCGGGTGCTAATCCGGCTCAGGCCGTTTGTGGGTAAGCCGCGCGACTTTAAGCCGAGTTTGAACTGCAGCCCAATTTGACCGACGTCGACTGGGCCGCGATAGGCCGCCAAGACGCCATTGGTAAAGGTGGCTGAGGTGAGTAAGAGCACTCGGCTGAATCGCTTTTTGAACCAACTTCGATAGGCTTTAAAGCACGCGCGGGCGTGCTGCACGTCGAGATGGTTCTGAATGAGTACGCCGTTGCACGTTGTTCGATTGAACAGGTCTGTTAGCCAGGCCTCGCCAATGGGTTCGGGTCGCTCAGGGTCCTGGGCGCCGTCCAGGAATAGGTCATCGATCAAATAGTCAAAGGTCTCTTGATGCTCGGCGATCCAGGCGATCGCATCGTCCTGACGCAAGGTCAGTCCTGGGTATTGAAGCTTAAAGAACCGTTTGGCTAAACGCAGATGTTCGCCGTCGATGTCAATGCCGATGGCGCGCTGCCAAGGTTCAAGGTGGTATAACTGATGCAAAGCGGTGCCGCCACCAACGCCCAAAGCGAGAATTGTTTTTGGCGGCTCGGCTCGTAATAGCGCAGGAAGGCTCAGTAAGTCCCAAACCGCGCCCTGAAAGATTTGTTTGGGGTGCCATTGGCTATGAAAGGCGCCATTGGTATAGAGCCGAACGGAAGCGCCTGCTGTGCGAACCTCATAGGTCCTGCCAGCCGCGACGCGTTGGTACAGACGGGTCAAGGGTCTCGCTTAGTTTGATTCAGCTGAACTTGATCCAGCAAGGCCTGGGTGACCGGCGGCGGGTCAAGGTCACCGCGATCGAAAGCATTCGCTAAGGCCTTACCCAGCTCCACGCCCCATTGATCAAAGGCATTGATGTTCCAGATCGCGCTACAGGTAAACACTTTGTGTTCATAGAGCGCAATCAGCATGCCCAAATTAAAAGGCGTCAGCGCATCCAACATGATGACGGAGCTGGGTTTGTTGCCAGCATAGTCTCGGTGTGGGTTCGCGCCAGATTGCCCCTGTGCAAGGGCCGTCACCTGGGCTGCCAGATTGAGACGCAATGCGCGGTGCGCGGGTTCTGATGACAGAGAATCCTCGCCAAAGCCGATGAAATCTAGCGGGACTAAGTGAGTGCCCTGATGGAGCAGCTGGAAAAAAGCGTGCTGACCATTGGTTCCGGTTTGACCCCAAGTGATGAGACCGGTTTGATAATCGGTTGAGCGGCCTTCCCGTGTGGTGCTTTTGCCGAGACTCTCCATATCGAGTTGTTGCAAAAATGCTGGAAACAGGCTGAGGCGCTCACAATAGGGAATCACCGCTTGGGATTGGGCGCCCAAAAAATTGCCATACCAGACCGACATTAGGGCCAGGATGACCGGTAAGTTTTGCGGTAGCGGCGCTTCAGAAAAATGTTGATCCATTGCATGACCGCCGAGCAGTAACGCCTCAAACGTTTCAAAACCAGATTGCAGGGCGATGGTCAAACCAATACTTGACCACAGGGAATAACGGCCGCCAATGTCTTCGTCAAAGGCAAAAATTTGATTCGGAGCAACCCCGAAATCGACAGCCTTTGTTGCAGCGGTCGTCAACGCAACCAAATGTTGGGCCCGCTCCGGGCTGTCGGGCAGACTCGCCTGCAGCCAAGCGCGTGCGGTTCGCGCGTTCATTAAGGTTTCTTGGGTTGTGAAAGTCTTGCTTGCGATGACAATAAGGGTCGTCTCTGGATCGCAGCGGCGTAGTACCGTATTAATCTCAGCGCCGTCGACATTGGCGACAAAATGACAAGTTAATCGGCTTCTGTCTGGGTGATCGAGCGCCTGACAGACCATTTTGGGGCCGAGGTCAGAGCCGCCAATACCAATGTTGACGATGTGTTTGAAAGGTCGTTGGGTTGCGCCTTTTAACGCGCCAGAATGAACCGCCTGCGTAAATTCCCGGATTGCTTTGAGGGTCGGGTCCGCACGCATAAAATCTGGCGTGCGAATCCTGGTATGACCCACCGCTCGATGTTCCGTTAAATTGATGGCTTCTCCAGAAAATAAGCCCGCTCGAAGCGTTGCAAACGGCGATGCGTTGAGCAGTGCAAGCAAGCCTTCAAAAATATCGATGCTCATGCGGTGGTGGGATACATTGAGCGTGAGCTCATTGAGTTGCAAGTGGGCTTTGCGCTGCCATTCGGTATCGTTCATTGCCGTCTGGACGCTTGGCGCTTGTTCCGACAGGGCCTTCAGGGTTTGCCAGGCAAGCGCACTCGGCGGATAAAACGGCTCAGACATAGGTGGGCTCCGAAAAGCCTTCAGTTTAACAAGAAAAAACCGGAACGCGGTGTCGAACGCGTCATCGACTGCTTTCAGTGGTGTCGATCGATGTCCCAGATTTTCTGTGTCGCGCAGATTGCGCAAGGCATCGGTCTATTCGGCCTATTGATCTGGATGACGTAGAATAGACAGCGCCTGTGTTAGAGAAGTGCGTGATATGTCCCGTTTAAAAATCATTCTGGCCCTGATGCTCATCCTGGTCGTGCTGTTGTTCTTTGGTTACGGTGGCGGCGAGTACTTGACGTTCTCCGCAATTAAATCCGCCCAGCAAACGCTTCTTGGATTTGTAGCGGATGCGCCTGCACTGAGTTTTTTGGGTTTCGCGTTGATTTACATCATTGTGACGGCCTTATCGTTACCGGGTGCTGCTGTATTGACCCTGCTCGCGGGTGGATTGTTTGGTTTATGGCAGGGACTGATCTTAGTGTCTTTTGCGGCGAGTATCGGCGCAACCTTGGCGATGCTGGCCGCACGATTTTTGTTCCGTGATCTGATTGCCGCGAAGTTCTCAGAGGCTATGGCGCTGGTAAATGCAGGCATGAAGGCCGATGGTGCGCGCTACTTGCTCACCTTACGGCTCGTTCCGGCCGTGCCCTTTTTTGTTATTAATCTCGTGATGGGCTTAACCAACCTCTCAGTACGGCAGTTTTACTGGGTGTCTCAATTGGGCATGTTGCCCGGCACTCTGATCTTTGTGAATGCGGGGAAACAGTTAGCGGATTTGCAAAGCCCCGCGGGTATCCTATCGCCAGAATTGCTGGCGTCCTTGGTGCTGCTTGCGCTGCTACCGTGGCTGATGAAGGCCGTGATGCACCGCGTTGAGCTGTGGCGACGCTATCGCTCGTTTCCAAAGCCAAAGGTGTTTGATCGCGATTTAATCGTAATCGGTGCCGGCTCTGGGGGCTTGGTGTCCGCTCTAATCGGCTCGCTTGTTGAGGCAAAGGTTACGTTAATTGAAGCATCAGAGATGGGCGGAGACTGCCTCAATACCGGTTGCGTGCCGAGTAAAGCGTTTATTCGTAGTGCGAGTGTGGCGGCGGGACTCAGGCACAGCGCCAACCTTGGGGTCACAGCCGGGGACCCCAAAATTGACTTCCCCGTCATTATGAAACGCGTCCAGGCGGTGATTGATTCGATCAAACCGAATGATTCGCCCGAGCGGTATAGAGAATTCGGCGTGGATGTCCGGCTGGGAAAAGGCGTGCTGCGTTCGCCCTATGAAGTTGAGATCAATGGTGAGCGGCTTACGAGCCGATCAATCATTGTGGCCACCGGTGCGGCGCCGGTGATGCCCAATATCGAGGGTTTAGATCGAAATCGGTGTTATACCTCGGAAACCATTTGGCAGCTTGAGGCACTGCCCAAACGGCTGGCTGTGATTGGCGGCGGACCCATCGGACTGGAGCTCGCTCAGTCGTTTGCGCGGCTCGGTTGTGTTGTCACAGTGGTTGAGATGATGCCAAGGATCATGATGAAAGAGGATGCTGAGGTCAGTGAGCTCATGGCGGGCGTACTCTCTAACGAGGGCGTTCGATTGCTGGTCAACAACCGTTTGGCCTCTGCGAGTTCGGGTGAGACGCTCATGCTGCGGGTTGAGGCGGTTACCGGTTCTGAATCAAGCACAGACGTTGAATGCGATGCGGTCTTGTTTGCTGCGGGTCGAAAGCCGCGAGTGAATGGTTTTGGGCTCGAAGCGCTGAACATTGATTTGACCGAAAATGGTCAGATTCAGGTGAACGAGTACTTGCAGACCAACTACCCTAATATTTTTGCAGTGGGGGATGTGGCGGGACGCTATCAGTTCACCCATACGGCCTCGCATATGGCCTGGTATGCCGCGGTCAATGCACTTTTCGGCACCTTCAAAAAGTTTAAAGTGGATTATCGCGTCATTCCTTGGTGCACGTTTACGAGTCCGGAAGTCGCGCGCGTTGGCTTGAGCGAGTCCGAAGCCGAGGCCGCCGGCATTGCCTTTGAATGCGCGCGCTTTGACGTTGCGGAACTCGATCGAGCGAAAACCGAAGCCCTGCCAGCGGGTTTCGTTAAAGTGTTAACCAAACCCGGCAGTGATCGAATTCTCGGCGTGACCATTGTGAGCGCGCATGCGGGGGAGTCGATTGCGGAATTTGTCTTGGCGATGAAATATGGTCTGGGTCTAAAAAAGATCATGGGCACGATTCACATTTACCCAACCTGGACGGAAATGAACAAATTTGTGGCGGGCGTTTGGCAAAAGGCGCATAAGCCCAACTGGGCTTTGCCGTGGCTTGCTCGTTATCATCGATTCAGACGCGGCGGCTAAAATCGCTTGAAGGGCTCGGTGACGGGTGGTCTTGACTGCCTATAAGGCGTTCGGGTCAAGAATCGGTTTAGGTTCAATAAAAGGTAAAAATCAGGATGCCGATGGCTTGACTGATGGTTCTCATCGGGTACATTGAGCATTCTCGAAACAGACGTGGACGTTAAGATGAGTTTGAGTATTGAAGAAGCTGCAGATAGCGATCGAAAAACCGTTCGGTCCCTCGCGCTCACCATGGTTGGTTTTGCGATTTTGACGGTTGTGCTCATTGTTGCCGCTTTGGCTCTGACGTAACCAATTGCGTCTCAAAGAGACGCTTGACTTAAGATTGTAACGAGATCGGGCGCGCGCTCGGCGGATCAAGCAAGCTTATGATCCCTTTTCTGACGGGCACGGCGTGTTAAACGGAGCCTGCGCTGAATCGGTCGGGTCATCATTGTTAGCGGCCTGACGATGCTAAGCGCAAAGTAAATATTGGATGACGCTGCCTGACTAGATCGACTTAAGCGATTGTGGGTTGCAGATACGTTTCGATGGCGCGGGCTGAGGCGGTCGACGACGGGATAACGCAAGACCAATAAGGTTTAGGGCGGCATCGCGTCAATGCCGCAATCGTTTAACAATCATAAAAGCCATAAGTGGTCCATTTGGCGAGCAGCATTGATGGTAAAGCACCGCAGAGAATTTAAGCACAATCGGTTTAACCCTCTATTAGGTCTCCTCATCGGATGTCTGAGTTTGAGTCTGCCGGCGATTGCATCGGAACCCTCGGGCGCATCAAAGTCTGAAACGGTGCTGAAGTCCGCCCGGCAAGTGGTTGAGGACACAGCGTTTGCAACGCTCATTACAATCGATCAAGCCGGACAACCCAAGGCCCGCA
The DNA here is from genome assembly GCA_017854255.1 of Pseudomonadales bacterium. GTDB lineage: Bacteria > Pseudomonadota > Gammaproteobacteria > Pseudomonadales > Azotimanducaceae > UBA9926. The sequence goes on from JAFMIA010000046.1 coordinate 21,327, forward strand.
CGGTGGACGCCTTTGCGCCGGACGCTGACTGGGTGGTCTGGATTGCCACTAGAGCCAGCAGTAGAAAGGTCGCGGAAATCACCCAGACGCCTCAGGTAACGGTGCATTACTATAGCGATGGGCTGAAAAGTTACGTGTCGCTGATGGGGGCGGCGAGCCTTGTATCGGATCTCGCCACGAAAAGAAGCATGCGCCGCTTGCAGGACTCCAAGAAGCTTTATCCAAATTTCCCCGATGATTACCAGCTTATTCGCATTCAACCAACCCGCTTAGAAGGGGTTTTGCCAGGCTTTCGGGGTCATCCAAGCACCTGGGAACCCATCGGGGTGAACTTTCCTTAATCTTGCCAAGTGGCAATGCACGACTATGGCGCGTTCGCGGAATCCACGGTTTTCGGTCGGACTTCGATCACCGATCCAGGGTCGCTATCGGTGAGCAGGTAAATCGCGCCGTCGGGGCCTTCATGTACCCCTCGGATGCGCGCGCCAAGCTCGCTGAATAAGGATTCAGAATCCGTCACGCTGTTATCATTCAGGGTCAGCCGCTTCACGTCCTGATCAACCAGGGTGCTCACCAGGAAACTGCCTTGCCAGGCCTCAAACAAGGCGCCTTGATAAATCAACAGATGCGAAGGTGCAATGCTTGGCGTCCAATAGGTGACCGGGGGCGTGATGCCTTCGGCTGAGGTTAAAGGCGTAATGCGCGCGCCGGAGTAATTGATCCCGAAGGACGTCGCAGGCCAACCGTAATTGTTGCCGCCTCGAATGAGATTAAGTTCATCGCCGCCCTGGGGGCCGTGTTCATGAAGCCAGATTTGGCCGCTCGTTGTAACGGCAAGCCCTTGTGGGCTGCGGTGGCCGTAGCTGTAGACGAAGGGGTCGCCATTCTGACCGTCGGCAAAAGGGTTGTTTGCCGGCGCGGAACCATCGGTTTTTAATCTGAGCACCTTGCCCATTTGGCTAAAGGGGTCTTGGGCGGCTTCTCGATATTCGAAACCATCGCCTGTCGTCAGCAGCAAGGTGCCATCGGCGAGGAACGCTAACTTACCGCCATAGTGGGCCGGCGTATCCTTGCTGGGCGATACGCGGAAGATTTTGGTAAGGCCGGTGAGTCCATCTGCGCCTAAAACCGCTTGATAGATGGCCGTCGCATTGGCCTCGGCGGGGCCGTCAGCAAGGGCAAGATAAACGAGTTGGTTGCTGGCAAAATCGGGGTCCAGAACAAGATCAAAGTAACCACCTTGGCTTTCAACATAGGTCTCGGGCGCGCCTTGTAAGGTCTTTCTTTCTGAGCTGGATAGGCTCAGCTGTTCTAGGGTACCGGATCGGGTTGCAACGATAAACGTGTCGTCGTTGATAAACACCATGGACCAAGGAAAGGCTAAGTCTTCAGCGACAACCCGGGTGGTATATTCCGCATTGATCGGCGCTGACAACATAAGTACGAGAGCAACCAAGATAGAACGAGTCATAACACTCCTAATGGATTCGAGATAAACCGACGGTCAGTATATCAGCTCAGCGGGTTTTGAGCTTCTGCGAGCGAGGCAACAAATCGCGCTGATTGCGTTACACTTAGACAATCAGAACCAACGTGAAGGATCAGAGACTATGCGAATTATTCTGGGTTATGTGGCGGCGGTACTCGCGGCGTATTTGATCGGTTGTATCGCGATTTCCCAAGGCAATATTGCCGCCGTTGTGGGCATGGGATTTGAAGTGACGTTCAGCCAACGCCTTGAGTCTGCCCAGCATGATGTGCTGAGTATGACGGCGTTATATTTGCCCATTATCAGTGTGTCGTTTTTGATTGCGCTACCGGCTGCCGCCTTGGTGATTAAGCGCTACCCAAATCTTCGACGCTTAGGCTTCGTATTGGGCGGATTTGTCGCCCTGGTGGCAATCCATTTGATTATAAAGCAAGTGTTTGGAATCTCTGGGATCGCACCAACCCGAACCATTATGGGGCTTGTCATGCAGGGCGTCGCGGGCGCTTTTGGCGGCTATTGCTACTACCGACTCACAACGCCAAAGTTGGCCGGCTCAGAGTAGCCGGCCTGGTGGTCTCTCGCGTGGGCTAGCCCAGTTCGCCGAT
>JAFMIA010000128.1 GCA_017854255.1 Pseudomonadales bacterium
TAAGCGATCGACGTAAGGGTCTTTGAAAAGGGTGGCGGTTGACTGAGAATGGATGGCCCTCGTGAGGGTTCTCGTTTGCGCAACCGGGCCAAGGCGCGAACCAAAGCGCCAACCAAGGAGAGGAATCAATGTATACAGGAATCGTTCAAGCATGCTGCCCGATTGATCGCGCTGAACGGCAACCGGGGCTTTTGACCTTCGGCATTACGTTGCCACCGGAAATCAGTGCAGAGGTAACACTTGGGGCGAGCATCGCAATTAACGGCTGTTGTTTCACCGTGACAAGTATGGCGCAGGTTGAAGCCGGTTTGGCCGTGACCTTTGACGCGATCCAAGAAACCCAAGACCTTACCAATATTCGGTTAATCGAAGTCGGAACGCAGGTCAATGTTGAACGGTCTGCTAAGCAGAATGTCGAGATTGGTGGCCATGTGCTGTCAGGTCATATTGTGGGCACCGCGCCGGTCGTGGACGTGCTGCACACCGAAAACAACTGTCGGGTCACTTTCAAGGCAGACCCTAGCTGGCTCAAATATGTGTTTGAGAAAGGTTATTTGGCCATCAATGGCGCCAGTCTGACGGTCGCGGCGTTGGATCGGGACAAGAATACCTTTGCGGTGAACTTGATTCCCGAAACCCTAAAGCGAACCAATTTCTCGGACTTTTCATCAGGGTCCCTAGTGAACATCGAGATTGAGTCTCAATCTCAAGTGATTGTCGACACGGTTGAGCGGGTTATGGCGGAGCGCTTTTTAGGTCAAGTTTGATCTCAGCGCGAATGAGATTGATGGCTAAGGCATTCTGGTGCGCCGGGGCCTTGCTGCGCGAGGACAAATAAAAGTTAACTGCATGGCGCGACGTCCCTGCAGCTTAGATCCTAACTTGCAAGGCGAACGTCAGTACAACATCCATAATTTAGCGCTTTAAGTCGTCTAGATCGAGTTCAAGGTCGCCTGATCTGAGCGGCTTTGCTAGAATGAGGATGACCGCAAAGTTTCACCCTTCGTAATTCTTGCTGACCGAGTACCAGGCACTATGAGCGCGCAACCCCTACAGCTTTTTGATACCTATGAACGCCGGGTTCGGCCGTTTGAATCGATCCAGCCAGGTCGGGTTGGGCTGTATACCTGCGGGCCAACGGTCTATAACTACGCGCACATTGGTAACCTGCGGACCTATTTATTTGAAGATTGTTTAAGGCGAGTTCTACAAGCCAACGGCTATGATGTTCAGCATGTGATGAATATCACCGATGTGGGGCATCTCACGTCGGACGCCGATTCGGGTGACGACAAAATGGAACTGGGCGCCAAGCGAATGGGGATGAATGCTTGGGATTTGGCGACGTTTTATACCGAGGCGTTCCAAAAGGACCTATCCAGCCTCAATATCTTGCCGCCGAGTATTTGGTGTAAAGCCACCGATCATATTCCGGAGCAAATCGCCTTTGTCGCGGACCTAGAGGCCAAGGGGTTTACCTATTTAACGGCTGACGGCGTCTATTTTGATTCTCAAAAGCTCAGCGACTATGGCCATCTCGCACGATTAGACATTGAAGGTTTACGCCAGGGCGCGCGGGTCGACCCCGGTGCGCGACGTTTTGTGACCGACTTTGCCCTTTGGAAGTTTTCATCGCCAGAAGATCAGCGTCAGATGGAGTGGGATAGTCCCTGGGGGCGCGGTTTCCCGGGCTGGCATATCGAGTGCTCGGCCATGTCGGCGAAATATTTGGGCGACTTGTTTGATATCCATTGCGGTGGTGAAGATCATATCCCGATCCATCATACCAACGAGATTGCGCAGACCGAGGCCAGTCGTGGCACCCGCTTGGCCAACTTTTGGTTGCATGGCTACTTTTTACAGCTCGATCAAGCCAAGATGTCTAAAAGCACTGGAGAATTCCTGCGTTTGGAAACGCTGGCCGAGCACCGGATCAGTCCGCTGGTGTATCGGTATTTCTGCATGACCGCGCACTATCGCACCCAAATGGCGTTCAGTTGGGAGAGCCTCAAGGCGAGCCAAACGGCGCTGAATCGTTTGTATCAGGCGGCATACGACTGGGGTACGCCAGGCGCGCCACTGCCAGAGGTGATTGCGGCTTTTGAGGCGCAGGTCAATGATGATCTGAATTTTCCGCGCGCCTTGGCGGTGGTTTGGGAGCTTGTGAAATCAAAGGCCAGCGATGGCGATAAAAAAGCAACGCTTTTGAGGCTGGATGATTGGCTCGGCTTGGATATTGGGCAATGGGCGCCGGCTGAACTGGTGGTGCCAGAGGCAGTTCAGGTCCTAGTAGCCGCCAGGCAGCAAGCCCGAACCGATCGTGATTTTTCGGCAGCCGATGCGCTGCGCGGGGAAATTGAGGCGCTCGGGTTTAGTGTCGAAGATACCCGGGAAGGGCCAAAAATCGCCGCCCTATCATCTTAAATTAAGCGGCGGCGGTTGGCTGCCTTGCCTGTGAGGACCGTTATGTCAGCGCCAAGTTCCTTTTTTGATGTGGTAAGCGCGCGTCAGCAAACGCTCAATACGCTCTTATGTGTCGGATTAGATCCTGATTTGTCGAAGATCCCTCAGCGGTATCAGGTTGCTGCGCGGCCGGTTCTAGCATTTTGTCGGGACGTGATCGATGCGACCCACGATTTGGTCGCGACCTTCAAGCCTCAGTTCGCCCATTTTGCGGCGGCGGATGCGCTGGGCGATTTGAAGGAGATTATCGCTCATTGCCGCGATCTGAAGGTGCCTGTGATTTTGGACGCCAAACGAGGGGATGTCGGCAGCACCTCTGATTTCTATGCACGAGAAGCCTTTGATGTCTATGGCGCCGATGCGGTCACGGTGAATCCGTATCTTGGGGGTGACTCCCTCGAGCCGTTTTTAGAACGGGCAGATAAGGGGGTCATCTTGCTCTGTCGAACCTCTAATCCGGGCGGGGCAGATCTGCAAAACCTTAAGCTGGCCAGCGGGGAAGAGCTCTACGAATATGTGGCCCAACTCGCAGCAACCCAGTGGAACAGCCGCGGCAACATTGGACTGGTTGTCGGCGCAACACGGCCTGCCGAGCTCAAGCGGGTGCGGGAAATTACTGGCAACATGACGTTCTTATTACCGGGTATTGGCGCCCAGGGCGGTGATGTTGCGGCAAGCCTTGAAGCGGGGCGCGGCGGCGGCCTGATCGTGTCGAGCTCCAGAGCGGTTTTATATCCAGACTCGGATGCCCCAGGTGCTGTTCGCGCGGCCGCGATGGCGACGCGGGACCTGATCAACGAGCACCGAGGGTGACCACGGCGGCACGAATCGCTCAGGTTTTATTGGTTTTAGCGATTGGCGTTATCTTGTGGCTGGCCCTTTCTGCAAACCCGCCTAGGGCAGCAGGCTTGTTCGATTTTGACAAGCTCAATCACTTAGCGGCTTTTTTCGTACTGGCGCTGCTGACGGAGTACGCGTTTCCGAGCGCCACCGTCAGTGCGCTCAAGCTGCTGCCATTGTTGGGTTTTGGCCTGCTCATCGAGGTGCTGCAGTATTGGGTCGGGTATCGCTATTTCGAGTGGTTGGATGTGGCGGCTGACGGAGCCGGCATTGCCGCGTTCTGGCTTGTAAGAGGGGCTTTAAGGAGAACCTTTGATCCTTTGATTCAAAAAACATTAGGTGCTTAGCGTGATAGAGACGCGCGCGAGCGTTTACAGCGTCTGAATAATGCTGTGGCGCAGCCAGTACGAGAGCGTTCTAAAGTATTTTTAGATTCTGGCTTTAGCTAATTCCGTTGGCTGGGAGCGCCTTGTTTTGGCCCGATGGACTTTGGCACTCTTGCAACACCTAGCGCGCTGCTTTGAACCGCTTTCCAGGTTGCCTTTGTTGAAGCGAGCCAGGGTGGCTTTCGGACGCGCTCCGCGGCGCTCTGTGCTGTGCGCGTCTCAAGATAGCCTCATGATCATGCTAGCCCTTAAACGCCGCCCAGATCGGGCAATGATCGGAAGGCTTCACCATCGCTCGTGCTTCGTAATCAATATCCGCTTTTGTGAGCTGCTCGAGCATCGGTTGTGACGCGAGAATCAGGTCGATGCGGAGTCCGCGGCGCGGTTCCCGTTCGAAGCCCTTACTGCGGTAGTCAAACCAACTGAATCGATCATTGACACCTGGGTGTAGGTGCCGATAGGTATCCGTTAGGCCCCAATCATAGAGCTTCTGCAGCCAAGCGCGTTCCTCCGGTAGGAAACTGGTTTTCCCTTCCCTAAGCCATCTCTTTTGATTGTCAGCGCCGATCCCAATGTCTTCATCAACGGATGCAATGTTCATGTCGCCGATGACCAGGATGTTTTCACTCGGCGAAAAGCGTGTTTCTAATAGCTGTTGAAGGCCCTTATAAAAGGCGACTTTATTGGGAAACTTGGTTGGGTGGTTGCGATTCTCGCCTTGGGGAAAATAGCCGTTAATGACCGTGACTTTGCCGAGTTTCGGATCTTGGTACGCCGCGCCGATCAGTCGGCGTTGAGCGTCACCGGCTTCATCAGGCAGACCTTTAAAGACCTGCTCAGGCTTCGTCTTCGAAAGCAGTGCAACGCCATAGTGCGTCTTTTGGCCGTGCACTTCAGCGTGATATCCCAGTTCGGCAATATCATCAAACGGAAAGTCTTCATCGGAGACTTTGCTCTCTTGGATGCCTATGACATCGGGGTCCAAACGGTCAATAATGGATTTGAGTTGATGCAGGCGCATTCGAATGCTGTTGGTGTTAAATGAAATGATGTTCATAGGCTGCTTCCGTGGTTTTGGGGTGCCCACATAAAGTCCTGTTATTGAGAATGATGATCGAATGTGGTCTCTAACATTATTGCATGCTTCTCTAATTCCCGCGGCTTGGATCAAATTCTTCTGTGAGCGATCTGGCCAGCCCGGCATGTTGCGGCAGCAGGTAGTCTGTGTGCCACACTACTAGGAAGCTGGTTCTGCGGAGCGTTATTTATTTTTGAGCCGCTCCGCTTCACCCATATCATGCCAAAGGCTTTGGTA
>JAFMIA010000163.1 GCA_017854255.1 Pseudomonadales bacterium
TACTTCAGGTGGGTAGTCAGCTTTCTTTTCTTCCATTCCTTTCTGGAATGCGTCCCAAGAATTATAAGACCACGGATAAATGTAAAAACCCTGACCACGGTAATTGTAGTCATACGGCTCCATAAAAATGTATATTTTTTCTAGCTTCATAGCTTCTTTAAATTGTAAAGTGATCCGTATTTCTTAACGACTATCTTGTGTAGCTCGCGCTTGTGCTTTTTAATTAGCTTCTTGCGGCTTAACTCCTCCTTCTTTGCCTCTTCTTCTACCTTTTCTTCCGTAGCCTTTACTTCTCCGTTATACTCCGTCAGAACGCCTGAAAATACTTCAAGCTCTACACCTGCTTCTGTGGTGTACTTTCCGTTTTGGATTTCTACTGGCTGGCCTTCTTCGTCAATGGTCTTAACCTCCACTCCAGCAGCTAGTTCTTCCGCGTCAGTAACCAGCATCTGACCGTCTTCTAGCTTTGCCTCTGCATATAGCTTGCGCTTGCCTGTCAAAAGATTCTTAATCTCGTTCAGGGTGTCCATAATTGGATTTGCTCGTTTGCTCATGTTTTCAATTTTGTCTACAAAATAACCTTCAATCGAGAAGCCTTGTACCTCTTGCTCCTTGACGAACTTCCACATCTCGTCGTTAGCAACGTGGACTCGAACCATCCAAGTGCCTTCAGGTACATTTAGTCCATAATGCTTTGATTTATCCATCTCTGGATTTGTAACAACCCATGACTCGACTACAGACACATTGTCGATTGCGTCCTGATGCTCAAAGGTGTGATCGTTGGTGCGGTTCTGCTTGAGGTACATTTCAGCGGCCTGCTTGACTGTATCCTTAGAAAAGTAAACGTCGTACTCTTCGTCTTTAAGCTCATCGTATCGTGGGATGTGCTTGTCAGGAATTAAAGCAGGGCCAATGAGCATTCGCTTCTCTTCGTCCTCTACGCTGGCTAAAGAAACAAACTTGTCTTTCTTACCCTCCTTGGAAAAGAAGATAAAGTTCTCTTCAATGGCTGGGTGCTTTACTAAACTGATAGCTTCAACCGCGACCTCAGACTCGTCACCAATAAGTAGTTCAATTAGCTTACGCTCCATATCTCTGTTGTTTAGAATGAACGGTAGTAGTATTGGGCTTGGTCGTGTATGCCCTCAACTCCTTCAATTAACTCTTCTATGCCTTCTGCTGCGTTTTCCGCGTCATAGCCTGCTCCTCTATCTACTTCAGAATAGAAATGTTCTAATAAAATTTCAAGCGTAGACGTTAAATCTTGTGCTTGTTTTTTAATTAGATTCAGTTCGTAGTCTGCGTTACTTTCACCTCTCATATCTCTGTTGTTTAAGCGTATTTTCTGTACAGCGCATTGTCAACTATCTCAAAATCAACGCTGCGATCATCGTAAGAGACTACCAGCAATTCCTCCCAATTTTCATCATCATCTAAATTGACCACGATAAAATCATCATCTATGTAATGATACAAAGTAAATAAAGGAGTCAATTTGTATTCTTCACCATAGTCTAAAGAGTCTAAAAGACGTGGTGTAATTTGATCTAGGGCTTCATCTAATTCACTCATATCTCTGTTGTTTAAACAAATAATTGCACATAAACGATAAAGTCTCCGTTATCGTCTTCTGTCCAATAGCCAAAATCATAATACTCGTCGTTCTCCATCCACTCAGGAAATTCTTCTCTAACGAAAGCATCTAATTCAAACCTTTTAATGTCATCAATAAAATAGTCAAGCGCAAACTTGCTTACGTAAAACGCACTTGCCCTTTCGCTTGGTAAATAACCTATGTACTCAAAATCAGTTTCATCTGCTAAGAAGTCACCAAATGCTTCTTGCGCTCTATCGTTTGCGTATGCCATATCTCTTTTGTTTATAGGTAGCTAATTTCTGCGTCTGGCTCTTCATTTTCCAAATCTGCCATGATTCCATCTAAAATATATTCGGCATCAGGATCATTCACTGTTACCTCAACCATTCTTCGCATATCGCCACGCTCTGCATCGACATAGCCGTAATCATCAATGTAAATATCTAAATCACCTTCGCCTGCACCTCGTGAATCTAAGTAGTCGTGTACTTCGTTAAATGATAATCCTTTTATTTCTATAATCATATCTCTGTTGTTTAATAGCCGTATGGATTAACAACGACGTCTTTATATGAATCAACTTCTAATACAATATTGTATACCGCTTCGATGTCGTAGATAGCATCCATTACTTCCCGCACATCAATTCCTAAATCTTGTGCAAAATTTCCAATATCAGCCAGTTTATAATTTCTGCCCGAATCATACATACGGGCAACAAGGTTTACATCGTATGCTTGTTCAAATCGTCTTACATAATCCATATCTCTGTTGTTTAAACTTTGCTGTCAGGGTATTGGTCTGCGTATTCGTACGCATCCCACATATCCTGATTCTTGGCGTAAGCATCTTCGCCAACGTAGATTCCTCTGCTAATGCCGCTAATAAAAACTATCTCAATGTCGTTGGACATCTCGTAACTAAAATTGTCCATGACAAATTCTTCAGCTTCCCAATCGGTAAGAATAGTTGCTCCTTCGTCGTAGTATTCTAGTTCTGCTAATTTTACTGTATCCATATCTCTATTGTTTAAACTTGTGTTGCGTCAAATCCGTTTGCGTGCATAACCTCTAGAATGTCTTGAGCTGCCATAATACTATCAGCCTCTACAACACATGCCATCATGCCTTTGCTTCTGTAGTGCAAAACATACACGTCAAGATCGTGCAGCTTCAATACATGCTCTACGTCGCGCCAGTGTTCGTGTACTAAAATATCCATTTCTTTATGTTTATAGCAAAATATACATAAATTTATACATATATACAAGCAAATAAGCTGCATTCACAAAACCCTCTACTTATAAATATACCTATCACTGTAGGTGTAACCTTTTTTCGAGCGCACCCTGTGACTGCATTTGACCCTGCAATTCACTCTGTACAATAAATGCCTGATTTGATTGAGGCAATGACAACTGACGGTCACCTACACCTTGAGGTACTAATGCCTTTGTCATACCGCCTCGACCACCGCCTCCCCCACGACCAACCGAACCTCCCCCTGCTCCTGCCTGATCAAGTATGCTTTTAACTTGCGCAAACGAACTAAGAGCTACACCAATCATTTGCGCAATAAACAACGGTGCTGTAAACGGTGCTGCTGCGCCTGTTTGTTCGGCTGCTTTTAACGCTCCAGTAATTGCACTTTGTACAGCTTGCGCTTGAGACAACAAGATACTTGTAATGGCAAATGCTTTTTGAGCATTCGACCCTTCAGCCGCTAACCTTTCTAACCCAGTGCTTATATCCTCTGCTGCTCTAAACTGTGCTTGCCTAGCTGCACCCTCAAGACTTATTCTTTCTAAATTATCTTTAAGAGCTTTATCTTCAGCAGCCTTTTTTTCCCAATAATTAGTCCAATATTTCTCTGTTTGCCTGTCAATAATAGCATCTAACTCTGCCTCCTCTGCTTTTGCCGCATCTATACGTGCTTGTGCTAATTCTTGTTCAGCATTAAATTGAGCCATAGGGTCAGAGCCGTCATCCTCCCATAATTCTGCCTCTTGTTCTCGTTCTAATTGACGTACAAATTCGTCTCCAAACTTAAGCCGTCTAGCCTCTAGCTCTCTCTGAATTCGAGCGGCTTCATTTTGTCGCTCAATTTCTAAAGTGCGCTCCGTTTCAATTGCTAGTTGCTCTAAAATAAGAGCGTTAAATTCTGATTTTAAAGTATTTATTTGTTCATCAATACCTGTTTGTGCCTCGTCTACCTTTTGCGAACGAAACTTACTATTTGCTAAGAAATCGTACCATTTAATAGCGTCTTGTGCGTCTTCGTTTCTTTGCGCATCAATTGCTTGTAGTACGTCACGTTGCTGGGCCTGTAAATCCTCTAGTTTTAGTTGGCGTTCAATTGCTAAGTTGAAACGTTCAAGACCTTCTGCCGTGGTAATGTCTAGATTCTGCACTTCCCGCAGGCGCGCTCCCATTGTTGCCAAAGCCTGATTGCGTAAATCGGCACTAGCTGTACTGTCATTAACCGTGTCAATATATTGCTGATTGGCTGTGACATAAGAATTTACTGCTTTTGTACCTGCCTCAATTCGTTTGTTGTAGGCTTCTTGTTTTTCGTCAACGCCAGTCAGCAGGTTGCTAATTTTTTCCCAGTTCTCAATTAGCGATTCCAACGCTAAAATTAACAGACCAATACCGAGTCCAGCAAATGCACCCTTGAGAAATTTTAAGCTCCGTCCTAACCTACCTACAGCGCGTTGAGTAGACTGAAACTTACGAATCATCATCTGAATGTTGCGAGGCAACAATCCACTAAACAGGTTGGCAAAGGCTCCGAATTCCTTAGAGCTGGCTTTTGCTGCGCCCCGTGCTTTTTCTTTTAACGCATCTACCTCATCACCTACTTCTTTGATGTTCTGTTTTGCGTCCTCAACTTCTGCGACAACTTTCGCTTCTACGTTAATCGGTTTAGCCATTTTCTAGTGTCAGTTTAATTTTGCGCCACAGCTTGCCGTCTAATGAATAGCGACCATACCATTGTTTGTACAGTGGGCTACCCTTATATATACGTTGATTCATTAAATCGATAGTGGGTACAACTCCTCGACCTACGTTATTTATAAACTCTTTCACGTTAGATAAATTTAATGACACTCATTGCCGTTAAGCGTACATGTGCAAAAAAGCGAATGATATGATTAGCCTGACCCGTAATTCTTAAATTCAAAACAGCAGGTCTATTTGCGCCTACAACAATTTGCCAAGAAACACCGTGAACGTTAGTGTGATCGGATTGGTGACTAATTGTATGAAAACTACCTACCTCACCTCCTCCTCCTCGAAATGTTTTCACTGTACCTGTTAGTTTCATAGTGTCTACATCACCAACCGTTCCCGATGTACCGCCCGTTTGCATTGCAA
>JAFMIA010000129.1 GCA_017854255.1 Pseudomonadales bacterium
CCCCCACTTCAAAACGTTGCGCCGCGAGATGCGGCCCGTTAATGAACAACTCAACAGCGGAAGGGGTCCGTTCCACCTGGGCGAGGCCCAATGAGAGTTCAAGGTTGTCCGACAAAGGCTTGCTCAGGGTTGCGGCAAAACTGGCCGTTGAAAAGTCGAGCTTGTACTGCTGCGTCTCAGCCGCCTCATCGTGTTCGCCTTCATCATCGTGACCGGCTTCCTCGTCATGGTCATCACCGTGGTCTTCGTCGTGGTCTTCGCCGTGGTCTTCATGGTCATCATGCTCTGTTAACGATCCACGTCGCTTAACCTGATCGAATCGCGCACCGAAATCGACATGCAGGCCGGATGCGAAATCACGGCTAAAGTAATAACCTGCGGTGATCTCGTCCGATTTGTTCGGATTCAAGAACGCCTCTTCCCCTATAATCGCGATGTCTTCACTCGCGAAATTCAGGACAACGCGGTGGGATGCGCTTTCTTGATCAAAATTCAGTTTCAGTCCGAACTCTTGCGACTGGTTCGTGAATTGCGTCGGGCCTTCCTCATGACCGTGCTCATCATGATCTTCCGCAGCGCCCGCTTCTTCATGGCCCGCCTCACTGTGCTGCTCGATCAACGTGTAATCGGAGTCTCTAAAGTGATACGCAACGCTTTGAAGCAGCCGTCCGTCAAGATCGGCGCGCCCTTCCAGGGTCCAGACCTTGGAGTCTGTCGCAGAAAATATTCTTTCTTCCTCACCGTGCTCATCACCGTGCTCGTCACCGTGGTCATCGCCTGCCTCATCGTCGTGGTCTTCTGCCTCATGATCCGCCTCACCATGACCACCCATCTCTTCTTCGTGTTCATCGGCGTGAACCGGAATGCCGTAAACCGTTTGCTGGCGCGCGAACGAGGCGCCCACATAGCCCCACTGCCCCACTTTCGAGACACCAAGCTTGTGGGTTTCACGCTGCGTATCCGAATTCAGTAACCGTTTGATGGCTTCTTCATCATGGTCGGCCTCGTCTTCATCGCGTTCCCCGTCATGGTCTTCGTCGTGGTCTTCGTCATGCGTGAGGGCGCCCTTCGGCACTTTGTAATCATTGAGATTGCTATAGCTGCCGACGTAGCTGAGATTGAGCCCGCCCAGATTATCGCCAAAGGACAGCGAGGCCGCCTCGCCATCATTAACGGATTGTCCTTGCCCGGAAATCCGCAGTCTCCTCGCCTCAATATCCTTTCGTGCAATGGATTGATCAACCACATTCACAATGCCGCCAATGGTGCCATTGGCAAACAAAAGGGATGCGGGCCCCCGAATGACCTCAATTTGCTGGGCATCGGTAAGGTCCACTTCGTTAATATGATCGCCGCCGAGGATCGAGACATCCCGGGCGATTAAACCGTTTTGCATGACCCGGACCCGACTACCACTTAAACCCCGAATCACAGGTTGTCCAACACCGCTGCCGTAGTCGGCGGTGGTCACCCCTACCAAGGAATCCAATGATTCCCCTAGGCTTAAAACCGGCATTTTGGCCAGCGCGTCCTGATCAACGACATGCAGCGGCGTCGTATTGCTGTCCACGTTTCGGTGTAATAACGAGGCGCGTACAATCACCTCTTCGAGTTCTGGCGCCGCATAGGCTGCGGGGCCCTGAGATTCTGCCGCCAAAGTCAGCAGTGGTGACAAGGCCATCGCTGCGGCAAGGGCTGTCATCCGTGACAAGCCCACTGTTTTTAGGTTCTGTAACAACTTCATTTGAAAGTCCCTTTCTGGATCCATCTTCTGAGCAGCCCGTTGATTCGGCCGCGCAACGCTTTTGAAACGGTGTTCAATGCCGGCGGTTCAGTTGGGCTCTGTAATTCAAAAGGCACAACACACAGCGCGCGGTGGCGCCTTTCAAGCAGGCGCTGCATCGAACTGGCAAAAGACTAGATGGTCGGGGGCGCTCTCGCACGAGGTTGCTCAAGACGACGCGAAACCGGACCTTGGGTCTCGCGTAACTCGAGCAGCGGCGTATTGGCCAGATCGGCGCGATACGCATTGGGACTAACATCCGCACTAGAGTCGGATGTCTGATTACAGACAAGGCACTCTTGGCCCGCTGAATCAGCGTGAAGGTGAGCGGCTTCGACGACATTGAAATTCGCCAGCAGCAGGACCAGGCCCGCTGCGACAAAAAGGTTGTAGAGGTGTTTGCTCATGAGGCGAACGCTATCGGATCTCCCAATAAGTTGTCAACCTATTCTCAAACAATCCACATTTTGTGTCGAAGGATCAGGCGGTCAACGCACTATCCTCGGGGCAACGGCACGGGTCAAACCGGCTTACGGGCGCCTGCCGGCTTGCGCTTGCGAGGCTGCCTACTCATCAGCCGCTTGATGTAACCATCAAGACCCGTCTGTTTAAACGTGAACAGTCTGTTTGCGACCCGCGCCATAACGCGTGCCTTGAGCTCTAATAACCGATGCCGCAAAGCGCTTCGCTGCGTCACGCGTCTGCCGCGAAAAGGCTGGACTCAAAGTCAGCCGGCTTTTGGGTTTTTACGATTCGGCCGGGATATCCCTTAAAGTGCGGAATGCCCTGCTCATGGTCCAGAAATTCATCATCATCCGAACACAAGACGGCATCGCTCGACAGAAAAGCGCCGGCCAACGCAACTTTGCCGCGCAATTCTGGATACCACCAACCATGCGGCACCCGCAAATGACCCTGCTTCATACTGCCCTGAACGGCAAGCTTTGCCGTGACCTCGCCGTAAGCCGTCTGTATCTTGACCCAATCGCCGTCGGTGAGCCCTTCTTTTTCGGCGTCAGTAGGATGAATAAAAATGCTGGGCACGGGGCAGCGCTGTCGCAGTTCAGCAATATTGCGTTGCCCGGTTTGGAAAAACGGATCTTCTCGAACGCCAGAAAACACGGCATAAGGATACGCCTCGGAGAGCGCAGGGCCCTCCCGATAATACGGGAGCGGATCAAAGCCCAAGTCACCCAAAATCGAAGAGGATAACTCTACTTTGCCAGAGGGGGTTGCAAAGCCGGTTTTACGATACTTGCGAAATTCTGGCGTCTGCAATTCCATATAACCGGATTGCTCAAAATCGGCGAAGGTACGACCCGACCGTGACAACCGATGATCCAGCAAGGCTTCCAAGGTGTCCCATGGAAAGTGCTCACTAAAGCCGAAGGCGTTCGCCAAGTCTCGCCAGAATTCAAAGGTGCTGCTGGCACCCTCAGGCGGTTCAACAATCTTTTGAGACAATGAAAGCCGCGTTGTCCAGCTCCAACTGTCGGCAATATGATTGCGTTCGGTAAAGACGTCCCCCGGCAACACATAATCGGCCAACATCGCAGTGGGGGTCATGAATATTTCATGCGCAACGATCAGGTCCTGATTCATCATTGCTTTTAAAATTTGATGTTGGTTTGGGTAACTCATGAGGGCGTTGTTACCCAGCACAAAAAAGGCCTTAACCGGGTAGGGATCACCCGTTGCCATCGCCCGAAAAACATTTGACGGGTTTGCCATATGACAGCCCATCACGATATCGGCGTAGGGATAACCCCAAACTTTTTCGGTTTGCGCTTTGAGCATCTCTGCAACCCGATAGGTATAGGCCGGGTGATCATCGAACCCCAGTTGTTTTGCCTTCTGCGCGTCTGGCAGCACTTCATGCAAGGCCAGTTCCGACTCAGGGATGTAACTTTGATTGAAACCGCCCAGGGTCTCCCCCCCCACAATATCAAGATTGCCGGTGACAGCCCGCAAGATCGAGTGCAACCGAATCGCGGACGTTGAGGATATTTGCATATCGGTGATGGGCGTCCAGGGGATAATGGCGCCATCGGCCGTGGCATACATCCTGGCCGCCTCGGCAATCAGTGCGCGATCAACGCCGGTAATGGCCTCAACGCGCTCCAAAGGATACTCATCCACCCTTGCTTTGAGTGCCTCAAACCCAACACACCAATCCCGCACAAAATCTTCATCATACAAATGCTCGTCGAAAATGACTTTTAGCCACCCAAGGCACATGGCGGCATCGGTACCCGCCCGCACCCTTAAATGCAGATCGCTTTGTTCGGCTTGATCCGACACCCGCGGATCTAAAACAATAATTTTCGCCCCGCGTTTCCTGGCCGCATTCAGCTGGTTATAAATTGGCGTCCAGGAATGCTTGCGAGGATTATGGCCAAACAAGACAATGCAATTGGCATTGCCAAAATCCCCCATTGGAAACCAGCCGTAGGTTAACTTATTGACCGCTGCCGTATTGCCCGCGCAGAGAGAAACGCCGCTAATCCAGTTCGGGGAACCCAACAGGTTCATAAATCGGCGATCCATTGCATGGGTTGTCTGCGTGTTCCAGCCGGAGGTCGAAACGGCAAAGCTTTCTGGGCCATATTCATCAACAACGGTCTTAAGCCGCTCGGCAATTTCCGTCATCGCCTGCTCATAGGAAATTGCTTCCCACTTGTCCTCACCCCGCGCGCCCACGCGCTTCAGTGGCGTGCGAATCCGATCCGCGTGATTATGAATACTCGGCGCCGCAACACCTTTAAAACAAATGTTGCTTGCAAGCATCGGGTTGTCGTGGGCGATGACCCGCGTGACCTTGCCCCCTTCGGCTTCAGACCGAAGCTGGCAGCCGATATCACAAATGGTGCACACCGAGTATTTGGTTTCCTGGCTCATTGACGCGACTCCCGTTGAGAACTGCTCTAAATTAATGCAGCACGCGTTGTCTTGATTTGAGGGCAAAACCCGAACGCAAACCTCAATGACATCGACTCATAGCGCTAAACGACGCGCTGCATCTTCTTACAAAGCGGCCCCGTTTACCCCGGATAAGCCGCAACTAACCATCTCATAAAAAACGCCTTTTGGCATCGACTTGTTCGCAACCCGCACCCTGCCTACGGGCAAGGCAAT
>JAFMIA010000047.1 GCA_017854255.1 Pseudomonadales bacterium
GCGAAGGTCATCGCGCTCTTTACGATAATACCCAATGTGATTTTGTTGGCCAGTTTTTCGTTTTGACGAAACTACCTTTACATCGCTCCGAAGGAAGGATTCGCGTTTTACCTGATGGATGCCTTGGTCTTACGGCGGCTTTGACTGCAAAGCGAAATACATTTGGTGATGTTTGATTAATCGATCAACGTTACCAGCTGAACGTATGCACGGTTGTTTGGCGGTAGGTTTGACCAGGCCTTAAAATGACAGATGGGAAGGTCGTCTGATTCACGGCGTCGGGAAAATGCTGCGCCTCTAGGCAGATTGCGCCATGTTGGTTAAACGCCTTGCCGTCTGCGGCCTGGCTGCCATCCAAAAAATTGCCACTGTAAAACTGGATACCAGGCTCGGTTGTCGCAACCGTCATGCGCCGGCCGCTCTTTGGGTCAAACAGTTCGGCGGCAAGGCTTAACCCTGAGCCTTCTCGGTCGAGGATGTAGCAGTGATCATAGCCGCCCGGAATCTGCTCAATACGCTCACCGATCGCGTGTGAATGGGTGAAGTCCATGGGCGTGCCGGCAACGGCTGCGCGGTCGCCGGTTGGGATCAAGGTTTCGTCAACAGGCAGATAGGTCTTTGCGTGTAGGGTGAGTTCGTGGTCTAGAACTGAGTTGCCCGCGCCGGCTAGATTCCAAAAGGCATGGTTCGTAAGGTTCACAGGGGTTGTCCGGTCAGTTGTCGCCTGGTACGCAATGCGCAACGTATTATCGTTCGACAGCGTATAGATCACTTCAACTTGAAGGGCTCCGGGGTATCCTTCTTCGCCATCGGGGCTGGTCCGCCATAGACGCACGCTGCTTTCCCCATCCAATTCCAGAGGTTCTGCCGACCACAGTTTCCGATCAAAGCCGACGTTGCCGCCATGCAGGTGGTTGCGGTTGTTGTTCGTCGCCAGTTGATAATCGACGCCTTCTAACGTGAATTGCCCTCTGGCAATGCGATTGCCCACGCGTCCAATCGTTGCGCCAAAGTAGCAGGACTCGCTGGTATATTGATCTAAGGACTCGCGGCTGAGGGTAATATTAACCGTCTCGCCCTGCTCGTTCGGTAGGCTCATGAGTCGCAAGGTTGCCCCAAAGGTCATAATTTGGGCTTTTAAACCGTGTTTGTTTTCCAGGTGATAGAGATCAACGGGGGCGCCTTCCTTTGTTTCACCAAATGCTGCCTTTGTAATGGTGGGCATGATGTTTGCTGCTCCTCGATGTTGCTTCGTTAAGGCTTGAGTCAATCAAGACAGACGCTCGGCACCCCCACCTTGAATCAATACAGCTCAGCGATTCAGCATTTCTGGCTGGAGGCTGCGCTGAAAGCCTCGCTGACCCTCGCCGAGCGCCGCACTCATGGTTCAGGATAATAGGCCGCTTTGAATCGTGCCAAAAATGGCACCAGGTTCTGCGTGCCTTCGATGAGCGGTTTCATAGGGCTACTGAAATCAACCTGGTAGATGTTGGCCAGTAATGAATAGACGGTTGCGTCCGTCAGACTGGGCAGGTCGCCAAAAAAATAAGATTGTTCGCCCAGCAAATCAGACAAGGCCTGGATGTCCCGCGTAGCAATGGCTGTGATCTCCGCCTCGGAGTGCAGGCCCATACCGTGACCTCTAAGCTGTTTCTTCACTGAGTACTTTGCAAAGGGTGCGAGCAATGCGCGCGCTGGCTGGGGAATGTCGCCTAGGATCGAGTTCTTGAGGATTTCCCAATTTTCAGGTCGGCACCAGCGATCAAAGACCATAGCCCAGTACAAGTTCTCTTCAATGAGGCGCTCGATCGTGACCGCAGTCCCGCGCGCGTTGCGGCTTAAATGCTGGTCTGGATCAACGCTGTAGACGGTCTTTAGACGTTCAATAATCAGTGATGAATCACCAAGGGTTTCGCCATCCAGGGTGATCCAGGGTGCTTTGCCTTTGGGTCCGCCGAAAGGGGTTGCGGCCGTGATGGCGTCGTGGCCAATGCCCGTGATTCGCAAAAAGGCATCGAGTTTGAGGCAAAATGGACTGACACTGGGTAGGCCCCAGCGTCCGGGTAAATGATAAACGGTGAGATGCGTCATAACGTTCATCCTATTGTTATTGCCCTTATCGTCATGCTCGTACTTTGAGCCTTGACGCCGATAGCCTAACGCTTAAAGCCAGCCTTAAGGCGATCATTCATATCGGGCGCAACGCCGGGTCCGTTTTCGCGCTCTTCAACCAAGCCGTCATTTAAAAAATGGTTCTGTCCGACATTGATAAGGGCTTTATCCGCGCGCAGGGTGTGCCAGGAGTTGCGGGTAAAACTTTCTGCCATCTCGATCGCAGCGCTCAGCAGATCGTCATCAGCCACGCATTGATTGGCGATCCCGAGTTCTACGGCTTCTTGACCGCTAATCGTCCGGCCAGAAAACATCATCTCTTTGGCTTTTACCACACCAATGCGTCTTGGCAGACGTTGACTCATGCCCCAGGTTGGCGCCATACCCCACTTGCCGTGGGTATCGGCAAGCTTGGCCGATTCACCGGTGATCATCAGATCGCAAGCCAATGCCAACTCCAAAGACCCGGTGTAACAATGCCCCTGAACGGCCGCAATAACAGGTTGCGGCAAGCGCTCGATCGCCTCGAGCGTTTCTGCCTGAAAGTGTGCCGAAGGCGGCTTTTGCCCCGCTTGAATGGCTTTTAGATCGTTACCGGCTGAAAAGGATCGGCCTTCCCCGCGGAGGATCACGCAGCCGACGGATTCTATTTCTTGGGCAATACGGTCAATCTCTGCTCGCAAGGCCACGAACAACGCCGGGCTCAGGGCGTTGAGCGCCTCCGGTCGGTTGAGGCTTAGAATGGTAATGCCATGGTCTCGGTCTTCTCTCAGGATATCGGTCATCGCGTTGTGCTCTTGTTTAGATTTAGGTCGGCCTGCTACACAGACCTGATGGGAAGACTAGCAGATTGCAGAGACTGCGGTGAAGCCGCCGCCGTCGCGCTGGAATTGAGCAATAGGCGTGGCAAGTCTTAATCCCATCTCAATAGACTGAAGCTTGATCCGTTAACGGGCGCACACGCGGCTCATAGGCCGCTTCCTTGGAACAAATTAATGGCTGGGACCATCGAACTCTGTCGATAATTACGCTAAGGTCAGCCGGCACTGGAATTGCGAAAAACGGAGCGTAAGACATGGTCATACTAAAACGAATCGGAGTCATTGGGCTTTGGCTATTGCTTATTTTCTCAACGGCGGTTGTCACCGCGGCTTTTAAGCAGCGGTTTGAAGATGGGCCGAATCGTGTGTTTTCGGGTGGACCTTTAGTTACCGGTGAGTTGTATCGCGGCGCGGAGCCAGATTGGGGATTTGTGAACGAGGTGCCAACCCTTGAGCTTCAGCTGCTGAACCCCGCGCAGTCTCGTCGAATTTGGGTCGCCTCGGTTCAGGGCAAAATGTACGTCTGGTCGGGCTATATGAATAGTTTTGTAGGCCAACTTTGGAAGAGCTGGCCTGCGCAAGCCGAACTCGATGATCGCGTCGTGGTCCGCATCGATGGCATTCGGTACGAGCGGCGGTTGGTGCGAATTAAAACGGGCCCAGTTCTGGATGAACTGATGGCGGTGGTGAGTCAGAAGTATCCCTCACGAGCATCCGGCGCTGATGTCGAATCAGGTAATGTCTGGGTCTTCGAGGTAGCGCCACGCGCGACTGCGGATACGGCCGTAGGAGATCAAGCATGAAAAATGTGTTTGTCCGAATTGGGTTGGTCGTGGTTGCGACCGCTGTGTGTACTTGGATTATTCCGGGGGTTGATGATGCGATCGAGTCTGTATTCCAGATTTTGGTCCTGATTGCTTCAACGTAAGCCAAGTCTTTTCGCGTCATTAGGAGGTCGTCTCATGGCGCTTAAGCCCACGATTTTTAAGTTCAATATTGCGCTGTCGAATGTCGACCATAACCAGTATCTTGATCTGAACCTTACCGTCGCCCAGCACCCGTCTGAAACCGCGGAACGAATGATGGCGCGGGTGCTCGCCTATTGCCTGAATGCATCTGAAGACCTCGAGTTTGCTCGGGGACTCAGCGCAAGCGATGAGCCAGATATTTGGCAGCGCAGCCTAGACGGCCGTATTTTGAAATGGATCGAGATTGGTGAGCCCGTCGCCGAGCGTCTGCGCAAAGCCAGTCATATTGCCGAGGAAGTTAAGGTCTACTGCTTTAATACCAAATCGGATCTTTGGTGGGCTCGGTCTGAAAAAGAAGTCACAGCTGCAAAGGTGCAGGCGATTCAGTTCGACTGGGGTCAAATCGTTGAGTTGGCAGGGTTGCTGGCGCGAACCCTGCAATTGAGCATCACGGTCACCGACCAGTCGGCGTTCATCGCGTCGGATGCGGGATCGGTTGAGGTCAATTGGCGATTGTTAAACGCGCCATAAAGAAGCAGATTCTTTGTGCCGAAATCAACCCGGGCGTGGGCCGCGCCGGAGTAGTTTGCCTTGCCCTGACGGCAAAACAGGTTTCCGCTTCAGCCCAATCCTGAAGTGGCTACGCCAAACTGTCCGTTGCAACGAAGTAAGAAGGGTCTTCTAACACACTAACTTCGACTAAATTCCCAGCTTTGCGCAGCAAGGTTCGGCATTCTGCGCTGAGATGGCGAATGTGCAGGACCTTGCCGGCTTGGGTAAACCGCTCTGCCAGCGTATCAATGGCTTCAAGACCGGAATGATCACAAACTCGCGAGTCTTTGAAGTCGATCACAATATCTTTGGAGCCCTGTTCTACATCAAATTGATTCAGGAAGTGGGTGACCGAACCAAAAAACAAAGGACCGTTGACCGTATAGGCATCCCAGCCATTGTCTTCTCTTGAAAGGGTGATTTTGACGTGCTTGGCGTGTTCCCAGGCAAAGACGAGGGCTGCGACGATGACCCCGACCACCACGGCAACCGCAAGATCCGTGGCAACGGTCACGCCAGAGACTAAAATCAGCACAAAGGCATCAGATTTGGGAATCTTGCGAATGATCCTAAAACTGGACCATTCGAAGGTGCCGATGACAACAATAAACATGACGCCAACGAGCGCGGCGAGTGGAATTTGTTCGATCAGGCTAGAGCCAACCAAGATGAACATCAAAAGGCACAGGGCTGCGGTGATCCCCGATAATCGGCCCCGGCCACCGGCGTTGACGTTGATCATACTCTGACCAATCATGGCGCAACCGCCCATACCACCAAAAACGCCCGTCACCGTATTGGCCACGCCCTGGGCAATACATTCTTTATTGCCACGGCCTCGTGTCTGGGTTAGTTCATCCACCAGGCTGAGGGTCAGGAGCGACTCAATTAAGCCGATGGCGGCCAAAATAAAGGCATAGGGCAATATAATCCATAAGGTTTCGAGGTTCAGTGGCACCATGGGCAGATGAAAGCTCGGGAGTGAGCCCGCGATTGACGCCACGTCGCCGACCACCTTGGTGTCGAGGTCCAGTCCAAGGACCACGAGGGTGACCGTAATAATAGCGACGAGTGACGATGGCACGGCCGTGGTGAGCTTGGGCAGATATTGGATGATGAGCATGGTCAGCCCGACTAAGCCCAGCATGGTGTAAAGCGGCATCCCGCTAATCCAGGCGACGTCCAGGATGGTATCTTGCAGCCACGTGTCTTGTAGCCAGCCCGTGTCCCCCGGCACCCCGAACTGACCGAGTTGCGCTAAAAAGATGACAATGGCAAGGCCATTGACGAACCCCAGCATCACAGGATGCGGCACCATACGAATGAATTTCCCGAGTCGGAAGGCGCCTGCGGTAATTTGAAGTACGCCCATCAGTACGACCGCCGCAAACAAATATTCAACGCCATGGTCTGCAACCAGTGCGACCATCACCACAGCAAGCGCACCGGTTGCACCGGAGATCATGCCAGGTCGGCCGCCCATGGTTGCGGTGATTAGACCAACCATAAACGCAGCGTACAGGCCGACCAGTGGTTCAACCCCAGCCACAAAGGCAAAGGCAATGGCCTCTGGCACGAGGGCCAGGGCGACCGTTAGGCCGGATAAAACGTCATCTTTAATACTGTGGCGGCGTCGATGAATTAGTTCAAACATAGGGTCTCAATTGTGACGGGTAAAACGGTCTTTAAATGAGACCGAGGGGATGTCATGTGGACATACCGTATGGCGCAGCAATCGGTAACGGGTCGATGCACTGCTCGGGCGTTTCAATTTGAATCGGGTTATATCGAGCCGCGCATGGACCAAGGGGTTGAACGCGTTGTGCGATATGGTTGTGTCGGGTTTGACAATGACCCAGTGTTGAATCAACGAGGGGGGACAGCGGCTAACCAGCGGTTGGCGGGGGACTCAATACAACCCGCGAAAGGCGCGCATTCTAGGTGATGGCGTAGATCACTTCAAGTTATTGGGGGCAATCCTCAAGATTTGCGCGTCTTAAGGCCAAATCAACGCCCTTTAAGGGTGGGCGCATTGCGCATACCCCCCATGCGGGTTGCTCGATGCGGTTCGCTTGGGTCATGGTTGGGCGATGAATCGGCTCCTCAAAGCCGCATTGAGCTGAATGCGACGAGCCCCCCCAATCACCACAATTCGAAAAGCCGCTACGTCTTAAAATGCTGATCCCCCTTCTGCTCCGAAACCACAGTGCCAGCGAGCGCGTCAATGTCTGGGCAACGCGGCAAGGGCGTTGATCATGCCGCTCGGGTTTGGGCTTCATTACGGCAGCCGCTCGGTTTTGAAGCGCATCAATGGGTGATGGCGTGTCGAATCGTTTTAACCTAAGCGGGGCTGCGTGGTAGGTTGAGCATTTAGGCAGGAGGACAACGATGGCAACCGAAGTCTCGATTAAGCATCGCGAAAGTGGGCTGATGAAAACCGGTGTCTATGGGTTCAGCTGGACCTATCTCTTTTTTGGGCCGCTCGTGCCCCTGTTTCGTGGCGAAATTGGGATCGGTGTGCTGCATTGGATCTTAACCGTTTTGACAGCTGGCTTGTGGTGGATTGCGATGGTGTTTATGTACAACAAACAGTACATGACCAGAATGCTGACATCCGGCTGGGTCCTGGCCGGTAGCGAATCAGACAATGCTGCTGCCAGAGCCGCCTTGGGGATTGCGATCACGTAAGACGCGAATGCGCGGAGTTTGGGATGATTGAATTCTGACCAAACCGCGTCGGAAGTGAAGCGGCGGCTGGACCAGGTTGGTGCGCAAAAAGCCGGTGCGCGCACCGGAGACCAAAAGCTGCTTTTAAGCGGTCTAAGTGTCTCAGCGTGATCGGCAAAACCCCATGATTAAGCAAGACCAGCTTGGAGTGCGGCCTTGTTCAAACATCGGCCTTATGGGTAAAGACAGGTACTGCATTACGCAGCGAAGTGCTGCTTGCGCTCTTACAGCGTCTAGCTCGCGCAATGCCAAGGGCGATCCAACCTAGAGACGCTCATAACCGGGCTAGCCAATCCTTAGCCCGCATAAGCCCCAGCTCGGTACTTCAACATTTGTCCAGATCCTGTCATTTGGTGCTGACCGTCCTGCCATGCGATTTTTCCGTTCACCAAGACCGTGCGGATGCCCGCTGCCAGCTGTTGCGGCTCATCATAGGTTGCAGTGTCTTGTACGGTTGCGGGATCAAAGAGCAATAGGTCCGCTTTAAAGCCTGCCCGAACCATGCCGCGCTGGGTCATGCCAAAGGTCGCAGCCGGCAGCGAAGTCATGCGCCGAATCGCCTCTGGCAGCGACATGAGCGCACGTTCGCGGACATAGTAACCTAAGATTTTTGCAAAGGTGCCATACAGTCTTGGATGCGGTTTGCCTCTCAGGTTTGGGATGCCGTCCGAGCCCACCATCATGTCTCGCCATCGAAGGTTAAACTCAACATCCTGCTCATCGATGATGAATTGAATACAGATCGTATCGGCGCCGCGCGGCGCCGTTAAGATGTCGCGCACGAGATCGGTGATGTCGACGTCCTGAGCCTTTGCGATGTCTTTTAACATTTGACCTTCGTATTCACGATAAGCCGGGCAACTGGCTATTCGGATGACTTCCGCAAGGTCGCGGTTGATCCGGTCGAGATTAAAGTATTCGATCATTCGGCCACTGCCCGCCGTGTAGGGATAAACATCCAGCGATACCCGCTGGCCTGCTGCAATCGCGGCATCAATTCGAGCAAGCGAGGGCACAACCTTGCCCCAGTTCGCAGCCCCAGCGGCTTTGTGGTGGGAAATATGCGTATGGACCTTGGCTTCAACCCCAATTCGCAGGGCTTCTTCCACCGCGTCCAAAAGGTGATCGCCTTCGTTGCGCATATGGGTGGTATAGAGCGCGCCCGTGCGGCCTGCAAGTTCGGCCAGGGCCACGATTTCTTCGGTTTGACTGTATCGTCCCGGATGGTAAATCAGGCCCGTCGAAAACCCGCAAGCGCCTTGTTCAAGTGCCCGCTCAACATGGCCGCTCATGGCCTTTAAGTCCCGCTGGTTTGGCGCTTGCTTGGGATCGTCCATCACCAGGCTTCGGATGGTGTTGTGACCCACCAGCATCATGTTGTTGATTGCGGGCGCGCCGGCCAGCACGGCGTCAAAGTAGCCGCTCAAGTCGGTGAAGGCGCCGTTGAGTCCGGACAAGATGCCGCCACTGGCTTTTCTTGGGTCTGATTCCGGATCAAATGGGATTGCGCTGAAGCCGCAGTTGCCGCTGACGACCGTTGTGACGCCTTGGGATAACTTAAACGTCATATCCGGATGGCGGAGAAAGGCGCCATCATCATGCGCGTGGGTATCGATGAGTCCTGGTGCCAGCACGAGTCCGGTGCCATCGATTTCTTGATGTGCTGGGCCGGCGTCACCGATTAGCGTTATTTGATCGCCTTCGATCCCGACGTCGGTGACAACCCCGGCACTGCCGCTACCGTCGATGACGTCAGCGCCTCGGATTACAAGGTCAAGCATAGGGGTCTCCTGATCGTTGGACGGGTTGCACTGAGCTTTAGTCTATTTCAAATCCTTAGGAATAAAATCACTGTGGCCTAAAAAAGTTTTCCGAAATGATGGTTGCTCGGGCTCGTATTCAACGCGTCGGCAGTGGTCTTATAGGTTCACCGCGTAGGTTCACCGCGGTCCGGCACAAACTGTTAGGCGCAGGGGAGCTGTTGAGCGCATCAGTGGACCGGGCCAGGTTACCGTTGCGTGAATCTCGGCAGATTGGCGCGGACTATTTCAGGCGCCTAAGGTCCGGCGGCTTTAGATTTTTGCAGAGCGTCGCGCTCCGAGAAACCTTGAAGATGCCGACCTTTGGGAGGCCTTGCGATCTCGCCAAGTGGATGCGGCAGGGCCTGCAAAGCTGTCTTGTTGGGACGGCTTTCTTGCGCCCTTGAAACGCGTTACCGTGAAGACTTCGCCAATGACGGAGGACGCTGACTATGCCACGACAAGACATTACGCCGATCAATGACCAACTCGCGGATATTATTGTGCGGGCAGATGAGCCCTGGATCGAAACTCAGCCCGGGATGGCGTGGATCAAGGTGCTCTGGACTGGTCCTGAGACGGGTCGTTGGGCGGCGCTGTTTCGGTGGAAGAAAGGCTACGTTGCCTCGCCCCATAAGCATTTATCCGATGCCCACACCTATGTCTTAAAAGGCAAGCTGCAGGTACGCGATGGCGTTCTCAACGCCGGCGATTATGACTACGAACCCAATGGTGTCCTGCATGACGAGACGGTTGCGTTAGAAGATACGGAATATTTATTCATCTGCGATGGGCCCGTTGTCTTTTTTGATGATGAAGGGCTAACCAGCTACCTCAGCTGGGAAGAAATGGCGCGCCTGCAGGCCGCCGCGAAGGGTACTGGCTGAGCGCGTCAAGCACGTTTGCCGAAAAGAGAGGGCGCTTTACAGGGGCTGGCGCGTCTGTCACACGGGCCTTTATAACCCTTGAAAAGTTCGGCCCGAGACGCCCAGCGAGCGCAAAGGTAAGGGTTTAAGATAGGTTGCAAACAACGTTTAGGGCATTATCTGAACGGCACGAAAATCGGCATAGCCGCGAACGGGCTGCCAGACGAAACCTTTCAGATTCGGCTTGATGATCAATGCGCCATAAGGCTCGAACAGGGGTAGAACGGTAACGCGCTCGGTAAAGAATTCATGCACCTTGTGAACCTGCTCGACCCGATCTGCTTGATGAATCGCAGACCGGGCCTGATAGTAAAGCGCGGCCATATCATCGCCAGCATAAAGGCCTTTGAAGACGCGCCGGAAATTCGGGTCCCCCATGAATGAGATTTGATCCATCGGATCATCAACATCCACTGGCCAAGTGATGAGGGTCATGTCCGAGGTCCCGGCGCGCCACTTTTCAACCATCCGTTGCGTGGTCTGTGGATCGATTAAAAGCTCGATGTTCAGGTGGGTGTCTAGGCGGGCCTGAAGGTACTCGGCGACCCGGCGATAGAGCGTGCTGTCGTTAATGGTCAGGGTCAAGCGGGGTCTAGCGGGTAAGTTGAGTTCGGCCCGCGCCCGTGCGAGATGCACTTTGGCGGCGTTGACATCCGGTCGATGCCGGCTCGGCGGACGCTCGGTTAGGTAGGGCGTGTCACCGATGGTCAACCAGTCGTGAAACATTGAGTCGGCGACGCGAGTGCCCGGGCTTGCGACCACTTTATTGACCAGTTCCTCCTTGTCGATCACCAAACTAATGGCCGAGCGAAGCGATTGATTGGCGCTGTGCATGCCGGCGACATGACTGAATTGAATATGGAAGAGGTGGCCAGTTGGAAAGGTCTTTACGCGCAACCGATCCTTCATGGCCGCGCTCAGAGTATCGCGGTCGAGGCTCGCAACCCCCAGCTCATCATTGCGGAAGAGGTTCAGCTGCGTCCTAGGATCTGCGCCAATGTGATTAAACGTAATGGCATTGAGTGCAATCTCGTCCTGCCGCCAGTATTGGGCGTTTCGCGTCAGGTCAATGCGCTTGCCTCGTTGCCAATCTGTGATTTTAAACGCGCCGTTGGCGAGGTGCGTCTCGGGGCGGGTACCAAACGCTTCACCAGCGGCTTCATAAAAGGCTTGGCTGATCGGATAAAAGATTGAATTGGTCATCAGCTTCAGGCACCAAGCACAGGGGTGTGCTAGCTCAACGCTTAGAATCGAGGCGCTCAGTGCGCTGACGCCGAGTGTTTTGGGATCTGCTTTGCCGGCAAGGATCGCTGAGGCGTGCTTGATGGGTGCAGCAAGATTCGCTGAGGGTGCGGCAGTACTGGGGTCAACCAGTTTCTGCCAAGCGAATACAAAATCCTGCGCGGTCACGGGCTCGCCGTTTTCCCAAGCAGCGTCTTCTCGGAGCCAGAATATCAGGTGATCGGCTGCAACTTCCCAGCGTTGCGCGACGCCCCCCGTGAGCCGACGTTTGCCGTCATAACGCAGGAGCCCTTCGTTGGTATGGGCTAATACTTGGGCGGTATAGCTCACGCTTTCTGCGGTCAGTGTATTCAGCGTGCGCGGCGCCTGAGGAATGCTTGCGATCAGGGTTTTGGAATGGGCCTCGATCTCCGCGTTCGCAGAACTGATCCCGGGTAATAAAAACCAGAGTCCGAGCGCTGCCAACGCCGTTTTAACACTGGGTAACCGCCCGGCTTCGCGCTTTAATCGCCGCCGGATGGCCGAGCCGGCGCGGCCGTTTTTGATGAAGGATCTTATTTGACGTGCAATCCGGGGCAGACGGATTTCATCCGCGCGCCGACGAGATGGATGCACCAGGTAAGGCGCTGTTTGTTTCCCAGGGCCAGGCAGGTCTTGCCGCATTAAAAGACCTTGAAACCAAACTGTTCATACAGCAATTTGAAGCCATAAATCAGAAGCGCCGTTAGGGCAATTGAGGTCAAGGTTGCGATGGGAAAGCCAAATTTATGAATGAGATAAGGGAAGAAGAGAAACATCGGCAAGGTTGGCAAGACGAAGTACAGGGTCAGTTGTAGATGATTGCTAATTTTAGAATCGGTTGCGCCCTCAAAGTACATCCAAAAAATGATGAGGAACGTGGTCAAGGGCAATGCGGCCAGCAGGCCGCCGTACTGATCGCTTTTTTTGGCGACTTCGCTGACAAGCACAATAATGATCGCGGTAAAAAATACTTTCGCAACGAGGTACAGCAAGACACGCTCCTTAACTCACAACCCAAAGTGGGCGGGATGCCGTTGAATATCCTGACTGATTTTTTCACCAATCATAATGGTGGTTAAGTTGGTGTTCGCTCGGGGAACATGGGGCATGATCGACGCGTCAGCGACCACCAAGCCCTCGCAGCGATGCATCTGACCCGAGGCGTTCACAACACTGCCGCCATCTTCGCGAGGGCCCATCTTGATCGTGCCGCAAGGATGATACCCACTGCCGGCAAATCGCCGAATCAACCCCTTTAAATCTTCATCGCTTGCGCCACGCTTCGGGTCCGGAAAAGCAATGCCGTCAATCATGGCGCGTAAAGCGGGTTGCTCAGTCAACCGCAAGGCGTCTTTTAGTCCCGCCAGCAGCGGCAATAAGTCTCGATCATCCTCACAAAACCGATTGTGGATGCTGGGCCGGTCTTGGCTTTTGGCCCCAGTCAGGGCGAGATGACCTCGGCCATATTGGTATTCAAGACACGCGGCGATCGCGAACATCGGGGGCCCGTTGGGCTTGCCGGCATAACTCAATTGCTCGAGTTGCATATTGTTGCGATCGGTGGCGCCGTCGGTTGTATAGCGCAGAATGGTTTGAATGATGGGCGCGTCATGGTCGATGATCACCCCGGGCTTGACCTGGCAGGCCACCGCCAGAGCAGGGTGATCGCACAGGTTTTGGCCGATATTGGGTTCGTCCTCGACCACTTCAATCCCGAATTGCGTCAGCATTGGCGCGGGGCCTAGCCCCGACCGCATTAAAAGGGTGGGGGATAATAGTGCGCCGGCGGCAACAATCGTGAGCGTGCCGTGAACGGTCTGGCGTTCGCCTGTGGGAAGCTCGATTTCAGCGCCCGTACATCGATGCCCATTAATCAGCAATCGCTGGACTTGGGTGTTGGAGAGAATCGTTAAATTGGGTCTGAATCGAGCCGGTGCAAGGTAGCCGATAGCGCAACTGATTCGAAGACGTCCCAGCTTGTTCATTGGTTGTGGTCCAGCGCCAACGGATTGAGGATCGTTGGCGTCCTCGCAAAAAGGGTAGCCTAGGCGTTCGGCGTCATCCAAAAAGGCCTGATGTTGGGGCAAGAGCGCATCCTTGGGGTAGCGCCGGATGGTGATCGGCCCGGCGTCGCCATGATGCGGGGCGTCGCCATAATCGAGGTCTCGCTCTAGGCGGTTAAATAAGGGCAAGACCGATGCCCAATCCCAACCAGGATTACCCGTGTCATGCCAGGCATCATAATCTTCAGGTAGGCCGCGCAGCGCAATGGCGGTATTGACGGCGCTGGAGCCGCCAGTGACCCGTCCACGAGGTAGTCGTGTGGTTTGGGTTTCAGTCGGCTGATAATCCAGGCCCCAATCATGATCCGCTACCGCATTGCGGTGACTGTTGACCAATTCAAAGGGCAGATTCGAGGCCAATGCATAGTCCGGGCCGGCCTCAATCAGTAGGATCGAGCGGTTTGGATCTTCGCTGAGTCGGTTGGCGAGCACGCTGCCGGCACTGCCAGCGCCGATGATGATGACGTCATACATGATAAGCCTCTACCTACATTGTGCCCCAGAGGGATGCTTTGCGAAAGCCGGAACGTTAAAACCGGTCCGTCTTTGTAAAGACAAAAAAAACGCCCCAATTGAGGCGTTAAAAATAAGGTGGTGCGCCGAATGAACGGCGCCCTTGCTCGCTTTTTAAAAGGTTAGAACTGGTTCATGGTGTTGTCTTTGCCGCCTGCCAAGAGGGCATTGTCACCGGAGAAATATTCCTTATGATCATCGCCGATGTTTGAGCCAGCAAGATCCTGGTGCTTCACCGAGGCCATATCGCGCCGGATTTCCTGACGTTGGACATCCCGGACGTAGGCCAGCATGCCAAGATCACCGAAGTAACCTTCAGATAAAATGTCTGTACCCAACGCCGTTTCATGATATGTGGGCAAGGTGATCAGGTGATGGAAGATGCCCGCTTCACGCGAAGAATCTTTTTGGAACTGTTGGACCAATCGATCGGCTTCGACAGCAAGGGTTGATTGATCAAAGTCCACAGACATAAGACCTTTTGGCACGTCAGCTGGATCTGGGTAGGCGCTGACGTCCTGACCACTCGCCTGCCACTCAGCAAAAACTTGCTCACGGAAGGCAAGCGTCCAGTTGAAGCTCGGGGAGTTGTTATAAACCAACTTGGCATCGGGCACGTGCTTCTTGATGGCATTAACCATCTCAGCAATTTGAGCAACGTTGGGTTTTTCGGTCTCGATCCACAATAAGTCTGCGCCATGGGTCAATGAGGTCACACAATCTAAGACCACACGGTCAAAGCCGGTGCCTTCTTTGAACGCGTACAAACCATTATCCAATCGCACCGGCTTCACGAGGTTGCCATTTTGATGAATGGCAATGTCGTTGTCTTTGAGTTCACTTAAATCATTGACGGGTGTGGTTTCCAAGAAGTCGTTATATTGACTGGCCAGATCACCGGACTCTTTTGAGACAGGAATCTTTTGGGTCAGCCCCGCACCGAGAGAGTCAGTTCGGGCAACAATGATGCCGTTATCAATACCAAGTTCTAAAAAGGCATAGCGGATGGCGTTGATTTTCGATAGGAAGTCTTCGTGTGGCACCGTGACCTTGCCCGCTTGGTGTCCGCATTGCTTGGCATCAGAGACTTGGTTCTCAACCTGAATGGCACAAGCCCCGGCCTCGATCATTTTCTTAGCAAGCAAATAAGTTGCTTCTTCGTTGCCGAAACCAGCATCAATGTCGGCAATGATTGGCACAACGTGGGTTTCGAAATTGTCGATGCGGTCTAAGATGCCGTCAACACTTGCGCCGCTCGCGCGCGCTTCATCGAGTTCGATGAAAATATGGCGCAGCTCGCGTGCATCGGCTTGCTTTAAGAAGGTGTAAATTTCATGAATCAGTTCAGGCACGGAGGTTTTTTCGTGCATGCTTTGGTCTGGCAGCGGTCCAAATTTGGACCGTAAGGCCGCAACCATCCAGCCACTCAAATAGATGTAGGACTTGTCCATGGTCCCGCGATGCTTCTTGACCGACATGGCCAATTGCTGAGCGGTGAAGCCGTGCCAGCACCCAAGAGACTGCGTGTATCGTGCTGTGTCGGCGTCATAGTCTGCCATGTCGCGGCGCATGATGTCGGCGGTGTACTGCGCGATATCAATGCCGGTTTTGAATCGATTTTGCAATTGCATTCGGGTTGCATACTCGGCGCTGATGCCTTTCCAAGTATCAGAGTTTTTCGCTTTGAGCGATTCAAGTACCGCGATTTGGTCAAGATAAGCCGACATGTTAGATCCTTTAAAAGGTTTTCGTTGGCGTCGTTGGGCAACCAAGAGGCCTAAGACGCAATGGGTGTTGTTCAGGGCTCGCAATGTAGCAAGCGGGAACGGTGGATTAAAAAGAATTAATGGACAGTAATATATTCTATTTCTTCAATTGTTGACCTCAGGCGCGCCGCGAGGGTTTCGGTTCGATGCGGGCTGCAGTAATCTGTCGGCGTAACAAAAAAGGAGAATAGGTTGATTACGGTTGTGAGTGTTCATGTGGGCGTCCGGCAAACCCTGTCGGTTGGGCGGCGCAGTGTCCCAACCGGGATCTTTAAAACGCGAGTTGATGATCAAGTGGTGATAAGTCGCTTGGGGTTAGCAGGGGATGCGGTGTGTGATGATCGACACCATGGTGGCGTGGATCAGGCCGTGTACGTTTATACCGAAGAAGACTATGCCTTTTGGGCGCGTCAGTATCGACGACCCTTTGATGCAGGCGGCTTCGGAGAAAATGTGGTGATTCGAGGGCTGGATGCCGCTGAATTGGCCATTGGCGACCGGCTGCGCTTGCCGAATGTAACGCTTGAAGTCTCCGCGCCCAGAATTCCGTGCGGGGTCTTAGCCGCTGCCGTTCCAGAGCCAGGGTTTGCCAAAGCGTTTCAAAAAGCGGCGCGCCCAGGGTTTTACTGCCGGGTGATCCGAACGGGCACGGTTGCCGCAGGTGATGAAGGGTCATTTGAGGCATATTCGGGGCCGGCTAAGACGCTACTCACGGTTTACCACGCCAACTACCAAACGCCACCGCTTGATGGGTTAAAGGCGTTGTTAGCGCTGCCGATTGATCAACGCACCCGCAAGAAGTTCGAAAAAGAGGTCGCTAAGCGAGAAAAGTTGGCGCTCAGCCCGCATCCTCAATAATAAATTGTGCGCCTTTTTCTGCGATCATCACCGTTGGGGCATTCGTATTCCCGGAGGTAATGAGCGGCATAATCGAGGCATCAATCACCCTCAGACCCTTGCAACCATGAACCATGAGCCGGTCATCGACTACGGCCGCGGGATCGGCGCCCATTTTACAGGTGCCAACGGGGTGAAAAATCGTCGTACCAAGGTCGCGCGCGGCGTCGAGCAGTTCGGCATCACTTTGCCGCTCGGGCCCGGGCTTCCACTCTTCGGGCAAAAACCGAGCGAGCGCCTTGGCCTTCATGATGCGCCGCGTCATTCGCAATCCGGCAAGCGCGACTGCTTCATCCTCTGGGCTGGATAAATAGTTCAGATTAATTTTGGGCGCCATGAGCGGATCCAGACTTTGCGCGGTGATGGCCCCGCGACTGGCCGGACGAAGATTGCAGACCGACGGCGTAATGGCGTTAAAAGAGTGCAGGGGTGAGCCGAATTGGTCGAGCGACAAGGGCTGAACGTGCCATTCCATATTGGGGGTTGGTTGCGCCTCATCGCTTTTCGCAAAGGCGCCGAGTTGCGAGGGGGGCATTGTGAGCGGCCCGGTTTTGAACAACAGATATTCAAGCCCCATCATTGCCTTACCGACAAGTGAGTTGACTCTCGGGTTGAGGGTCGTGGTGTTCGAAACCTTATAAATGGTTCTAATTTGCAGATGATCCTGCAGGTTGTGCCCAACGCCGGGTAAATCAATGACAGGGGCCGCACCCAGTTGCTGCATCAAGCCAGCCTCGCCGATACCGGACAGTTGCAGAATCTGAGGGGACGCCACCGCACCGGCGGCCAGAATCACCTCTCGCGTTGCGGTCACAAGGCTTGGCGCATCTCCGCCTTTTGTAATCCAGACGCCCGTCGCGCGCGGCCCATGTTCATTGGCCTGCAAAGCCAGTTTTTGTACATGGGTGTTGGTCATGACCGTTAAATTCGGGCGGTGTTGAATGGGTCGCAGAAAGGCTTTGCTGGCGCTCCAACGAACCCCTTTACGCTGGTTCATTTGAAAGTAGGCGCAACCGAAATTATCGCCCGTGTTGAACTCTTTGATTCGGGGAATGCCCATTTCTTCAGCGGCATCTTGCCAGGCATCTAATATTTCCCAATTGACGCGCCGCTCTTCGACTCGGAGTTCACCCTGATCGCCATGAAATTCATCGGCGCCGTGCTGGTAGTTTTCGGAGGCCTTAAATACCGGTAGCACATCGTCCCAACCCCAACCTCGATTGCCGAGTGCGGCCCATTGATCGAAATCAGAGCGCTGCCCGCGCATATAAATCATGGCATTGATTGAGGATGAGCCGCCCAAACCCTTGCCGCGGGCATAGCCAATTTGACGATTGTTAAGACCCGGCTCGGCATCGGTCTTAAAACACCAGTCGCAACGGGGATTGTTGATGGTGTAGAGGTAGCCGACGGGGATATCGATCCAGAAATAGTCGTCCTTACCGCCAGATTCAATTAAAAGCACCCGATGCGCGGGGTTGGCGCTGAGTCGGTTGGCGAGAACGCATCCGGCGGTACCAGCGCCTACAATGATGTAATCAAATTTTTCCATGCGTGCAAGCATAGACGCCTTGTCAGCCCTTGGGAATTGCATTAGCGTGCGGAAAGATCAAAAAGAGATGCGCAGCGATGATTCAAAACTTCAGTGGCCTCGCCTTTAATCAGGCGCCCGACTCTCAAAATCAGATTCACAGCGACGAGATGGCCAAGCGCTATGGGTTTAAAGGGGGGCTGGTTCCCGGCGTGACGCTATCGGCTTACCTAACCCAACCCGCCGTGAGCCACTGGGGTCAGGCATTTTTAGATCGGGGGTGGGCAGAAATTAAGATTCTGCACCCGGTTTACCATGGCGAACCGTTTGATGTGATGGTGAGGGCGCTAGAGGAAGAACAGTTTGAGGCGGAATTGGTTGATGCAACCGGTAAGGTTTGTGCGAAAGCGCGGGTTGGCCTGGATCAGGGCGAGGCCGCAGGGAAGCCGAAATGGTTGGATCAAACGTTGATGCCTGAGGGGTATGTGCCGCCAAAGGCGACGCCTGAAACCTTTGCTAAGTTGAAACAAACGGGGGGCCTTGAAGCCCGCTACCGTTGGTCCCGTCAGCACCCGATGGCGGCGTATTTCGCTGATGCCGCCGCCATGCCCGCATTGCTGCGCTTTGATGCGGCAGAGACTGGATCATCTGGGTGGGCCAATACCTCGTTTGTCTTGAGCTGTGGCAATTGGGTGTTTGCGGCGAATGCGCTTATGAACCCGTGGGTGCACCTTGAGACCCGCCACCAAAACTTTTCCGCCATTGAAGAAGGCGCGGAGGTTGCCGTTCAGATGGTGGTTGAGGATTTTTTTGAAAAGAAAGGCCATCAGTTTGCGGATGTTCGCGTCAATCTCTTCAGTGCAGCCGGCCGTGCGCCATTGGCGACGATCTGGCAGCGCGCCATCTATCACTTAAGATCTTAAGCCGCTGTGGGCGGCTTAGCTCAGCGCGGCCATGAGGTCTGATACGAGGGTTAAGCGTTCGGTGATCCGGTCTGGTTTTTGGCTTCCAAGATGAAGAATTAAACGATCGACGCCCAAGTCCTCATAGGCCTTAACGAGATCTGGGGTGATTTGGTAGGGCGGCGTAATGATCAGTTCAAAATCGTCCCAAGAACGGCCTGCATGATTCAGAGCCAGGGTTAAGGCGCCTTTCATGTCCTCGGTTTGCGCAAGATTCAACTGAAAGCCATACCAGCCAGCGCCATACTTGGCGGCCCTTTTAAACCCCGCAGGGGAATGCCCCCCGATAATCATCGGCACGCCGCCGGTCTGAACGGGCTTTGGGTCCATGCGGCAATCTTTGAGTTGAATGGTTTTGCCCTCAAAATTAACCACCGGATCGGTCCAGAGCTTCTGGATGACTTCGATGAACTCATCACAGCGCGCGCCCCGGTCATGAAAGGAATAACCGCAAGCTTCCACTTCCTCTTGGCACCAGCCGACGCCAATCCCGAAATCAATTCGGCCTCGGCTCAACCAGTCGAGGGTGGTGAACTCTTTGGCGGTGTAGATGGGGTTGCGTTGGGGTAGCAGGGTGATCCCGGTTCCGAGTCGCAGCGTTGAGGTGCAGCCTGCGATAAATCCAAAGGTTGCGACGGTATCGAGCATGCCGCCACCGTCTGGTACCGGCAACTTGCCATCCCGACTGCCTGGATAGGGGTTTGAGGTTTTATCGAACAAGACCACATGCTCGCCCATCCACAAGGATTCCACGCCCATAGCCTCGATGTTCTGGGCGAAGGCTTGGATCATGTCGGGATCTGCTATGGGTGACATAAACGTTGAAAATAGGCCGATCTTCACAGGGTTGCACCTCAAAGGTTGGAAGAATAATCCTAAGATTGAACCTTGAGGCGGCTGGCGCGTCAATAGCCACAGATGCGACCTAGCCGGTTGAAATTACACTGTGATAAGGTCGCAAGAGTTGAGCACACACTTTTATGAATGAGGACAGGTTATGACGATCCAAGATATTTTTGCGCATACCACCGCGTTGAAGTCCAAGATTGAAAACCTCAGCATCGAGGCGCTTAAAGCAGAGCAGGCGTCGAATCCAGATTTATTGCTGATCGATATCCGAGAGATTCAAGAGCGTATTGATTTAGGCACGATCCCAACGGCTGTGCATTGCGCGCGCGGCATGCTGGAGTTTTGGGCGAGTCCAGCGAGCCCCTACTATCGCGATTACTTTCAAGCGGATCGGCGAACTGTGGTGTTCTGTGCCGGCGGTGGGCGCAGCGTCCTTGCCGTGCAATCCCTAACCAATATGGGTTTTCGCAACGTCGCACATTTGGAGGCGGGCTTTAGCGGCTGGCACAAGCAGGGCGAGCCTATTGAAGACGTCAGTCAAAGCAGTCGTTGGATGCGACGACCCAAAACCGAGTAGGGGCATGCAAGGCACACTGGACGAGCAATTGATTCATCTGTTTCAGGTGACAAGAACCATCGCGATTGTTGGCTTGTCACCGGATCCGTCAAAGGCGAGCTTTGGCGTTGCGCAGTATTTGAAGCAGTTCTACCGCATCATCCCGGTTAACCCAAACTACACGGCGATCCTTGATGAGGTGTGTTATCCGGATCTAAAGAGTGTACCGATCCGCATTGATATGATTGATCTGTTTCAGCGGAGCGATCGAATGCCCAGCTTCTTGGACGACGCCCTAAGCCTTGCGCCTTTGTGTTTTTGGATGCAGTTGGGGATCGAGCATCCCGGTGTGGCGGCAAGTCTTGAAGCCCAGCGCATTCAGGTCATCCAGGATCGTTGTACCAAGATTGATCACCAGAGACTGATGGTACTCGGTAAGTTGTAAAGGCTGTGATGGTCTGCTGTATCAAAGCGTGACGATGTGGTTAAAGCAATCAAACTGATTCACCCCGTAGGAGGATCTGGTATTGGGCATCCCAAAAGCGTTTCTAGAAACCGAAGTGGCCGCAGCTAAAGCGCAGGGCGCGCCGCTTTTCGCTGATTTTATGGCGAGCAAAGAACCCTACGCGTCGCTCTTTCGAGATCACCCTTGGCTACGGCCGCCTAAGCTGAATGAGCCGCTGCCAAGCGGCGGGGATCATTATTGGGAAACTGCGGCAGCAGTGGATCATCCCGATTGGCAGGGGGTTGACCTGCCCCAGCCAACAAAAGATTTTCAGCAGCTCAGGCATGATTTTGGGCGATGGGGTTACGGCTTAATCGAGGACGGATTGTCTAAGGCGCAGTGTGATGCGTTTTTAAACCGCCTGCTTGCACAAGCAAACGCAGAAGCGGCGGCGGGTATTGCCCATCAGACGCCCTCCGGGCAGTACGTCCCATGTCTAATCAATAAGGGAGACTGTTTTCGAGGCTGCATTGAACAGGATCCAGAGCATGTCCAAGCGGGCCCGTTAATAGAAGCGATGCTGAACGAAACGTTGGGCGAAGGTTGGATTTGCCATAGCTTTTTAGCCAATGGTGCGGATCCTGGTGGATATCCTCAGGGTCTGCATATCGATCAGGCGCCGCTGTTGCCCTGGGTCACGGAGGCTGCGCCAGCGTTGGTGAATACGATGTTTATTCCGCAGGACGTTGATGCAGACAATGGTGGGACCTTGGTTATCCCAGGCAGTCATCAAAACCTAATTCGCGCCGGCAGCGGTGGCGCGCTGACGGATATGCCGAGGCCCATCAACCTAAAGGCCCCTGCTGGCACAATTATGTTGTTTGATGGCAGGTTGTGGCATGGCACGGGTATTAACCGCACCGATCAGCGCCGCTTCGTCGCCACTATGAGTAATGTGAAGCCGTGGATGCGCCAACAAGAAAATTGGGTTGTCTCGACCTTGCCTGAGATCATCGATGCCGCCTCACCGAAACTGCTGCACCGGCTCGGGATGCAAGCGCTGACGTATGGCGCAACCGTTGAAGGCTTTGGTCTGGGCGCATCAGGCCGACAAGGAGATCAATGGGGCAATATCCAAGCGTTTCGTCAAGCAATGGATCGCGGCGACTACCGCCGGGTTGGGCAGTTGCCGGACCCGCGCCGTGTCAGTCAGGCGGGGTTTACCATCAAGGACGTCCGATCATCTGCTAAAAACCCGCTATGAATTGTGATCCAAAGGGTGTTTATGATTTGACTAGGCCTCCTAATGTAGATCCTCGAGACGATGACTGATCGTGGTTGATATCAAGCCTTTGGCTGTAGTAAAAGATAGGGTTCTTGAGTTAAGGCCGCGCGCGGCGCGGCCAAGGAAACGATGTGAATCAACTGGCGGATTCTTTTATCCTGCGGCAGGCTTTGCCAAAGCGTTCGCGGCATGCGTTATCCATGGTCACGACGATGTCCAGTTTAGCATTGGCTCAGATGCAAACCTCCAAAACCAGTTTGCGGACCTATCGTTTAAAGTGTCATTTAAATGGCCAGTTCTTTGATTTGAATCAGGCCTGTACCGCAGATGAAGTTGCGCTCAGTCGAGTCGTTAATGAACCGGTCGCCTTTGTTCGCCGCTATTTAAGGCGGGCGGTGTTAAAAGATCGAATTGAAATCATCGGCCAGGAAATATGGCCAAAAATAGGGCTCGTTCGAGATCATCGAGCGTGGTTTTGCAAGGCCGGGCAGTTGATCCAAGAGCGGGACTCGGTATTTGGTTTTCAAACGGCGTATCCTTCCATTGGATTTGCGGGCGATTTTGCAGCGCTTGTGTTAAAGCATGCCCCTGGGGCGACCCTCACCCAGGTGTGTATCCTGCTCGCGCTGTGGGAGGCCAAAATCCTCGATCGGCAATCTCAACTGACTGCGCGCGATTTGGCCTCTCGATTGGGGTTGTGCAAGAGCAC
>JAFMIA010000130.1 GCA_017854255.1 Pseudomonadales bacterium
CGCTCAAGCCTTCAACGCTGATCACCACCACCGCAAACGGCGCCGGACCCTGACCATCATCGGCCCGTTTGGAAATCAATCGCGTGGTCAGGCGGTCCAGAAACAGTTGCCGATTCGGGAGCGACGTCAGGTCATCATAAAAGGCGGTTTTGACCAATTGCGTTTCTTGGGCGATCTGCGTCGTCAAATCCCGCAGTGAGATCACGAGCAACGGCGCCTCACCCGGCGAGAACCAATTCAGCCCAACGGCGACCGGCAAGGCATCCTGGTCCTGTCGCAATAACACCTGGCGATCAAAACTGCTCGGCAGCGCCAGCTGTTCCTGTAACAGCGCGGCGATATCAATAACAGTGCCCGTTGTATCGAGCGGCTCAAAGCGCAACACCGCCTCTGCGTTCAAACCCATCAACACTTCTTTTGGAAGTCCTAAAAGCTGAACGGCCATTGGATTAGCAAGCAGAATTACCCCAGCTTGATCGACTGTCAGAACCCCATCATCCAAGTTTTGCAAGGTGGCTTCCAAACGCACGCCAGCGGCTTTAAGCGCCACCTCCATCTGATGCTTGTGGAGCGCAATCTCAATGGTTATTTCGAGCTCACGGTTGTCAAACGGCTTTAGCACATAGCCATAGGGCACCGTCACCTTAGCGCGTGCCAGCGTCTCATCATTCGAATACGCCGTGCAAAAGATAATCGGCAGATCTGCCTCTGCCCGTATCCGATCCGCGGCCTCGATGCCGTCCATATCGCCTTTAAGATTTATGTCCATCAAAATCAGATCGGGCCGCTCACTGAGCACGCGGCTCACCGCATCATCGCCTCTCGCCGCCGTGCCAATCACCTGATAGCCGAGCTTTTCCAGTCGGCTTTTAATATCTCGGGCGACAAGCACTTCGTCTTCAACAACAAATACTCTACTCATGGGCTTTTCGCTCCACTGCTGGAAACTCAATTAAAAACTGTGCGCCATCCGTTGACTGAAAGGACAACCGGCCTTCTAACTGCTGCGTCAAAATATCAACAATTTCCATTCCCATTGAGCCCGACTGCTTTGGATCAAAATCCGCTGGCAACCCGCATCCGTTATCGGAAATCTTTAACCGATACCAATCACGATCCTTAACGAACTGAACATCGATCACAGCAGACTCCGCTTGTCCCGTCTTAAAGCCATGCTTGAGCGCATTCGAAATCAGCTCATTAATAATCAAGCCGCAAGGCACCGCAGTGTCCAGCTCGAGGGCAACTTGATCGACCAAAACCTCCAATTGCACCTCAACACCTGGGATCGTATAAAATCGACACAAGCCCGTCGCCAGGGTGCGAATGTAATCTTCAAAATTAATTTCGAGCAGATTGTCGGACTGATAAAGGCTTTCATGGATCAGTGACATTGACTTGATCCGCTGTTGACTCTCGCCAAGCAGGCTCACCAATACCGCGTCATCCTGAGCATCTGCTTGCATATTCAGCAGACTGGAAATGACCTGCATATTGTTTTTAACGCGATGATGGACTTCTTTCAGTAACAACTCTTTTTCCATCAACGAAGCGGCAAGCTCACTCCGAGCCTCTTTGTGTTCAGATATTTCGCGCTGAAGCGCAACCGAACGCTCAGCTACAAGCGACTCAAGGTTTTTTCGGTAGTCCGTCAGCTCGGCTTCGGTTTGTTTTCGATGGGTGATATCCCTGGAAATAGACACTAAGGCAGATTCGCTTAATTTTGAATCCTGAACCCTTGCAATTGTCACCTCGGTTGTTTGATTTGGCGCGGTCGGAGGTCCCGCAATCTCACCCTCAAAACGTCCCGTGAGCTCAAGCGCTTGGGTCACAGCAGCCTTTTGCGCCTCGTCGCTGATTAACGCCGTCACAACATCTTGCCCAACAGCCGCCGTGGGGACTAATCCATGAACCGCGGCTATCGCATGATTCGCAAACAAAATCTCATGCTTTTCGTTGGCAATGATAATGCACTCAGTTGCCTGCTCAAGGGACTCGATATAGAGCTGCAATCGTTGACTGTAGCGTTTCTCCGCTTCAAAGCGTTGCCTGCGCGTATTATTTTTTAACAACAACAGGACCGTCACAATCAAGACTGTGAGGTAACCCAGATAAGCCCACCAAGTGGCCCAGGGCGGTGGTAAAACGGTGATTCGAATGGATGCACCGCGGTCATTCCAAACCAGATCATTGTTCGAACCAATCACTTCGAATTCATAGTCACCAGGATCTAGATTCGTATAAGTGGTTTGATGCTCGCCAACTAAATCAACCCAATCCAGATCAAATCCTTTTAGCCGATACCGGAACTGATTTTTAAGCGGCGCCGTAAAATCCAGAGCAACAAACTTGAAGCCAATGACGGAATCTTGATAATCCAGGACCAACTCCGCCATTTCATCCAAGGCTCTACTGTTAAGTTCAACTTGGTTGAATTTACTAAATTCCGTCAGCGTAATTTCAGGCACGTAATTATTTTTGGTTCGGATTTTGACAGGATCAAAGACATTGAAGCCATTGTTACCCCCAAAGATAAAAAGCCCATCCGACAGGCCGAGGTAGGCGCCACTATTGAAATCAGTATTTTGCAAACCATGACTTGAATCAAACGACTGGAATTGCATGGTCATCGGGTCAATCATCGTCAGCCCTTTACCGCCGCTAACCCAAATGCGTCCAGCCGCATCTTCCAACAAGCCAAATACCGCGTCGCTCGCCAAGCCATCGGCTTTCGAGTACCGGGAGAAGGTTGCGGAAACTGGATCATAAAAATTGATGCCACGGTCCCGTGTTCCAACCCATATCCCTTGATCGGTCTCTAAGAGCGAGACAATATTGTTGCTCGACAAGCTCCCAGAATCGTTCGGATCATAGAGTAATGCGGAGGTGTCGCCGGTGACCGCGTCCAAGACTGTAATA
Organism: Pseudomonadales bacterium; assembly: GCA_017854255.1. Lineage (GTDB taxonomy): Bacteria > Pseudomonadota > Gammaproteobacteria > Pseudomonadales > Azotimanducaceae > UBA9926. The sequence continues at coordinate 2,920 of JAFMIA010000130.1, forward strand.
CCGCCACCATCGGTTGCCACCCAGAGCAGACCCGATCGCGTCTCGAGAATATCGAGCGTTCGAAGATCGCTAAATTGCCCTTTCGGATTAGACAAGCTGGGAAAGCGCTTAAACCCCCTTCCTGGCTCGAACAAATTTATACCACCGCCGTAGGTTGCGATCCATTGCCGCCCCTTCGAATCCAAATAAATCCGGCTAACGGCACTCGACGACAGCGACCTGGGATCATTGGGATCGAAGCGATACACTCGATCAACTTGCCCATCCTTGATGACGTTGAGGCCGCCAATCATCGTGCCGGCCCAAATTTCATCATCAACCACCGCAAGCGCCATGACCCGCTTGCCACTCAGACCCATTGAATCTGCATTAAAAAACACGGGATCGCTTTCATCGGCGGCCCAAACACTGAGGCCTTCGAAAGTACCGATCCACAAATTACCGGATTTATCTTCGGCAAAAGAAGAGATCGACGGCGATGAGATCTCATCAAAAATCGTGGCTTGGAGTTTAAAGACTGGAAATTTTTCGACGGTTGCATTCCATTTACTGATGCCATTAAACGTCCCAACCCAAATAACACCCCCTTGATCCTGAAATAAGGACAGAATTGTGTTGTCACTCAGACTTTTACTATTAGACAGATCCGCCCGATATTGTTGGAATCCCTCTCCCCCAGATCGCCAAAGATTCAGCCCCCCGTCGGCCCCAATCCAAAGGTCTCCGCCCGTATCTTTGAGAATCGTGCGGATGCGATTTCCTGTGACAGAGGTGGGGTCTTTGGGGTCATGCCGCAAGCGAAACCAACGATTGTCCCGTTCATCAAAGATGCTCACGCCTTCGCTATAGGTGCCGACCCAGAGCCGCCCAAGGGTGTCCGATGCAATGGCGCGAACCGCGTTTTCCGACAGCGAGTTCGGGTTCAATGGATCCGAGACATAACGCTCTCTGACCTGACCTTGAGTATCAATCACCGTTATGCCGCCCGAATCCGTGCCAACCCACAACCGATCAGCCTGATCGCGATACAGCGCCCGAACGCTGCCCGCCCCGATACTATTGGGATTATTCAGCTCGTGCTCAAACCAAGCCATCGTGCCGTCGGGTTGAAGCGCTATTAATCCAATATTAGTCCCGACCCAAATGACGCCCGCCGAGCCCTCCGCGAGTGCATACACTGAGATCGCCGCGTTTGTTTCAACAGACGGCTTAAGCGGGATATGTTCGAAACCTTGGGTTACGGGATTAAAGCGGTCCAGCCCGGCATCCGTCCCGACCCAGATGCCACCAGTTTGATCCGCAAGCAGGGACCAGACTTGGTCGTGAGAGAGGGAATTTTGATCCTCAATCAGATGATAAAAGTTCGTAAACTCATAGCCATCATAACGATTGAGCCCTTCTTGCGTTCCGATCCAGATCAGCCCTTGCCGGTCCTGAACAAAAGTGGTCACGCCATTTTGCGACAAACCGTTCTCGGTGGTTAGGTGATCAAAAACAATCGCGCGCTTGTTGACTAGGGCTTCTATGGCCGAGACTGGGGTTGTGATTAGCATGACCAACGCGAGTAGGCTGCAACCAAAGAACAAGCGCCCTGGATCGCAGACAAATCGGCTGGTGTGATTCACGACAGCCGTAATGCTCGATAGGAAAGCGCACAAAAAGCTCAATGAGACCAATCGGTTGATCCAAATACCCCGAAACCGTTATCAGAACAGCATTTTCACCCAGTCACAAGTTAAAACACATCTGTGTCGGGGATGCCAACTACAGGTTCCAGATGAAGCCTGCGTTCTCAGGATTGGACAGGTTCCAGATGAACCCCGCATTCTCAAGACCTGAGAGGTTCCAGATGAAACCCGCATTCTCAGGCGTCGAGAGGTTCCAGATGAAAC
>JAFMIA010000131.1 GCA_017854255.1 Pseudomonadales bacterium
TATCTGAGAGACTGCAGACTGAGTACTCAATAGTCTGCCATTGGCCTCGAAATCTCCGAGCAGCGCATTCATGTAATCCTGCGCACTTAAGATTCCGGTAGAAGGCGATAACAACGCCCCGAGGGCCTGCACATTGGGCTCTAGCACGGCAACTTCAGACTGTGTGAGCTCGATCAGGTCGGTGACGCCGTTGCGATAGGCTGAGTCAGCAATACCCGTAAGTTGATCAAGTTCTGACGTATTGGTCGCAACAATTAATTTACCGCAGCGTTTAAAGGGCACTGAATATTGCATGCAGAAGTCGTACAACAGGGCTTTGCCTTCCAAGCAGAGGTTGGCCTTATTGGAGCCCTTTGGATAATAGATACCAGCATGAATGACTTCACTATTGCGGCTGCTAACACCCTGTCCGATTTTGGGTGTGCTTTCTAGGATTAGACATTCTTGACCGGCTCGAGCAAGTTCACGGCCGATCGCTAAGCCGACAGCACCGGCCCCGATAACAATGGTTTGAATATGATCTGACATAGCAAGGCGGGCTTAGAGCGTTCGGTCGGCATTATTGCAGCTATCGGAAAGCAGGTCGATTAACCGCAATCGCCGCCAATTGCGGAATGCCTTCTAAAAAAGGCGCATTAGCGTCCAACAGGACACCTCGTTACATGGGGAGTGGGTACTGCCGGTTTTCAATTGATTGGGTTCCGACTGGTCGTTGCGGCAGCGCCTCCGGAAATTGTGCTGCAGTTAATAAAGACCTGAGGTGAAGGCAGACTAAACGACCCGTCCGAAGCTTGTCTTTGCTGGATTTCATACGTTTCGCGGCTTGCATCGCTAATCGAGAATGATCCTTGTCATTTGTCGCAACGCACACTTTATCGGATCGTGATGGCAAGGCCGTCATCGACAGCGAGCTGCTGTTTAATTGACCGCTCTCTCTTTGGCCGAGCTCTCTTGGGCCGAGCTTTCGCTTGCCGACCTTTGATTTGTTTACCGACCTAGGCCGAATTCGACCTGGGACGAACGCAAAGGATTGGTTTTCAATTTTAGCCTCTAATATTTTTGCCTCAAACATTTTAGCCTCTAACATTTTAGTCTCTAACATCGTTGAGCCCTCCTTATCATCATCACCTTCATCAGCGTCATCCAAAAAAAATCTATTGAGGTTTCGCCGTTTCACCAACCTCGGAGGCCGTTATCTAGCTATCCCGACGCTTTACTCGCGTGATCGTTGACCGCCTAAATTGCTGTACAAGCGTACAGTACTCTATAGCTGTATGCTTGTACAGTATTATTTGCATTTAAAAACGAGGCCCTGATCCGACATGGCAACCACCACGGGGCGTGTTTGGTCAACGGCACCAGACAAAATCGCTTCAGCCAGTGGATTTTCGATCATGCGCTGAATCAGCCGTTTCAGCGGTCTTGCGCCATAGGCTGGATCGAAACCTGCTTCCGCTAGGTTGTTGAAGACTTCATCTTCCAGCGTCATTTCGATACCCTGCTCCGCGATCCGCGCCAACAGACGATCGACTTGAATGCGTGCTATGGCTTTAATATTGACTTCTGTCAGAGGCTGAAAAACCACACTGTCGTCGATTCGATTGAGGAACTCTGGTCGAAAGTGCTGTTTAACGACCGCCATCACCGCGTCTTTGATCTCATCCGCGCAAGACGCACCCGCTGCAGACTGGATCACGTCAGAGGCGAGATTCGAGGTCATAATGAGAACCGTGTTTTTGAAATCCACAGTCCTACCATGGCTGTCGGTCAGTCGACCATCGTCGAGTACTTGCAGCAAGATATTAAAAACATCGGGATGCGCCTTCTCAATCTCATCTAGCAATATGACTGCATAGGGCTTGCGCCGAACTTGTTCTGTCAAGTAGCCGCCTGTCTCGTAGCCCACATAACCCGGTGGGGCACCAATCAAGCGGGATACGGCATGCTTTTCCATGTATTCCGACATATCCAGCCGAATCAGTGCTTGTTCCGAATCGAACAGATTTTCGGCTAAGGCTTTCGAAAGCTCTGTTTTGCCGACGCCTGTTGGGCCCAAAAACAAGAAAGAACCATTGGGGCGGTTGGGATCAGACAAGCCAGCACGAGCGCGGCGCACGGCATTGGCGATAGCTGAAACTGCGTCTGCCTGACCCACGACGCGGCGCGCCAATTCCGTTTCGAGATCTAAGAGTTTTTCACGGTCACTGGCCAGCATTTTATGAATGGGAATGCCCGTCCACTTCGACACGACTTCGGCAATTTCGTCCTCAGTCACTTGGTTTCTGAAGAGTTTCGCCGCAACTTTATGGCCGCTGGTTTGGTCCTCAATTTGTTTTTCAAGGGCAGGGATTTGGCCATATTGTAATTCGGACATCCGCGTCAGATCGCCGGCTCGCCTGGCGACCTCGAGTTCTTGCCGAGCTTGATCCAACGACTCTTTTAGGTTCTGAGCACCCTGATGCAAGTGTTTTTCTCGACGCCAAACTTCATCTAAGTCAGCAAACGCGCGCTCTAGCGCCAAAATATCACCCTCAAGCTCTTCCAGTCGCTTTTTCGACTGACTATCCTCTTCTCGGCTGAGCGCCTCACGTTCAATTTTAAGTTGAATAAGCTTTCTTTCCAGTTGGTCCATCTCTTCCGGTTTTGAATCAATTTCCATCCGAATGGAACTTGCGGATTCATCAATAAGATCAATGGCTTTGTCGGGCAGCTGGCGATCTGTAATGTAGCGTTGGGAAAGTTGGACCGCCGAAATAATTGCGGGATCGGTGATGGTCACACCATGGTGCAGTTCATAACGTTCTTTAAGGCCTCTAAGAATCGCAATCGCATCTTGGGTGCTGGGCTCATTGACTTGAACGCGCTGAAAGCGCCGCTCTAGGGCCTTGTCCGATTCAATATATTGTCGATATTCATCAAGTGTTGTCGCACCCAGACAATGGAGATCGCCACGCGCGAGTGCAGGCTTTAGCATATTGCCAGCATCCATTGAGCCCTCCGCACGGCCCGCACCGACAACCGTATGTAGCTCGTCAATAAATAAAATAACCTCGTCTCGCCGACTTTCAAGCGCTTTTAGAACAGCTTTTAGCCGTTCCTCAAATTCGCCACGAAATTTTGCGCCCGCGACCAGCGCTGCTAAATCTAACGACAAAATGATTTTGTGCCGGAGACCTTCGGGCACCTCTTGATTGATAATTCGGAGCGCCAAGCCCTCAACAATTGCGGTCTTGCCGACGCCCGGCGCGCCAATAAGTACCGGGTTGTTTTTAGTCCGGCGCTGCAACACTTGAATGGTTCGTCTGATTTCACTATCGCGCCCGATGACGGGGTCCAGTTTTCCTGAACGAGCAAGTTCCGTGAGATCAACCGTGTACTTCTGGAGCGCCTGGCGCTCGGTCTCCGAGCCTTCATTGTCAACTTGTGCGCCATTACGAGCTTGTTTGATTGCGCGCGCCATGGCATCTGGATTAACGCCACTGCTCTGAAGCTGTTTGGCTAAGGCGTCGGTGCCTTCAAAAAGTGACAGTAACAGTACTTCGGTTGAGATAAAGTCGTCTCCCAACTCGTGGGCTTTCTTCTCGGCAAGGTTCAGCCAGCGAATCAGTTCTGGACCCGGTTGAACCTCACCGCGATTCGGTCTAACAACGGGCAGCGCAGCCAGTAAGTCGCTCACCCCCTTCAATAGCTGCTCAAGGTTTACACCCATTTGACCCAGAAGCGTCCAAACGGTGCCTGTTCGATCTTGAAGCAACGCGGAAAATATATGCACAGGCGCCAAGATATTGTGATCTTTTTGAACGGCCAAAGATTGGCCGTCAGATAAAGCTTGCTGCACCGCAGTGGTCAATTTATCCATTCTCATTGTGAATCCTCAGTGATTCGATAATCTGCTTATACGTCGCGTTTTTCGCGCTTGGGCTTATGTATAATACTCCCCTTGCGGAATTCAAGGGCAACTGGTGTTTGCTGACCAGAAGCTTAAAGACCCTGTTCGCGTTTCAAGGCTAAGACACGGCATTGTTCAGGAATTAAATTTCTGGTTTAAGCAAAAAAAAATGATTTGGCGATCTTGTCGCGATGCGATCAGAAACGGGAACCGTCAGCATGGTTTACGCGGAATGTTTCCAAGCAATCCGACTTTGGCGCTTGCCGCCAGCGGCAAGCAGCGGTGACTCGCCGCTGAACTCAGCTTGGATAATCATGGTTCGGGTTCAACAGTCTACGAGGGCATCAAGGTGAGCGAAAAGGTCTACATCACGCCACAAGGCGCGAGTAATCTCCGGGCCGAGTTGCAGTATCTTTGGCGGGACAAACGTCCGAAGATCACCCAGCAGGTCTCCGCTGCGGCGGCATTGGGCGATCGGTCTGAAAATGCCGATTACATCTACGGCAAACGGCTGCTTCGAGAAATCGACCGTAGAGTCCGGTTTCTTGAAAAACGGCTTGATGTTTTGGAAGTTGTGGATCGAACGCCCCAAGATACTGAGAAGATTTTTTTTGGCGCCTGGGTTCGACTTCAGCCTGACAACGATGATCTGATGACGCTTCGAATTGTTGGAGAAGATGAATTCGACTTAGCTCAGGGTTGGATCAGCTTAAATAGTCCAGTGGCTCGCGCCTTATTGGGAAAAAGAGTCGGTGATGACGTTGTTATTGATCGGCCCGCAGGAAAAATTTTTGCTGAGGTATTGGACGTCAGCTATGAGAGGTTTTTAGATGAGCAGTAAACGCTTTGAACGTCACAATATTGCAAAGCTGGCAGGCTACGTCCCAGGC